>JBILXT010000074.1:0-23074 GCA_044378235.1 Planctomycetaceae bacterium
ATTCACTGAACCAAGCCGTGAGCTGAGAGCGTAATCCATGGCAATGCCACCAGGCCTGAAAACTCTTCTAATGAGGTGCGAGAAGCACTTCTGCCAGGTGTTTGGCATTGGAATCTACCGCAAGCTGCGCGGGATTTCGAATTCCGGGGCCGCGAATCTGAATGAGATTCTGCTGGTGGAGGATCTCCTGCTGCCACAGATTCGCAATGGTCTGATGGTGGATGTTGGAGCTCACCACGGAGAGAGTTTTCGATTCTTCGCCTTTAGTGGCTGGAGTGTTCTGGCCTTTGAACCAGATCCCTCGCCCATCAAACACGCGATGATTCGCGCCAGATCCACGGCTGGTGTTAAGGAACTTCGCTGTGCTGTTTCCGATAAGGCAGGCCAGCAGGTCCCCTTCTATGTCAGCCCGGAGTCAAGTGGCGTCTCATCACTCACGCCGTTTCTGGAGAGTCACCAGGCGGCGGCCGAAGTTGTCATCACCGACACGCTCGATCGATGTCTTCGCCAGCATGCTCCCGGTAAACGAGTCGACTTCCTGAAGATCGACACCGAAGGGCATGACCTTTTTGTCCTCAAAGGAATCGACTGGCAGGAACCAAATCAGCGACCTCGCGTGGTCATTTGCGAATTTGAAGATCGTAAGACTCTTCCGCTCGGGTATGATTTTCGGCAGATGGCCGGATATCTCGCTGAAAAAGGCTATGCAGTATGGGTTTCCGAGTGGTTTCCGATCACGAAGTACGGCGCGCGGCATCGTTGGCGAAATCTTCGCCCCTGGCCGTGTGATCTGGAGGATAGCGAGGCCTGGGGGAATTTGGTCGCAGTTGAACCAGCACTTGCTGAGACGGCGAGTCAACAGTGGAAATCTTTTGTTCGGTAGCCATCAATGAGCGTCAGACACATCGATGATAGCGTAGACAGTGACTCAGATTCACTGTATTACGATGAGGCGTTGCCCCAGGCACGGTCTGCCGAGATCAGCCGGTCTGAGCCGAGTTCCTTCGCGGAGCAGTTGCCGTATCTGGTTCTTGCGCTTTACCCGACGATGTTTAAGATTCCGGACCTTCCCGGGATTCCAAACTTTCTGGGTCCCATGTTTCTGGAAGTCCTGTCCAGCGCGCCACTGGTCGCAATTATTCTTCTGAATCTGATCCTGGGGCGAGGAAAAATCAACCGCCACCAGGTCCCGTTCCTGCTCGCATGCATTCTTTTCCTGGGCCTGCAGGTTATTTCACTGGTGCGATATGTTGTCGTCGACGATTCGCATCAAACGGAATCCGTCCGAATGGCGTTGGGGTTCTCCCTGATTGCCACCGCATCGTTCAGCTTTGCCTGGAACGCCTCGGGAGATGTCCTGCAAAGACTTGTCGGAGCTGCTACGCATGGCCTTTTCTTCTATCTGCTGTGCAACATTCTGCTCTACCTGGTCGGCGTGCGTGCTCAGGACACATACGCGCTGAGTCATGAAGTGGACGGGATTATCGGAAAGAACGCGATTCTGAGTGCAATCGGGATCGGAGGTAATCGTGTGCGTTTTCCGATGGCCACCGGGATTAACAGCTTCGGTGTATTGAGCGGCGCGGCACTGTTGCTTGGCATGTTTCGGTATCAGCAGTCCCGACTGTATGGCTCGATGGTCATTATCGTTGGCATGGTGGCCACGGTCATGACTGATACCAGATCTGCGCTCGTGTTTGCTTTTGCGGGCCTGATCTACAGCATCATGCTGAACTCGCGTTACCGCAATCAACTTGTTCATCTCGCCCTTGTAATGCCATTCCTCAGCTTTATTGCCTTCCCTCTGATCACGCTTGCGACACCGTTACTGGAAAAAACCGGATTGGCGGAATCGGTCTTTAGAGCGTCGTCCGACCGAGAGAAAGGCAATACGCGAATGTCGGTGTATCGCGTTGTCTATGAACGTGCCATGGAAGATCCGGAGAATATTGCCTTTGGCTACGGCTACATGGGGCACAAGACGTCAGGAGCGTCCTTCGCCTATAGTGCGTTCCTTGCCGACCGAGAAGATCGCGTTAACTCCCGTCGAACACCTCACAACGGGATCCTGTCAATGTTTATTGACCATGGCCTGCTGGGGGTGACTGCGTTTCTTGCTCTGACGGCATCCATGATCAGAAGCCTGATGTCGTCGCCAGGCATCGACCGGCGACATGCAATGGGTTTGCTGGCCTACATTCTTTTGTGCGGTGCCACCGAGGCCGTACCAACTCTGTACTTCTTTGACATGCTGTGGGTCTTCCTGCTTCTTCTGGCCGGGACCCTCGCGATTGGAACGGATTCACAGTCGCGATATATCCTGACGGAGCTGGATCATGAAGCTGATTAGCAGGCTGTTGATTAAGTTAACAAATTACCCCCGCGCTATCCTTGAAGGCCTGACCTGGAAGTACAGCGGCCTTGATTCGCGGCTGGAGGAACTCAAAGGCCGGTACGAGGGGCAGCCTATGCTGGTCGTGGGTAACGGCCCAAGCCTTAACTCTACACCGCTCGACCAGTTCGTGGGAATACCGTCGCTGGGGATGAACAAAATAGATCTGCTGTTCCCCCGCACAACATGGCGTCCGTCCATGATCATTACCGTGAATACCATGGTTGTGCATCAGCATGCGAAGAACTTTGCCGTTTCAGAAATCCCCATCTACAACTGCTGGAAAACTCGCTGGTTCATGCCGCGTAAAGACCGCTACAAGGTCAATTACTTTTATCAGAATCCCGGACACGAATTCTCGCACGACATTGCGAAGGGTATTGGTATCGCCGGGACCGTCACCTATTCCTGTCTGCAGTTTGCACATTACATGGGAGCGAATCCGGTCATCCTGTTCGGTGTTGACCATAACTTCAGTAAAGACACCAAGACACCAACATACGAAACTCGCAGCGGTCCGGATAAAGACCATTTCGACCCGAACTATTTTGCCTCTGGGACAATGTGGGGGATTCCAAATCTGGAGCGTAACGAACTGGCCTATCGAACAGCCAGGGAGGCCTACGAAAAGTCAGGGAGAAAGATCTACGACGCCACGATTGGAGGCAAGCTGCAGATCTTCGAAAAGATCTCTGTTGAGAAAGCACTCAGTCTGTGTGGTCGTTGAGTGTTACTTGCGGACAATTTGAGTTTGCATCGATACAGAGCGATTCTTAATCTGCGGGCTGCGGTTCTGCCCTCCTGATACCGGCTCAGGGCATCAACACTGGTAACGGTGCTGCGGCCTGAGGCACTGACGCCGGGTAATCGAATCCCAGACACGCTGCCACCGTGGCTGCAGTCTGCGATTGAGTCACGGTCGCCCCTTTGATAGTTCGAGGGATCACATCAGGTCCCATCACCGCCATCCAGATCTGCTCGCAATTGGCGATATCCTTGCCGTGACTCTTCCAGTCGACTCGATTATCGCCCCGGCCATGATCTGTTGTCAAAATCAGAGTTGTGCTGTCACGGTATTCCGGCATTGACTGAATCAGAGCCCAAAGTCTTTGGATGTAATTGTCGTTCCGCTGTGCCGCATCGAGATAGATGTCATATCGCCCCGCGTGAGCCCAGTCGTCTGTTTCCCCAAGCGACACATAAAGGACGCGAGGCTTCTTCGACTTGACATACTCTTCGGCCGCCCGAAAGGTAAAGTAGTCATAACGAACATCCGGGAAGTACTGCGGTATTTCGTGGGACAACTGATCCAGCTCTGTGTAGGCCTTTGCGGTCTCAGTTCCTGGCAGACTGAGTTTCGCATCCCCGGCCAACGGTTCCCATCCAGCGTTGACGGGAATGCCGCTGCGAGATTCATTGATGATGAAAGGGAAGACATCCCAGCTACAGAATGCTGCCACGGAATTCTCAAAGCCTGGCTTCAGTGAAAGCCACTCCAGCACAGTGATATTTTCGTTGTTCTTTTTCGCATTCGAATCTACTTTGGGGTCGGCAAACCCACAGAGAATCTCACTGTAACCCGGGTAAGAAAAGTTCAGCCCATTGGTGACGACCGCCTTTGATTCATGTTCCGGATCACCAAAAATCACTCCCTGCGTTGCAAGTGTCTTCCAGAAAAACGGCATCAGCGTCTCGCGACTTTCAACAGCAGTGTCGCGCTGAAATCGTTGCTTCAAGAGCGGCAGATCCTTCACGCCTCCCAATTCCTTATCCATCAGAGTCTCATCGACGCCTCCGAAGACTTCCTGCCATCGCAATCCGTCGAGTGTAATCAGAATCACGTTTCGCGACTTGAGATGGTCCGCAGATATCACCTCTGGTGTTGATGGGGTCTGCCCAACTGCGATTTCACCAAGGAGCAGCAGGGCCATGATGACGCCGCTGATTCTCGACCATCGCAAACCCCCTGCGCGGACTTCTGAACTCATACCTTTAATCCCTCGGTGAAATACTCAAGGTCAACGCTGAAACACCCAATGTCCATCTCCCGCAGAATCGAGCATGATGAGTTGCTTCTGTGCACGATACAAGCGAACGATCAGCATCGCGGCGCCGCACTAAATCAAATTGTGACTGGTCGTGGAAAAAACACAGAGATTCGATAAATGCGTTGAGTTCTCGGTGCAGCGCTTTGGATTTCGCAATTGAAGGACCTGAGTTAGCATCCCGGCTCCCAACTCGAAAGTCGCCGCCTCGCAGACCAGAATCGAAATCAATGTCCAGCGATCCCGATCGAAACAAACCCTGGCAGCATGCAATTGTGCCCGGCATGACGCTGCTTTTGGCGTTGATGGTGGTGATTGCCCCGGTCTTTGAAGGCAATGATCGAGGGCGAATTGGCATGCTGCTGATCATTGCTGCGCTCCTTGAACTGACTCATGGCTTCCGACGTCTGCATGCCGTTGATCAGCGAGCGGCGTGGAAAAGTGCGGCCGTCTCTCTCTTGCTGGGCCTCGCTCTCTATAGTGCTGGATGGCTTGCGGTCAAGGCTTTGCGATGGTTCCTGGCAATCTGGTTTGTTCTGGATGGACTTCGCGAAGTCAGCACGTGGACGGCTCGACGAAAAAGCCGTTCGGACTCAGCAGGTTCGGCGGTTGTGGCTGTCACATGGTTCATTGTCGCGGGAATCATCATGTGGCTGGGCGATCAATGGCTGACGTGGATGATCGCCGCCTCCGTTGCATTGCGAATCTTCAATACGGCTCGAACCATGTATGCCGCTCCATTGCTCTGCCCGGAACATCTGACGCATGAAGAACTCACAATCGGTCTTTTGTCTGACCCAAAAATTCGCGACCTGGCCGTAACAGTAGTCGCGGAAGAAACATCGCGAGCTGCTGCGGATCGTAGCTGGATTCTGGCCTTCCTGATGACTCTCCTGGCCATCCATCTGGGGCGAATGGGACTGGATCGAACCTCGCTCGGCCTGGTTTCCCCGGGCTTCGCGGTGCTGGGTGATGCGTTCGTCGCCCTGCTTCTGGCATTTACGATCCTGATTCCGTCTTTGTTGGCCACTGGAAAGATCCTTCAGCTCCTTGAAGGGCGAATCTGGCGATGGAGCCTTCAGGAGGGGCATGGTTTGTTCGCAGCTCCGCGACTGGTATTGCGATGGCTGCTCATGATGCGTCTCCGCCAGGCGATCCGCCTTCGACTGGCTCGCTGTTCGTACGGCTCTGCGCTGAGCCGTGGTCTGCAGATGGGACTGCCGTTGTCGGCGATTCTGGCGGCGACAACTCCTGTCTGGGGAATGAGCTGGTACTTCGATACTGAAAACTGGGCCGCCGGAATCTGGAACTCGTGGGCAGAGCAGCGAACCGATGAGTGGCGATTAGCGATGGCGGAAGCTTTGCCGCGATCAGCCGCAGCCGATGGAGAGCTTGCGCTGGAAGTTCAACCCGAAGGAGTTGCCGATGCGGAAGACTTCTCTTTCATTATCATCGGCGATCCGGGCGAAGGAGATGCCTCTCAGCATTCTTTGCGAAGTCAGTTGCTGGAGGTTTCTCATCAGACCGACGTCAAGTTTGTTGTGATCTCGTCCGACGTTGTCTATCCCTCCGGCGCGATGAAGGATTATGAAGCTCGGTTCTGGCTGCCGTTTATGGGAGTCACCAAACCTGTCTATGCGATTCCAGGGAATCATGACTGGTACGATGCACTGGAAGGTTTTGCAGCCACCTTCTTTGAACCCGAAGCCGCGCGATCCGCGATGAGAGCTCGCGTCGACGCCGACAACCACATCACATCCACAACGGACTCCCATATCGAACAGTTGATTGCGGAAGCGACAAGACTGCAAAAGCTTTATCAGGTGCCCGTGCAGCGACAGAAGCTTCCCTATTTTCAGTTTCAGACTGACACATTTGCTTTGTTTGCGGTCGATACGGGTGTTGCTCGACAGATTGATCCGGCTCAGCAAGCGTGGCTGGAAGAGGGATTAGAAGCGGCGGCCGGAAAAACAAAAATGGTTCTGCTGGGGCATCCTTTTTTTGCGGGTGGTCATGATCAAACGGACGGCATTGAAAACTTCAAGGCGTTAAAGAACTTGCTGACGAAACATGACGTAGACATCATCATGGGCGGAGATACTCATGATCTGGAATACTATCTTGAACGCCAAAAGAACAGTTCTGGCAAGGAACGAATCGTACGTCATTTCGTGAACGGCGGCGGCGGAGCCTACTTGAGTTTTGGCACTTCTTTGGACTGGCCAGAATCACCAGTTACCGATGAGTGGGCCATCTATCCAAGCCGCCAGCAGGTTGTCTCGAAGATTGACGCCACAGCGCCTCTCTGGAAACGTCCGGCCTGGTTCTGGACTCGCCAATTCGGAGGCTGGCCGTTCTCTGCTGAATGGTTATCAGCGGCGTTCGATTCTAATCAGGCCCCATTCTTTCAGAGCTTCCTCGAGATCAAAGTGGAGCCATCTCAGCAACGACTGAGACTCATTCCATGGGGCGTCAACGGTCGACTGAAGTACTCCGATTTGCAACGATCAACGTTGATGACTCAGCCAGACGATGCTGACATCGAATGGATCATTCCGCTTCGATAGGCTCGCGGCAGAACAGTCGCTTCTGAGCCTGAGACGCGAGCCGACGTTTGTCTCGAATCGGCTAGTGCTCTGTCAAGATAAAACACGGGGTTGGAAGTAGTGGATCTTGCTAAAGATCCCGACGCAGGAGGACCTTTAGCAAGGTCCACTACCCCCAAATTAAAGCTTGACTAAGCACCAGCGCCTCAGGCTCAACTCCAAGTTAAACACTCCGGCGCGAACCGTCCGGTGAGTGAATCAGCCCTTGCGGGAGCAGTACCTTCCGCGCAGCAAAAAGGGCTCGGGAAAACATTCCCGAGCCCTCGTGATTTATGTGCCGTACTTCGTCGCTCTGTTTAAGAGCAGAATTCTACTTCGAAGCCGGAGCTGGATCCGACGTGGCCGGAGTGTTGGTTGCCGGAGCTTTTGGGGCATCGAGAGATTTTGGTTTGTTGACCATCACGAGTGCCATGCCGGTCGCGGCGACGAAAAGTCCCAGATAAAACGATGCGCTCGGGGCTTCAAACTTCTTCCCGTGAGCAAAGATCGTAATGGAAGCAATCGTGTTGATGATCGGTGCGCCCGCGAAGACGAGTGGTGCGACGATCAGTGGTCCAACCGCAGGGCCCAGCGTTGAGACTGCGTCTTTAGTTGCGAAGATCACACACAGGGCACCCGCTGCTCCGGAGATCCCTGCCAGCAGTCCCCACATCAGGCTGGGGGTTGCCCAGTTGAGTGTCGCAGGGTTCTTGGCTGTCGGGTCGTTCTTCAGCAGAAAGATGAAAATGCTGGGGACCAGCACAGCCACCAAAAAGTAAGCCACACCAACCATCAGGAACGCGCGGAGATTGCTGCCAAGTCTTGATGTTGCTTCGTGAACCATGGGCACGTAAACACCCCATGACAAAGCAGCCCCGGCGATAAAAGCGAGCACAGTCCATTTAATGTTCATAAGCAATACTCTGATCTGAATGATAAAGTTCTGAATCTTCGGGTCGAAGCCATTGTGGCCAGGAAGATTAACAGCCGGCACTTTTTTCGAGTACCCACACCAGCCTTGGCAAAATTTGAAAACGAAAAAACCTCTTCCAGCCGTGCTGAGCAAACGCTGTTGACGCCCATTGATCAGAAATAAGGTGGGCACCCGAAGCCCGGGTCATGTGATCCGAGACATAGTCGGCGTGACAGTCAGCCGGGATCAGTCCAGGTTCCCATTGGGTTTATCTGTAGGGTCAACTTGTTTTGCTGCAGACGAAGCTGGCAGAGGTTCTGCACAAAGTGCTCGATCACAATACGGTCTGATGAGCAATCTCGCAAGCGAATGTTCGAAAGTCCTGGTCGTCCGAAAACTTCTTTTTATTTCTTATTTTCTGTTGCCGACGGTGCCGTCGCTGGTGCAGCAGCAACCGGAGAACTGGCTAAAACGGTCAGTGTCTTGTCCGGGGCCAGCGTAAAGATTGTTCGAATATGGGGATCCGCAATCAACAGATTCGCACCGCTGCGACACAAGCCCACCGGGCGATCAAGGGGAGCACCGCTGACAAACTTCTCCGGCTTGCCGTCTGCGGAGATTTTCCACACCGCATGCTCGTAGTTGTCAGTCACAAACATTGTGCCATCTTCCATTCGAACAATGTTGTGTGGAAAATTAAACGGATGATCCTTAACCAGCGGTTCGATCTTGCCATCGGGAGTTACTTTCTGAATCTGTCCGTCTTTGCTGGACGTCGACAAGACCCAAAGATTTCCTTCCGCATCAATTGTTAGTCCACGAGGTGAATTGATCACAGCGAACTCGGTCGGCATTTCAGAACCTTCCGCCGGCATTTTCCAGATCCGATGCAATTCAATATCCGCTGTGTAGATCGTCCCATCGGCCGCGACCGCGATCGCCATTGGAATCCCGATCCAGCCTTTTGTCAGAGGCTGCGGTTGCCCGGCATCATCAAATCGAAAAACGTCACGCGTGGATGAGTCACCCGCAAGCAACTTGCCCTGATGATCAATTGCCAGACATCGCACCGCGTTCAGCGGTGTGCGAAAGGTCTTTGAACCCTGAAAATAGACGGACTTCTGACCATTTTCGATTTTCCAGATCCCGTGCAGATTCCGGTCCGCAACGTAGACGATGCCATCAGCCTGAGCAGCCACGGCCAGAGGGTACAAAAATTCCGTTGCCGCCGGAGCTGCATCCTGCCCAAACGCGGGGCAAACGCACATCAACGAAATCAGAGCGAAACAATACTTCACGGTCAAACTCCAGGATGCTCGCACCAGAACCCAAAACTTGGCGACCACGCTTCAGTCTCGATGCCCGCGGTCGGATTTCGGGATAATATCCGCGAGTTTAGGGCTTCACCAGTCCTGAACGAATTCACCTCGTGATTCCGCAAAATGTCTGTCGGTCAGTGCAAACGGGCCTGATGCGGCAAACTTGTCACACCCTGCGGCTTCTCGCATTTCGAACGCAAGCGCTGCCGTGACAACCCAGGGGGAACTGCTTCATAGTGGTTGCGGAGGCATTGCAATTCAACCGCTTGAATGGGCTTATCGAGACGAGAACAGGCAATCGGCGTTTGTTTTGCCGGATCGCATTTCGTTATCATGATGGATTCCCACGGCCTGCCTGCCAGTTTTCTCGGAGTCCTTCAGAATGCGGTCCTGCCGACCTTCTGGTCTCACGTTGTTCCTGACAATTCTTACTTCATCACTCATGCCGGACTGTCTAGCTGTGGTTGCACAGCAAACGGAAGATCCGTTTGCATTGGGAGTGCGGACCACGGAACCCGTAAGCCCCGCTGATCAATTAGCAACGTTTTCTCTTCCTCCGGGTTTTACTGTGGAGCTTATCGCTTCCGAACCGGACGTCGCCAAGCCCATGAACCTCGCGTTCGACAAGAAAGGTCGCTTGTGGGTCAGCAGTTCGCTCGAGTATCCCTTCGCGGCTGCTGCAGGCCAGACTCCGCGAGATACCATTCGCATTATGGAAGACCATGATGGTGATGGAAAGGCCGACAAATTTAATGTCTTCGCGGACGAACTGAACATTCCGATCGGCTTGATTCCGTATGGTGACGGAGTTATTTGTTTCAGCATTCCAAACATCTGTTACCTGCGCGACACGGACGGAGATGATCGCTGCGACAAACGAGAAATTCTCTACGGGCCTTTCGATACGACTCGAGATACTCACGGCATGTGCAATGCGTTTCGACGCGGGGATGACGGCTGGATTTATTCCTGTCACGGGTTCAATAATCGTTCCGAAGTGGCCGGAAAGGATGGGCACAAGGTTGTGCTGACGTCCGGGAATACCTTTCGATTCCGGCCCGACGGCTCGCGGATTGAGCTGTATACTCAGGGACAGGTTAATCCGTTTGGCATGTCGATCGATCAGTTTGGAGATATCTTCACCGCCGACTGCCACACCAAACCTGTGACGCTGCTGCTGCCGGGCGGTTGCTACGATAGTTTTGGCCGTCCGCATGACGGACTGGGCTATGTCCCGAATGTCATGGAGCACCTGCATGGCTCAACTGCGATTGCCGCATTCGCGCTGGGTGAGCACTTGCGGTTTCCGGCGGAGTACTCCAGCAGCACGTTTGATGGCAACGTGATGACCTCGCGAGTGAATCAGAACACTCTGAAACGAACGGGCTCCAGTGTAAAGGCGATCGAGCAACCTGACCTTGTCAGCAGCACGGATCCCTGGTTTCGGCCGGTGGATCTTGTCGCCGGTCCGGATGGCGCGTTGTACATCGCTGACTTTTACAATCGAATCATCGGACATTACGAAGTGGATCTGAAACATCCGGGGCGCGATCGTTTCCGCGGGCGCCTTTGGCGAGTTCGTTATGCTGGAAATGAAGGTGCCGCGAATGTTCTGAAAGGCTATGGTCAGGATCTGACATCGCTAACGACGGAGCAGTTGTTTGAGGTGATTCGGACGGCTCCCGAAATCCAGAAACGCCTGGCTCGCGATGTGATTGCGGACGATGCCTCTGCTGAAACTACGGCATCGCTAAAGAAGCACCTCCAGCACAGCGATCCTGTTGTGCGACGTTATGCATTGCGATTATTGGCACAACGAGATGCCTCAGCGATTGATGCAATCGCAGCAGCAGCGAATGACGTCGATGAAACCGTCCGCGTTCATGCCTTCCGGGCGTTGCGAGAAATGAAGCTGAAAGACACTGATCAATCGGCGACAACGCAGCTTCTGCAAAATGGATTCGGAGACTTGTCCGCCATGGTACGACGTGCGGCCGTGGCGGCAGCGTCTCGCCACCAGTCGCAGGAACTGATCGCACCGTTGCTGCGTATGTTTCACACGACGGATTTGGCGGATGTTCATTTGCGACATTCGATCCGGATTGCTTTGCGAGATCATCTGCTGAACGACGACTGGTTCCGCACAATTGCCGCGGATGCAAAAGTCGGAATGGATCGATTGGTGCTCGCGGATTTGAGCCCGGCGGTCAAAACACCAGCAGCGGCAGAGTTTGTAGCGGGCAACATTCAGTTCCTTGGTGTCTCTCAACCCACTCGGTTAGCCGATTACCTGCAGTTCGCAGCGGCTCATGTTTCTCCGGAAGCCGCAGAAGGAGTCGTTGTTGCGGTTCGCGAGCGATTCGCCGGTGATCGTGAACTTCAACGTGGGCTCTTGAATTCTATGCGACAGGGTTTTGCACAACGGGGCCAACAACCACCGGCTGCAGTGCGAGCCTGGGCGCTGGATGTGTCGATGCAGTTGTTACAGATGAAATCACTTGAAGATTTTGCCGCACTTGATGTCGTACCTGCGGTCAGCTGGAGTTATCAGCCGCATCCGGATTCTGCTGATGCTAATAATTGCTGGGGAGTTACGAGGTCTCGCACGTCGGCCGATGGCGTCGCAGGGGCTCCGTTGTACAGCAGCTTTGAACAGGGTGAGCGGCGGACGGGGATTTACCGTTCGGCAGCGATCGAGTTGGGAGACAGCCTGTCGTTCTTCATTGCCGGGCACGACGGTTTTCCGGATGCCGCTCTAAAGAAGGCAAACTTCGTCCGTTTGCGAGATGCTGCGTCTGGTGAGTTGCTACGGGAAGTTTCGCCACTGCGAAACGACGTGGCGCAGAAGGTCGAATGGAAGACGGAGGATCTGCGAGGTCGAAAAGTATTCCTCGAACTTATCGATGGTGACAGTGCGTCAGCGTATGCGTGGATTGCTGTGGGACGATTCTCGGATGATCGCTTGAACCCGTCCGATGACCAACAACGACAGCTCGCGGCGGCTGAACTTGTTGGAGATTTCGGTCTGGGGGAGATGCGTCCGGTTATCGTCCGACTGTCAACAGTTGAGGGGGCGTCGCGGACTTCGCAAGTCGCAATGACGAATTCGCTGCTAAAGCTGAAACCCAATTCGCTCTTCACATCCGTGTCTGTTGTTCCGGCGATTGCAACGACTTCGGATACGCTGGCTCGGACGGCAGTGACCGCGATAGCTCAGGAGAATTCGGAGGACGCTCGCCGGGTTCTGGAATCGGCGTTTCAGGTGTCGACGGCCGCGGAGCAATTGCAGATGGCTCAACCGCTGGCGGCTGACGTCGCGGGGGCTGAAGAACTGTTGAGACTGATGGAAGCCGGGAAGGCATCGGCCAGGCTGCTGCTCAAACCTGCGATTCAACAGCGTCTGAACGCAATCGCCACGGACACATTGAAGTCTCGAGTGGCTGTGCTGACTGAGAAACTTCCGACGGAAGACAGTCTCGTCGAAGAGTTGCTGGCCAATCGTCGTAAAGCCATTCAGCAAACGACGGGTGATGTTCAGAACGGTAAAGAGTTGTTCAAAAAGAATTGTCAGATCTGCCATCAACTGGCAGGAGAAGGCAAGCAGGTCGGACCGAATCTGGACGGGATCGGCAATCGGGGGCTTGATCGAGTTCTGGAGGACCTGCTCATCCCCAATCGCAATGTTGACGTAGCGTTCCGAACGACCACCGTAGTGACCGACGAAGGGAAGGCCTATAGCGGTCTTTTGAAGGAGCTGGAGGGCAATCGGATCAGTATCGTCGACAGTCAGGCAAAGGAGACGATTCTGCAGACGGACATCATCGAAGAACGTCAGGCCTCTGCGAATTCTCCCATGCCATCGAATGTCGGTGAGACACTCAATGAAGCGCAGTTGCGAGATCTGGTGAGCTTTCTGCTGCAACAAAAGAAGATCGTGGAAGGTGCGAAGCCTTGACGCATTTTCGTTGAGGCTGCGTAACGGCGGAAGCAGATTGTTGATTGCACTGTTTACCGCCCAGCCGGAGGCGCCGGCTTTTGTGCTGGCCGGCGCCTCCGGCTGGGCGGTAAACGGAAGCCCGCAGGATGCGACTCTATTAACAATCACGTAAGTTGCCCGGTGACGCATGTAGAAACGTTGCAAAAACAACCGGGTGCTAACGCCGGCTAACGTCCGGCGGCTGATGAAAAGTTCCTTTCAAGTCTGGAGTGGTGCACGTGGAAATACTCAAACAGCTGCTGTCCACGAAGACGTTTGAGGGAAAGGTTGAATGGATGGGGATTTCGCCTGGGCCGCGGTCGGAAATCCAGGCTTGTGAGACGGTCCGCATTGTGAACGGCGGCGTCGAGAACGATCATCATTGCCGTCCACGGCGAAAATCAAAGCGGCAGGTTACTTTAATTCAGGCCGAGCATATCCCGGTCGTGGAAGCCATTTTGGGGCGTGGAAAGATTGATCCATCCCTGCTTCGCAGAAATATTGTGGTTTCTGGCATCAACCTTGCTGCAATGAAGTATCAGACGTTTCGGATTGGGACGGCCGAGCTGGAAGGGTCTGGCAATTGTCCGCCCTGCTCCAGAATGGAAGAGAATCTGGGTCCGGGTGGCTATGCGGCCATGCTGGCTCATGGCGGAATCACGGCTGTGGTTGTGACGGAAGGTGTTGTGAGTCTGGGAGATACGGTTTTTGTAGTGCCATCGGTCTAAGTGGCCGGAATTTCGGAAATGCTGCAGATTCTTCAGCACGTTTGGTGTTGGATTGGTGTAGCAATTTCGTCTGGTCGTCTCATTTTGCGTCATGCAGTGAGAGACAAAGCAGGCCATAAGGGACCCTGTAAGAGACTTCGAGTCACCTCTGGAGTATTTCGGCCGGTGACTTTTCCGAAACGCTCAAAGGGATGGGACTTGAAAAGGTTGAGGACGATCCGACAATTGTCTGAATCACCACGTGGGTGAAGATTTTTCAGGTGCAAGGCGATAACTGAACATGTTTGCAAAGCTGTTCTCCAGAAATTCGACTCGACGCCGTCCCGGTGCGTGGGCTGCCTGTTGTCTGGCTGAATCTCTGGAAGTTCGCAGTCTGCTCAGCGCTGTGGTGGTGCAGCTTGCGGCCAGTCAGGATAATACGATCTACAACGTCCCAACCGGCGATCTGTCGAATGGACAGGGACAGTTCATCGTCACCGGCGGGTCTGGAGGCATTGCGGCCGCTCGTCGAGGACTCATTGCATTTGACGTCGCAGGCGCGGGCATTCCGGAAGGTTCCACAATTCTGGACGTCGTGTTGACGATGAATCTCACACAGACGGCGGGCGGTGCAACAAACGTCGGTATTCATCGATCTCTCAAATCCTGGGGTGAAGGCTTCACCGATGCGTCCGGAACTGAGCTTGAAGGCTCACCGACCAACGGATTCGATGCCACCTGGATGTTTCCTCAGTTTGGCGGACAGGCATGGTCGAAGCTGGGTGGTGATTTCGCGAGTGCATCTGCAACGGTAGCAACCAGCGCGCTGGGAGCGTACGAATGGTCGGGGGGCGATCTGGTCGCCGATGTTCAGGACTGGCTGGATAGTCCGAATTCAAATTTTGGCTGGTTTGTGAGGTCCGGTGAAACACCCGGCAATGTGAAGTCGTTCGCAAGTCGTAACTCTGCAAATGCGGCACTTCGCCCTAAACTCGAAATCACTTACGAAGAGCCAGTTATTCCCGCGATCGTCGAAGGTCGAAAATGGCATGACAAGAATGCCAACGGAATCCGGGAATCGGAGTCCACACTCGGGCTGAATCTTCAGTTCCCGGGCGGTGATTCGAGGTACAACAGTTTCGGTGGCAGAGAGTACTGGTACCAGTCAGCTGTTAATAACTCATGGTACTTTTTGAGCCCGAATGGCAACCTTGTCAGATGGAATGGCAGAGCAAAGTCCCTGACAGGCACTGTCGTGGATCAGCTTGACCCGCAGGTCTGGCACACACCGGAGACGCTGCTTGGGTCGGCCGAGAAATCGCCAGAACCCTGGATGAATGGTTTTGTATTTGAACTGGTCAATTCGTCCGGGCGGGTTGTAGCAACCGCGTCATCGCGAGATATCGATCGCAATAGTGACGGCACCATCCAGGTCGAGTCAGAACGCGGCTGGTATCGCTTTGATAATGTGACACCTGGAAACTACACCGTTCGTGAAGTTGTTCCAGAGGGCTGGGTTCAGAGTGCATCCAGAACGTCATCTGGTGCTCTGGAAGCGTTTCAGCTTGATCAAAGGTTGGGACTGACCCTTTCCGGCTCGGATCGTCAGGATTTCGGTGGTCAGGATGAACGCTGGATGAAGGGGACCAATGGCTGGTTCTATATCACGCCTGCCGGAGATTTCTATCGTTGGAACGGCAGAGCCGTAACCGACAGGATGCCTCTCAGTGGCACACTTCTGGCATCTCCTGGAATTCCCTACTATCGTGATATCTCTCTGCTGCATGCCGCGAGGAATCCTGTCCTGGGTGTCAGCGAAGGCGCTGTTGTGACCAGGGTCAATTTTGGAAATTACAAACCCCTCGTTGTAACGGGTCAGGCAACACTCAACCAAATCCCCAGCTGGATCAGGAATTCATCGACGTTCACGGCGGTAGTCAGTGCCGAAGGATCCTCGGGAGCGGGCAACGGTGCAAAGGTGTATGCCTGGACCTTGTTGATCGTAGATCCGAATGCGGTCACTGAAGAACTGATTCATTACAATTCGACAGGGGCCAAGGGCTCAAAGCCGACTGGAGTCAAGTCGTCGGGCGGTGGTTCCAGGAGCGGATCCGGCGGCAGCGCAGCCAGCAGTAGTTTGGCGGCAACTCCCACGTTTGATCTGAGTTCGATTGATCAGGGGAAGTACATGATCATGGATCTCATTTTCTCCGAGGCGTGACACGCCTGTTTGAGTAGGCTCAGTGCGGCTCCGCTTCTTGTGACCGCATGCAACGAGATGCCAGTGAGTCTCTGGCACGCTTGAAGTGTTCATGATGTGATGCGTCTACGGCGAATTCCGTAATAAGCCCGCATCCATCGAGAGCCAGTGATCGTCATTACTGATGGTCAACAAAAAAGGGCTTCCGAAGACTCGGAAGCCCTTAAGAAACAATAGGGCTGCTCGGACTTGAACCGAGAACCAACGGATTATGAGTCCGCTGCTCTAACCGATTGAGCTACAGCCCCGCATTGGTCGAAATCGACCGAAATCCATGTGACTACCGAGGTGGGTTTGATCGTTTTATTCAGGACACACCAAACCGCCTGCGAGTCATCCCAATAAGACTCTTTTTCTGATCACTGCCGACCAATGTGCCACATGGCGACGGGAGTGCGATGCACCACGTCAGTGGTCGCACATGGCTCGGCACGCCGCGGACGGAATATCTTAGACTTTGTGACGACTTTCAAGCGGGAAAGCATTCACCTTGTGAATTCGCCGGAATGAGTCTTTCAGACAACATGCGGTCGAAGCCACTTGCAACGATTGACAAGTCGGCGAGGTTGGCGGGCGTTTTGCTGCATCCGCGGCGAGTGTCATTATGATCCGCCGCATGACACCACGTTTGAGCGAGTTTGCAGATCGAGAACATGTCAGATGCTGTACTTGCCGGCGAAATCTATAATGTCGGCAGTTTCTCTGCGTTCTCTTCCTCGATCATTTCCGGTGGCAGAGTATTCAGCAGAAACAGAACTCGACGTGTTCCCAGATACAGGGTTGCTCTTGTTGCGTCAGAGATTTCTGTCGCACTGCCGGTGAGTGAAGAATTAGCAGCTCGCAGCAGATGCTGGAGCACGGCGGGATGACTGGAGACAGCATTCCCAAATCGAATCAGACTGGTATCAGTTGATTCGAGAAGCGTAATCAAAGCCTGCAATTCATCGCGTGAGATTCTGGCAGGTCTGGGCCTCCTGAAGAGGCCGCCTGAGTCATTGTTTGCGGCCACATCTATCCTCCGCTTCGTCTCATTCTTCATGGCTGCGTCTCAATGTCGTTATTGGATGTAGTTAAGTAAGTTTGGTGTCAGCAACTGGCCTACGGCCGCCATTGTAAACTGTTGCAGATTGTTCAGTTCCTGCAGACGCAGAACGGCCTCCGCAACGTCTGCCGAAACGGTGTCGCTGTATTCAATTTTTTCTGCCAGCTTCAGGTCACCAGTGCGAGATTCCAGACGATCGATTTGTTCCAGACTGACGGACTGGACACCGACCATATCCAGAACGTGATCCTGGATTCGTTCGATATCCCCGAGACGTCGTGTCAACGAATCGCTGCGATCTGACTCAGGTATACTGCGGACATTCAGAATGTCATCGCGTAGCTCACGCAGGACACTGAAGACGTCCGACGTTCCCGGGAATTCCACATGGTCAGTTCCAGCGCGGCGAATACCAGTCGTGTCCAGATTGACAACGGTTCCGTCACGGGGATCAGTGATCTGCTGATTGGCGCTCAAAGTAATCGGCGTTGTTGTCAGACCACCGTCGAGTGACAGACTGCCAGTCGCTTCAAGATCCACCGAGCCATTGAATCCGGGTGTGATCCCGGTGGTATTGACATAGACTTTTTCGCCCAGTGCACTTGTCACAACAAGGTTAGTCATTGTGTTGTTGAAGGCAACTGGCTCGCCCCCGTTCAGCGAGATCGTTCCGGAAGTTCCGGTTCCGCTGGTGTCATTGATCTGCAGCACATGAGAGCCGCTCGGGCCAATAATCGTGTCGCCTGCCGTTCCAGTGCCCGCGGAGATTCCCGAGCCTGGCGCAAACGTCGTTGTGTCATGAATGACCAGCAGTTGCTTGCTTCCAACAGCCGTATCTGTCCCGGTTCCCGGAGCCGCTCCTGTCTTTCCGACAACGACCGTAGGCTCACGCACCGCTGATTTAAAGACCATGTCACCCGGCAATAACCCCTGTCGCTCAACATCACCGGCGATATAAAGCCCTGTGTTGTCCGGAGCACCGGCGTATACGGTCTGCCCGCCGCTGTCCAGCGTTCCAGGGAAAGGGCGAGTGTTAGCGGCGGTGCCGCTGAAGAGATAACCGCTTTCATCGGAGGCATTGGCCGCACTGGTGACCTGTTGCAACAGACCATCCAGCTGAGATGCGATCGCGGTGCGCTCACTGTCGTCGGTCACATTCTGGGCCTGAATCGCCAGTTGCCGCGCAGTGGTCAGCAGACCATTGATATCCTGCAGATGAACCTGAGCCTGCTGGAGCCTTGATTTCACATGACTGATCGATACTTCGTGCGCTTCCAGACGCTCGACCCGATCCTTTTGAATCAAACTTCGTCGCACGGCCGAAGGATCATCCGACGGACGCTGAAACTTCAGCCCCGTGCTGATCTGCTGTTGAGCGACAAACAGTTCAGAAGACTGCTGCGCAAGATAATTGCGAGCCGTGGCGGCCATCTGACTTTGTGTCACCCGGAAATTCATTGGTCTGTTTTTCTGCTTCCTGAAACTGTCGATTCCAAAACGAAGATCACAGGGATCTCACCCTTCGAACAGATCAAATTACCTCGCAATTGTAAACAGGTCGTCCAGCATCTGATCGGCCGTAGACAGGTATCGAGCAGCCGCCTGGTAAGCGCGCTGACTCTGCATCATTTCGAGCATTTCCTCATTGATGTCGACACCGGACAGAGCGTCGCGGTCTGCCTGAAGTCGAGCCTGGTAGTTTTCGAGTTGCGTGGTTCGACTATCAGCCGCCTGAACAATCAACCCGGACTCGGCTGTTATATCCGCGATTTCTTCCGTGAACGTCCGTCCGGCAAGCCCATCGAGTCTGAGATCCCGCAGCCTGGCCATCGCAGCCAGGTTGATGGCATCGCCAGGTTGTCCCGTTGTGGATGTCGCCAGACGTTCCGGATTTCGTCGTAGCTCTTCTCGAACCTTGAACAGCCCCGGCTCCGAACCTCCGAACAGCGAATTGATGCCCAGTGCGGAAAGAATCCCTGTTTCATCAGGGTCGTTCGTGAGCGTCAGCGAGAATGTGTCCGGGGCATCCACCGTACCGCTGCCAAACTGCAGAGAAACCCCGTCGCGGACTTCCACGGGAGTTCCGGCTTCATAACCTTCACCAATGTTCTGGATCGCAATCACCTGGCCTGACGAGTTCATAATCGTGGCGGTTAATCCAACGGTCTCACCGATGGTCCCTGCCCCCGAGAATGTGACACTCCATTCGTCGGGTGAACTCCCACTGAATTTGCCCGTGAACTCCGGGCGGCTGGTGCCTGTCATGCTGGTCAGCACCGGCACGTTGTCCGGTCGCCCGGCAAAGTCGATGGAGTACGAGCCCTCAGCAGAGATCATCAACGTCTTGCGTACCGTATCGATGGTTGCAACCACGCCATCCAGAGCCGTCAGTTTCCCGGCGATGTCATTCAAAGATTCCGTCGACGTATCAATCGATACCTTTTCAGTTCTGCGAATTCCGGTCGAATCCTCCGTGACGGTGATATACAGATCTCCGCTGTTGATCGGAAAATCTGATCTGCTGTTATTCAGCGGAACAGTCATATCAAAAACGCCGCGAGTTCCCAGCAGAACAGAATAAGGCCCCTGATCGGACATCCCCTGAGCATGCTGCTGATCGACAGTCCGGATGATTTCCCGTGCCATGTCGCGCAGACGTTCACGGAACGAAGGAATCGTTTCATTGAGCGCGGTCGTCATCGCCTTCAGTTTTCCGGAACCCAGCGACAGTGGCGTAATCAGTTCATTGAGTGTGATTCCGGTGGATCCGTTCCGATAGTCTCTGGACCGCAAAGCCGCCGCTTGATTTCCGATAACAACAGCGCCGCCGGCAACAAGAACCTGCTCCCGCCCATCGGTGAGACTCACGGATTCTGCATCGACCAGTTCCGTCAGTTTTGTCAGCATGGCGTCGCGGCGGTCAAGCAGATCGTTGGGTTCGCTTGAGGAGGATCGCGTCTGAAAGATCAGGGAATTCAGGCCGGCGATGTCGTTGAGTAACTGATTGACCTCTTTGACGCCGTCGTCGACACTTAGTCGCACGTCGCGTTCTAATGCGGTCAGCTTCTGGTCCAGCGTGTTGAATGAATTCATCAGTTCGTCGGCCGACGAAAGAAACTCCTGACGAACGGTCATATCCTGAGGCGCGTTGGAGGATTTCTCGAGGCGGTTGAAAAAATTGGACAGCGTTTCATGGATCGTTGCATCACCTGGTGTTAACAGAGATTCAATCTGTTTGTTGATCTCCAGAGCCTGTGCGCTGGTTCCGGCCTCGGAGGCATTTCGTAACAGTGCCGTTTCAACAGCACTATTGCGGAGCCTCGCAATTCGCGTCACATCCACGCCCGTGCCGACATGATGATCATCGTCTCGCAGCGGGAACCGAGTATCCAGTTCGACTCGTTGTCGGTGATATCCGGGCGTCGCCGCGTTGGCAAGATTATTCCCCAGCACCGACAGCGTCTGCTGTTGTGCGCGGAGAGAAGATAATCCTATTTCAAACGCCCTCATGGTGCCGTCTTTTCACGAACGAGTTTCAAATCGGAAGGCCGCGGGATTCAGATTTCTCTGGCCAGTGGCGTCGTAACGATCGGAGCTGAGGGAGCCAGGTAACGAATCCATAATCGTGAGCTGTATACGCCGCGACTCGTTCACAATCCATGCGGCGGTACTGGCCAGGGTTTTGATCTGGACCAGAATTTTCTGCAATCGCTGACGAGCCGGAATGAGCAGTGCGGCCGCCGCAGGAGATGCATAGGGCAGCAGAGCTGAAAAACAGACCTGCTCCGGCGGAATCCCCAGATACTGCGAAAGATTGCTGATGACTTTGCTGCGATTCTCGAACAGGAACGCCGCATGTTGCAGACTCTGTTCGATGCGAACTCTCAGTTCTCTTTGCTTTGATTCGTCGGTCGAATGAAACGGCAGATCTCGCATCAGCTTCATTGTGTTCCGCAGCGAAACCTCTTCAGCATCCACATGAACCAACAGGCCCCGCAAATGTTCAGGTTGCAGCAGGCAGCACGGCTGCGTTGGAGCGGAATTGCTCATTCTTGTACTCCTCGATTCCCTTCGATTTTTGATGAACGGTCTGCTGCCGATCTATGTAGTTCTCAAGCTGGGTTCTTGCCGTCGCGGATTCAAATAACGTTTCCAGCCCCGTCTGTGCACCTCGAGCAAGATGCTGGCCCATAAACATGTCAAACATACCGCCGTAGGTGTCGCTGTGATCGCCCGGGAAGAAACCTTCTCCACTGTCCGTTTCCCGAAGCTGCTTGATCATCATCGACATGAAGACACCTTCGAACTCTTCAATCACTTTCCGGACTTTTTCAGATTTCTCTGAATCCTTCAGCACAGAGTTCTTCGATGCTGCTGGCTTGTCTGTCTTAACAGAATTGGCCGCTGGAACCGTAGGGTTATTACTGATGTTCATCCGAGTATCCTCCTCGCAACAGACTGGCGCTATTTCAATTCCAGTTCTGCATGAAGAGCGCCGGATTCTTTGAGTGTCTGGAAGATAGAGCTGAGATCTCGCGGACTCACCCCCAGTGCATTCAGAGATGCGGCCAGATCCCCAACGGTGACATTCTCTTCGATCACGCTGATCGCGCCGGGCTGTTCCATCACGTCGACTGAGGTTCTTGGTACGACGGTTGTCTCACCTTCACTGAACGCGTTAGGTTGAGAGACCTCCGGAGTTTCGGCGGTGCTGATGATCAGGTTACCGTGAGTGATCGCGACCTTGGAAAGTTTCACATCCGAACCAAAGACGATCGTACCTGTTCTTTCGTTGATCACGACGCGAGCCGTGTTGCCGGGAACGACAGTCAACTCCTGACATTCCGAGATAAAACGATACGGGTCGCCAAAGGCTGAAGAAGGCAATCGCACCGCCACGGTCGCAGGGTCCAGGACCGCCGCACTTCCGGGAGCATATTTATTGATGGCCTGACTCATTCGATCGGCTGTCGCGTACTGCGGATTACGAAGCAGGAATCGAAAAACATCGCCCTCGAAAATTCTGCAGGGGATCTCTTCCTCCACAATGGCTCCCATCGGAACGCGACCCGTTGTCGGATGGTTCTTGGTCACACTGGCAGCTTTACCTCCGAAGTCACCACCGTTCAATGAGATCGGCCCCGAGGCGATGGCGTAAACGGTGCCATCAACTCCCTCCAGAACAGTCTCAGCCAGAACTCCGCCATGCAGGCTTTTCGCATTGTCGAATGCAGAAACCAGAGCATCCAGCTTCTGGCCATTCTTCGCATGGGGAGGCAATACCACAGTGACTCGCACGACGGACATGTTGTCCGTCTTTTCCTGTGATCGCTGAATGTTCTCACGGAGTATGGGATCCGCGCGGTTTCCCATTTTCTGCAGCAAAAGCAACGCAAACTGCTTCGTTGTCTGAGTCGAACCGCCGGTGCCAGCCAGCCCTGTCACAAGTCCGAATCCACTGATGGTATTTGGATGCTCGCCACGGATGGTGGTGATATCTTTGATGCGAACCAGCGGCCCGTTTTCCTGCGCTATCAGGCTGGAAGCTGGAAGCATGGCCAACGTCACGGCGATCACCCGGATCATGAAAGTCGGCGAAGTTCGCGATGTGTTATGAGAGAGACGCGTCATGATTCGTTCCGTCCTGGAATCTTTCGACTGCGAGTTGATTTAAGGCAATGGGCCTGAAGCTGGATTTATCAGAGTTGACTCATGCCGCATCCGCGAGATGCTTCGTTCTTCATGACCTGCGTTCGCGGAGGCTTCTAATTCTGGCTGGGCTGTAACATGGTCAGAATTTTTCAGAACGGCCACACCTTGTTCGCAGCACGACTG
>JBILXT010000401.1:0-6397 GCA_044378235.1 Planctomycetaceae bacterium
GCGCTTTCTTCAGAACTGTTCATTGCTACGATTGAGCCGCTGTGTCCTTTTTTCGACAACAGCTGGAGATGTTCATCCTGCGACCGCTCTACTCAATGGTTCCCTTTTCCGAGCATTACCATGCGCATTTCGATCGCTGTTGTTCTCGCGTTTCTGCATCTGGCAACTCATTCCCTGCGAGCCGACGAACAACGCGAGCCACCGATGAACTTTGTCTTCGTACTGATCGACGACCTGGGCTGGGCTGATTTGTCGTGTTATGGCAGCACGTTTCACGAAACTCCGCATTTGGATGCTCTGGCCGCATCCGGCCTGAGATTCACACAGGCTTACGCCGCTTGCCCTGTATGCTCTCCAACACGAGCCAGTATCATGACAGGGCAGCATCCGGTTCGTGTGGATATCACAGACTGGATTCCCGGGCAAAAGGCGAAACGCGATGCTGATCATCGCTTCCTGCAGATCGAAGATCGCAACGAACTGCCGCTGGAAGAACAAACCATCGCTGAGGTCCTGCACTCAGCGGGATACCAAACATTCTTCGCAGGCAAATGGCATCTGGGAGGAGAAGAATTCCTTCCAACCAAGCAGGGCTTTGACGTGAATCTTGGCGGCGCTCATTACGGTCAGCCTCCGGCCGGCTACTTCGCCCCATGGAAGAACCCATGGCTCAAGGAACACCACGACGGCGAATATCTGACGGAACGACTGACAGAAGAATCCGTCTCATTTCTGCGTCAGCGAGATCCCTCACGTCCGTTCCTGCTGTTCCTGTCTCACTATGACGTTCACACTCCCATTCACAAAGATGAAGAGCATTTCGATCGCTTTGCGGAGAAAGCAAAAGGACTCAGCGAAGCACTGCCGTTGAAAGAGCGGCGCGGTCTCTCAAGAACTCAACAGGATAATGCGCAGTATGCCAGCATGGTCTCCGCCATCGATGACAGCGTTGGAGAAATCATGGCGGCTTTACATGAGCAGGGCCTGGACGATTCGACGACGATTATCTTTACGTCCGACAACGGTGGCCTTTGCACATTGGCGAAGCCCGGCCCAACCTGCAATCTGCCGCTGCGATCCGGTAAAGGCTGGCTGTACGAAGGCGGAATTCGCGTTCCTCTGATTATCCGATCTCCACAGATCAAAAAGCCAGGTGAGATCTGTGAGCAGCCTGTGCTCAGCACCGATTACTTTCCAACGATGATCGATCTGGCGAAGCTTGAGCTGCCAGTCGAGACGTCGATTGATGGCATGTCACTGGTGCCGATGTTATCCGGCGAAGTTGTCTCACAAACGCGTCCTCTGGCCTGGCATTACCCGCACTATCATGGATCCGAATGGACTCCGGGAGCCGCCCTTCGCAGCGGAGACTGGAAGCTCATCGAGTTCTACGAATTCGGCGACGCAGAACTCTACAACCTGGCAACAGATCCCGGCGAACAGAAAAACCTCGCCATGCAGAACCCCGAAAAGCTTCAGGAACTTCGAACTGCGCTGGCCGAATGGCAACAAACCTTAAACGCAAAGATGCCTGAGCCAAATCCTGAGTGGAAACCGTAAGGTTACATCCGGTGAATAACCATCAAAGGGACGCATACGTGTCGATCAAGGTTTTGTGGACAAAGCTGATTATTGACCGAAAAATTTTGCGACCGAAAGATCTTGTTCAACAACGATCGCCCCTCATCATGGCACAACACGGACTGAGTCGGTCTTAAAAAACAGCAAGATCCACGTCCCAACCTCATCTCGTCGCATTGTGCCGAGATTTTTCGGTCCCTGAATTTTTCGGTCACCAGTTCAAACCACGTTGCGGACATGACAGAGCGAACCGGTGCCATCTACACCAGAAAGCCCGTTCTCGTTTCGTTATCGCCTTTTTCGAGGACCACGCATTCGGAGTTGAGCTCCCGGAATCCAACGAAAAAACGCCGAGGACTTCCTTGGAAGTTCTCGGCGTCCTTTATGTTTTCAGCCAACAACGGTTAGTACCACCTCAACTATTCAGCCGAGCTGCTTTCCAGGAAGCGAGCCAGCTTGTGGAAGTCGCTGTTGTGCTTGATGTATCGCACAACGGTGACCAACGTTTGTGGATCGACCAGCTTTTCGAAAGGTACAAAATGCAAATCAAGCTGACCTGACACAGACACCATCGCCCCATTGAGCTTCTCTTCGCAAAGAGCTCGGTAAGCCCCAACGCCCAACTGGCTGCCCAGCATGACGTCGAATGCATGTGGACGAGCACAGCGGCATTCGTAACCCAACTGCAGACCAGTCACCTTGCGTTTCAGTCCTGTCTGCTTGGTAAACTCGGCCATGATTCGCTTGGCGAACATCTTGCCAAGGTCGACGTTGGCCACAGAAATGTGCCCATGATCGTCGCGAGGCACATCTTTCAGCACCTCGTCTGACAGGAACTCAGCCAGACCTTCAGCCAGTACGATAACGCCGTACTCCTTGCCTTCCTTCTCCTGCCGATTTCGCATCATGCGAACAATCTTGCCCACGACCTTATCAATATCCATCACCTTACGCTTCGGTGTGGAGTCTGGGGTGAGATACTCGGGCGTCATGTCTTCAACGCTGAGCACCATGTTGGCTTCGCCGGAGATCGCTGCTCCGTACGCCAGCCAGCCTGCACTGCGGCCCATGCTTTCAACAACGAAGTAGGCTCGAGCAGCTTCCGCGTCGGCATGCAGGTTGCGAATCTCAGTACCCAGAGTTTCCACGGCGGTGAAGTAACCGAACGTGAAATCGATCCCCATGTAGTCGTTATCAATGGTCTTGGGAACATGCACAACCGGCATCCGCTTCATGTCGGCCGGAAGGCGATCCTGATACATCTTCAGCTTGTTGGCGGTCTTCAGAGTATCGTCGCCACCGATAGACACCAGCGCGTCGACGCCGATGGATCGGAGAGCTTCGTAGACGCGTTTTAGAGGAGCAGACTTTTCCGGATCGCTGAGGTGATCAGGCGAAGTGATCTGCTTGCCGGGGTTGGCACGAGCCGTCCCGATGATGATGCCTTCCTTGCTGCGCGTTCGGCGAAGAGAAACCTCGGTCAGGTTCTTGTAATGCAGTCCTTCCACGAGCGGCGTCGACGGTGAGTATTCCATCAGGTTCGAGTAGCCGTAACGAATCCCGACCACTTCAATGCCGTTGCGAATGCAGGAGATTGCACAGGTTGAAATGACCGCGTTTGCACCAGGTGCAGGACCACCGGCAAACAACAAAGCGACTCGCTTAATTCCGTGAGACATGGACCGATTTCCTTATGGACAGATTGGAGAAATGATGGGTGTCATGGACCGTCGAGACAGAGATTCTCCGGAGCCACGTCGTGCGATCGGATCAAGGCTTCCGATCTGCTCGCCAGTTATTGATTTCAGAATGTGCGTTCGACAAACGTCGTGTCGATATTGAAGTCGACGAAGTCCGCGTGGTTGAACATCTTTCGAGCCAGTGGCAGAGTCGTTGCAACCCCCTCGATCACGAACTCACGCAGGCAACGTCGCATACACTGAATCGCTTCTTCGCGTGTCGGCTTGTGAACGATCAGCTTTCCGATCATTGAGTCGTAATACGGGCTGATCGTGTAGCCTTCGTAAACATGTGAATCGAAGCGAACCCCGGGGCCGCCTGGCAGTCGGAGTTTCGTGATCGTCCCAGGACTTCCTCGGAAGCCATTGTCCGGGTCTTCGGCGTTGACGCGAAGTTCAATCGCACAACCTGTGTGCTTGATGTCTTCCTGCTTGAACGGCAGCTTTTCGCCAGCGGCGATGAGAATCTGCTGCTTGATCAGATCGATGCCCGTGACAAGTTCAGTCACGGGATGCTCAACCTGAATTCGAGCATTCACTTCGATGAAGTAGAAGTTGAAATTCTTGTCAACGATGAACTCACAGGTACCCGCGTTTGTGTATCCGGCTTCTCGCACCAGATTCACCGCACAGTCGCAGATCTTCTTGCGAACTTCGGCTGGAAGCTTTGGGGCCGGGCTTTCTTCGATCAGCTTCTGGTGGCGACGCTGCATTGAGCAGTCGCGTTCCCACAGGTGCACAACATTGCCATGGTTGTCGGCCAGAATCTGGACTTCAACGTGGCGAGGTCGCTCGACGTATTTTTCCAGATAAACGCCTGCGTTCTTGAATGCCTTTTCGGCTTCGGCACTAGCGGCCTGGAGTCCGGCTCGCAGAGAAATTTCATTCCCGGCAACTCGCATCCCTTTGCCACCACCACCAGCAGTGGCTTTGATCAGAACCGGGTAACCGATTCGATCAGCAACACGAACCGCTTCTTCGACATCAGTGATCAAGCCATCGCTGCCAGGTACGCAGGGCACACCAGCCTTCATCGCGATTTCGCGAGCACTGACCTTGTCGCCAAGTTGCTGCATCGCCTGCACCGGCGGACCGATGAATTCGATGTTGCAGCTACGGCAGACTTCAGCAAAGTGAGAGTTCTCGGCCAGGAACCCGTAGCCAGGATGCACAGCCTGCACATTACCGATTTCAGCCGCGCTGATGATTCGGTTGATCTGCAGATAGCTTTCTAGAGCCTGAGGAGGCCCGATGCACCAGGCTTCGTCAGCCAGTTCCAGATAATGAGCGCCGCGATCAGCCTCGCTATATACGGCGACCGTTTCAATTCCCAGTTCCCGGCAAGCCCGGATAATTCGCAGGGCAATCTCACCGCGGTTCGCGACCAAAATTCTCTGAAACATGGTGTGCTCAGCTCAAAAACAAACAAGTCCACCGGCAGATCAACCGGCATTCAACGGCAAAGTATCACGGCAAGAGTCGGCTGCTCGGCATTAAATAAAGTTGCCGAGAACTAAGCCAACGGGACATTGATGTCGTCACTTACTTCGACATTCCTGTTTACCGCCGAACCCGCGGCGACCGCTATTGCATTGGCCGTCGCCTTCGGCTTGGCGGTAAACGTCGAAATCAACACCCGAATTAAAGAGGTTCGATTCTGAAGAGCGGTTGGTTGAACCCAACAGCATCGCCGTTCTCAACCAGGATCTCCAGGATGCGACCTGACTTCTCAGCCTGAATTTGATTGAACACTTTCATCGCTTCAATGATGCAGATGACCGTGTCAGGCTTTACAACAGATCCAACAGAAACGAACGGTGGATCTTCCGGGCTGGCTGCGGAGTAAAACGTTCCCACAGCCGGCGCGTTGATTGTGATTCCAACAGGTGCGGCTGGAGCAGCGGCCGCAGCCGGAGCACTCGCCGCTGCAGGAGCCGCAACCGGGGCAGCCTGCATCATTGGAGCTGGAGCGAATCCCTGAGTAAACGTCGGCGCGGCATAGCGCGGGCCTCGGCGAATCTTCCAGGACTCCTCTTCGTTCTGAAGATTCACTTCAGACACATCAAACTTTTCCATCAGCTGCAGGAGCTTACGGAACTTATCGAGATCGAAGGACTCGCCTTTTTCTTCGTTTTCCACGGATTTCGCCATATGAAAATTGCCTCCAGACGCGAAAACTCAGCGTCTTGCCTGATACGTACGAACGACCACCGCAGGAGTCCCTGCTTTTCCAGAAAGCCAGGATTCACACGACAGCGAAGTCGTTCCAAAGAGCACGCAGGATCGTGAACTCCTCGGATTTATGCAAGGAAAGGAACGATTGCCTCTTCGAATTCGCGAGGAACGTTCGACAAAATCTCATTTCCGTCCGGCGTCAGCAGCAGATCATCCTCGATCCGGACCCCGAATTTTCCTGGCAAATAGATTCCAGGCTCGACCGTCACCAGCATCCCGACTTCAAAGACCTGCTGGGAAAGCGGGCTCATGCGGACAGATTCGTGGATTTCGAGTCCGAAACCGTGGCCTAACCCGTGGCCAAAATTCTTTCCAAAACCGGCATCAGCGATGATATCCCGAGCAATCTTGTCGACGTCCGCACATTTCACACCGGGACGAATCGCCTGAATCGCCGCTTGCTGAGCCTTCAAGACCGTGTTGTAAACCTGTTCCATCAAACGAGTTGGCTTACCTGTGATCAGAACGCGCGTCAGGTCGCTGCGATAGTGAGACTTCACTTCAGCACCCCAGTCGATCAGCAGCACCGGGCTTTCAGAAACGCTTCTCCCGCCGGCATGTGCGTGTGGCAGAGCGGACGTCGGGCCGACACCCACGATCGGCTCAAAAGCCGGACCCGTAGATCCAAAACTCCGCATCGCCGCTTCCAGCAGAAACCGGATTTCTGTCTCCGTCTGATTCGGGCGAAGCGAACTGCGAACGACAGCAAAGCCTCGCTCAGCAATTCGCACGGCTTCACGAGTCTGCTCAATCTCCCACTTATCTTTCACCTCTCGCAGCCGTTCGACGAGACCGCTGGTAGAGACGAGTTCCGCAGACACGATCTTCTTTGCCAGCGACGA
>JBILXT010000402.1:0-6371 GCA_044378235.1 Planctomycetaceae bacterium
GGTTCGCCTCGAGCACTTCAGGGGAACGGGGACGGCGAGTTCCACATGTTTGCGTCCGGTGCGACGAAAGTTTTCGACGACTATCACTACATGTCAGGTTTGGGATGGCGTCTGCCTGTTGATCAGGGCGCTGAGAGCACCTCAATGTACTGGTCGAACCATGTCGACAGGAAGATCGGCAACTCAAAGTTCTACCTGCTCGGTGAATGCAACTGGTATCACTGGCTCGCCAACGGTGGCACAACTGCCGCGAACTTCGAAGGGATTGATCTGATTAATCTCGGAAGCACTAATGTTGATGGCAACGATCTTGTGACAGGTGCTCTTGGTGTGAAGTACAAACCAAGTGGTAACACAGAGATCGGTGTTGCTTATGAACTGCCGCTGACCGATCGTCAGGACATCATGAATGATCGATGGACTGTCGACTGGATCATTCGCTACTAGTGCTTTGTCAAGCTTCAATTTAGGGGTAGTGGACCTTGCTAAAGGTCCTGCTGTGTTGGGATCTTTAGCAAGATCCACTACCTCTACCCCCGTTCTTTATCTTGACAGAGCACTGGTCAGAAATCCTGCTTCTGAGAGTCACATCTGATTCCCGGGGGCGGAATTCAGGAATGGTTTCAGAAAAGTGAAAAGGTGCATGGCGTTCCCAGGCGAATACTCCTGTCGCCGGGAAACCAGCTTTCGAGTCGAAGCTGGATCAGATGGGGACTTCAATGCGGAACGGCGTTGAGCCCGGGATGATCCAGCTTTGACTTTTTTGTTGCCAGCAGTCTCAGCAGATCGCGAGGTGCTGAATTCGCATCGGCCGCATCCTATACGAACAGTATAGAGCAGTTATGCCTGGGTTCCGGCAACGATGTCGAAAGTCACCACGTCGGGCTCGCTGTCATAATCATCAGAACCCGTTTCATTGGCTGACAGAACTCACTCGTTGGCAGCGGCAACCCCGCAAACAATTCCGAGATAACCTAAGGTTTACCTGTGGGTCTCCGCGTTTCGTGGTTGTATTCAGGATTGCTGAGGAATGGTTGTGCAGGCTTCAGTTGCTATTGCGTGTCAAAAATGCGGCGGGACAGCGGAAGTTGTGGCCGGGCAGCAGTATCACAACTGTGTCTATTGTGATTCGCTGATCCAGCTGGCGGAGATTTCTGAGGATCGAATTCTACCAACCGGGGTCACTCTGGATTGCAGTTGTGCGACGTGCGATCAACCGCTGCAAACCGGCCTGATTGAAAATCGTCGTGCCTTGTTTTGTGGATCCTGCTTCGGCATTCTGATCCGGCATGCAGATTTCGCCGGGATCATCCAGGAGCGACAGGCTCGACGTGCAGGTCAGGAACCCGCAGAGCCGCGCCCCATTGATCCTGAAGCCTATAAGCGTCAGATCAACTGCCCATCCTGCAGCCAGCGCATGGAAACGCATCCTTACTATGGCCCCGGAAACATTGTCGTGGATACCTGCAGTGAGTGCGGGTACCTATGGCTTGATCACGGCGAGATTTCCCGTGTTGAGAACGCTTCCTTTATTCGGCGCAGCGCTCCGTATACATGGAATAGCCCAGCAGAAACAGTCTCTGAACGAATGCAAAGCGTGGCTCTGCCGGCTGTTGTCGATCACACTGAAGACTCTCCTCTGCGTGTGATTGCCGATCTGCTTTTAAGTTGATTGAAAAAAAAGAACCCGACATCAGACTGCATTCATCTTTACGAGATGACGATGCTCTGATGTCGGGCAATTCGGAGTCTGGTTATCCTGATGGGCCGGATAATCGAACTTGAAGAGTCAGGAAAACGGGTGGAAATCGAACCGGCGGCGGGAGGTGTGGGCCGCGGCCGGATTCTCGAATCCACTGAAGTTCCGGGCCAAATGACTACATTCGGTAAGCAGGATTATCGCGGCTGAAGTCGATGGTGACCATTGCTTTTCCGAAATCAATGTTCAGGAATGAGTAGTCTTCGATCAGAGTCTGCTCATCCAGTTCGGTTGCAGTGAGTCCTTCGGAGTTTTCAGTCCATGTGTGATTGATCACGCGAAGAGGAACGTGGTACCGAGCGTCCAGCATAAGCAGGCTTTTGCGGTACGTTTTGTTGAACTCGGGTGATTCGTATTCATAAAGAAAGCAATAGCACTTTCGGTTGTCAAACTCCGTGTCATCAAGTCGGACACATCGGACGCCCTGGCCGTGTTTAATGTCATTCTGGCGATGAAAGACAAGCAGCTTGAGCATTCCGAGGATACCGGCTTCTGTAACCGGATAGCGAGCCTGAGCCATTGCTTCGGGGCTCATTGGTTCCAACTTGATCGCTGGGAGCAGACGACCTTTGAATCCGCCCAGCTTCACACACATCTTCTTGTCTTCATAGTCTTCGTTGTACAGAAGCTGACGGCCTGTGTCGCCGTTTTTCCATTTCATGTAGATACCGAATGAAGGTGTATGTCGGACCTTCATGTCGATTGTTTGTGTTTCACTCAGGTCGCCCTGGATGCGTTCCTGCTTGTTAAAAACAACAGAGTAGGCGTCGACATTTTCAATGAATCGCTGGCCATCCTGCATCATCAGCAGAGAAAACTTCAGAGCATCTTCGTTGTTCAGAATCATCCCGCCCTTGCTGGACGAAGAAATCGGTGATTCTGCATCTGCATCGGGTGCGACCTGTTCTGCAGATTCCGCCGGAGTAACGACTCCGGGAGGCAGGGGCACGCTGTCGCCCGCCACTTCCACGCGGCTGGTTTCTTCGCCCGCTGGAACGGGGTCGAAGCTACAAAAAATCACGCCAAGGCTGATCGCGGAAACGCTCAGCGCGAGAAAATTGGATCGTCGGGAATTCTTACGAGGACAAAGTCGCACCATCGGGAACACACCTCTTTGGGGTAACGATCCTTTGATCAGTCCTGCCTGATCAGAGTGACCGCGCTAAACACCGTTGACCGCGACATTCAGGTTGTCTCGGTCGTCGTGTCGGGTTGATTCGCCGAAATCCCTTCCGGTTTCGTATATGACGCAGACCAAGGCAATCGCGCACGACTGTTCCCGACTTTAGCTCCGCGGGCCCACGCAGAGCTTTAAAACAATTCTGCTTCCAATCCGACGACCATTCGACAATTGCCCTGCTGGGTTGGTGGCAAACGAGACCTCCAGGCCGTCAGGAAATGTCTGTGGTGAGAGCACCACTCAAAGGCAGCGTCGAAGTGGAATCAGCGAAATGTGGAGAGGAGAGACAGGATGCTGAACAAGCGACTCGGCCAATATTCATCGTCCCGAAGTGCTGATTCCGGCGCAATGTGAAGTGGCAATTGCTGCGGGTTTAGCGGTCTCGAACGATTCCTTTTGATTAATTCGATAAAGACCAGAAAGTTGCCCGGGTTTGACATCGTCGTACGATCGGTCATCCTGCCGCAGTCGTCAGAGTTTGACTCCCTGGTGAGGCTTCTTCTCTTCTGGTTGTTGCTGTGCTTTGGTGTAGATTCCCATGTCCGTTGATCTGAATATTGCTGATCGCCTGCGAACGTCTGCAGAGGCCGTTCCTCATCAGCGTGCAGTGGTGTTTCCTGAATCACGTGATTCAATAGGACGCATTGCGTGGACGCACTTGACGTTTCAGGAGCTGGATAATGAGGTCGATGCAATCGCTCGGGGATTGATCTCCATCGGTGTGCGACCGGGCCATCGTATTGTGTTGATGGTTCGACCATCAATTGAGTTTATCGCCCTGACATTTGCGATCTTTCGCACGGGCGCGGTTTGTACGCTGATTGATCCTGGCATGGGCAAGAGCAGCGTACTCCGATGCCTTGATACGGTTGATCCCGATGGATTTGTCGCCATCAGGCCGGTTCACATCGTTCGCAAATTAATGCCGTGGAGATATCGGAATTCCAGACTGAACGTGATCGTTGGTCCGAAGCGTCGCTCGCTGGGTTGCTCAAGCCTGATGGAGGTGATTGCGGCAGGCCAACAGTCGATGGAGCCTTTACCGCGAACGAAAGCGATGGATTCTGCCGCCATTATCTTCACCAGTGGCAGTACCGGTCCTCCCAAAGGAGTTCTCTACGAACACGGCATGTTCGATGCTCAGGTGGATTTGATTCAGGGACATTACAAGCCTGAATCCGGAGAAATCGACCTGCCCGGATTTCCGCTGTTTGCGTTGTTCAATCTGGCGATGCAGATGACCACCGTGATTCCGGAGATGGATCCCACGCGTCCTGCGAAGGTTGATCCTGAAAAGATTCTGGAGGCAATTCGCAGCCAGGGAGTGACTCAGGCGTACGGCTCGCCAGCTTTGTGGAACCGTGTGGGGCGATACTGCGAACAAAGAGGCTTGAAGCTGCCGACTTTGCGACGAATTCTCTCGGCAGGGGCTCCGGTTCCGATTCATGTATTGCAGCGAATGACGTCAGCGTTGCCGTCACAGGCTGACATCTATACGCCGTACGGTGCGACCGAATGTTTGCCAGTGGCCTCTATCGGAGGACGAACAGTTCTGAATGAAACCGCAGCGTTGACAGCGATTGGGCGTGGCACCTGTGTGGGTACGGTTTTCGATCGCATGGAGGTGCGCATCATTGCGACTTCATTTGATGTGCTGGAGGATATTGGCCAGACACGAACCCTGTCCCGGGGCGAAATTGGTGAGATCATTGTTCGCGGCCCCGTGGCGACTCGCGAATATTTCCGCAGACCTGATGCGACATCAGCGGCAAAAATTCGAGACGGTGAATCATTCTGGCATCGCATGGGAGACGTGGGGTATCTCGATGATCAGGGCCGGCTGTGGTTTTGCGGCCGCAAAGCTCACATCGTGTTTCCAGAAACCGGCCCGATGTATTCGGTCTGCTGTGAAGCGATCTTCAACAACCATCCTCGCATCTATCGAACCGCGCTGGTCGGGGTTGGAGCAAAGGGACGGCAAACGCCTGTGATCGTCGCAGAACCGGAAGCGGACCAGTTCCCGAAGAATTCGGCAGACAGTGCTGTGTTGTGTCAGGAACTGCTGAAGCTTGGCGGCGAGAACCCGCTAACAGCCGGCATTCGAAAGATCCTGTTTCATCGTTCGCTGCCTGTTGATACGCGGCATAACGTCAAAATCAATCGGGAAGCTTTGGCAGTCTGGGCGACGAAAGCCTTACGCAATGTGGATCTGGAGAACTGAAACAATCGGAGGCCTTGGATATGATCGATTATCAGTTGGAACCAGAGTTGTCTGCAGACGAGTTCATCGACGTGCTCATTCGTTCCACACTGGGCGAGCGTCGTCCCATTGATGATCACGAACGTATCGTGTTGATGTTGAAAAATGCAGATCTGATCGTGACTGCACGATCGAATGGGAAATTGGTCGGCGTCAGTCGAGCGATCACAGATTTTGTCTACTGTACATATTTGTCAGATCTCGCGGTGGATGAGTCCTGTCAGAAACAAGGGATTGGCCGTGAGTTGATCGAGCGGACTCATCAGGCCGCTGGCTTGAAGACTCGCCTGATTCTGATCGCGGCTCCCAAAGCTCGATCCTATTACCCGCATATTGGTATGGTGTCGCATGATTCCTGCTGGATGCGAGATCCGGCGTGAGTCTGCTTTGTGCCAGAGCTTTATCAGTGTTTGTTCGTTCACGGACTGTTGAATGAGACGTTTACCGTCCAGCTGCAGGCGCCGGCCAGTGTAGAAGCAGGCGACTGCGGCTGGGCGGTAAACAAAACAGGAATCCCTGACTGAATCAAAAGGCCTGGTGACATCGACTCTTGCCCGGAGGCGTTTTCAGAAGGTCCGGGTGTCTCGCGGGAAAAATCGTTGATGCGAGTGAATCGGTGCTTTTCTGCTGCTATCCTGCCTGAGACTCTTTGAGGCTGGTTCAGTCGTTCTCTCGCACTTTTGCTTCGAAAACAGGATTACTCATGCAGACCACAGCTTTTCAGCCGGAACAGTTTCGACGATCAGTTCTTGCGGTTCCGCCACTTGCTCGTGGCGCTCACGACAAGATCTGTCGGACTGAGAATGAAAAGCTGGTTCGCCATATTGAAGCTGGCGGCGTTTCGATGCTGTTGTATGGCGGTAACGCCAACTTTTATAACATTCGTCCCAGTGAGTTCGGGGACTTGCTGGAAATGCTTCAGGATGTCGCTGCCGAAGGGACTTTGGTTGTTCCATCAGTCGGGCCCGCTTATGGGACAATGATGGATCAGGCGGATGTCTTTAAAAAGACGTCATATCCCACAGTCATGGTGCTGCCTACAAAAGCGATCATGACGGAAGCCGGCTTGATGACCGGGTTCCGACGCTTTGTCGAAGCGATCAATCGTCCGGCTGTGCTTTACATCAAAGAAGAAGGCTACATCAGTCCGGAAGGCGCTGCGGAGCTGGTTC
>JBILXT010000403.1:0-6361 GCA_044378235.1 Planctomycetaceae bacterium
GAAGATCACTCGCATCGAATCCATTCCTGTCTGTGTGCCTCTGAAAAAAGGCATGACGACTAAAACCGCCCACGGTGAACACGTCACATCGCCGTATGTGATTGTTCGAGTTCACACAGATGAAGGAATCATCGGGATCGGCGAAGCGACGGTCTCACAACTTTGGTCCGGCGAAAATCAGTCGACCACGTTGGCCGTGCTGAAGGAACTCATCGAACCCGCGCTGCTGGGCAAAGATCCGCGAAACATTACAGAGATTCGCCGGAAAATGGATTCGGTGCTGAAGCTGCATCCATTTACCAAAGCGGCTGTCGAAATGGCGATGTGGGATATTGCCGGCAAGGCAGTCAACCTGCCGGTCTATCAATTGCTCGGCGGTAAGGCACGAGACAAGATCAGGATTAAACTCGTGGTCTGGGCTCGCGACATCGCAGGTTCCCGCACGATGGCTGAACAGCATCTGGCTCTCGGTGTGACCTGCGTCAAAGTGAAGACCGGAATTGATCCCGTGTCGGATGTCGCTCGAGTCCGCGCGGTACGAGAAGTTTGCGGTCCCGATATTCCGTTGACGATTGACTCCAACTGTGGCTGGACGTTGCAACAGGCCAAATACTGCCTGCGTGAGCTTGCTGATGTGAAGCTTCTGCTGGCCGAACAACCGATTCCGCCGGGCGATCATGTCGCGATGGCTGAACTGCGACACGAGACGGCAACACCTATCATGGCGGATGAAAGTATCTTTACTCTGCAGGACGCATGGCTGCTCTCCACCCATCGCGCGGTCGATATCTTCAGCATCTATCCGGGCAAGCATGGAGGTATCTCGGCCACGGCGGATATCGTCGCCATCGCGCGAGCAGCCGGCCTGCGGTGCACGATCGGCAGCAATCTTGAACTCGGCATCGGTACCGCTGCAATGCTGCATGTGGCCGCCGCGTTCCCGGAAGTCGATACGGATGCGTTTCCCGCCGATACCATCGGACCGTTTTATCATGAAGCGGATCTGATCACGAAGCCGCTTGACCTCGGCCCGCCTGTGGCATTGGTCCCTGATGGACCAGGGCTCGGAGTTGAATTGGACGAGGCTCAGTTGAAACATTGGCGAGTCGACTGATCACCACTGCTTGCCGATTGTTGTTTTAGCCGTTTACCGCCCAGCCGGAGGCGCCGGCCCGCACAAAAGCCGGCGCCTTCGGCTGGGCAGTAAACAAAAGCCCGCAGGATGCGATTAAATCAACAGCCTGCTTGACCGAGGAATTTAGTGACAGGACGCTCTGTATGCGAAATTCCCGCTATTTCCTTGCACTCTGCGGCGATTCTCGCGGACTGCTGATGCAATTGCGAGAACCACTGACTTCTCTACAATTCCCGCACACATGAATCGTCCGGCCACTGTTTTCGGCCGATGGCGACAAAAACGAATACAACCTGCCCCAAATTCTCGATTAAAACCTTCCGAGCTATCTCATGAGCAACACCAATCCGTTCGGTGCCGAAGCCACTCTTTCAACCGCTGCTGGCAACGTTAAGTATTTCAGCCTGCCAAAGCTGATTAAGGACGGCATTGGTGATATCAACACTCTGCCGTTCTCGATTCGAGTACTGCTCGAAGCGTGCCTGCGAAATGTCGACAACTTTATCGTCACCGCTGACGATGTGAACAACCTTGCCAACTGGAACGCGGCGAAGCCTGCCGAAGTCGAAGTGCCATTTAAGCCCGGTCGAGTTGTCCTGCAGGACTTCACTGGCGTGCCAGCCGTTGTTGACCTCGCCGCTTTGCGAAGTGCGATGGTGCGAATGGGCGGAGATCCAAAGAAGATCAATCCGCTTGTCCCTTGTGACCTCGTCGTTGACCACAGCGTGCAGGTTGATGAATTCGCCAACAAGTTCGCTCTGCAGCGCAACGTCGAAATTGAATTCGAACGCAACATGGAACGCTATCAGTTTCTGCGCTGGGGTCAGAAGGCATTCAATAACTTCCGCGTTGTGCCTCCAGCAACCGGGATCGTTCACCAGGTCAACCTCGAATATCTCGCGACTGTTGTCATGACGACCAATGGCGTGGCGTATCCGGACAGTCTCGTCGGCACCGACAGCCACACCACCATGATCAACGGACTCGGCGTCGTTGGTTGGGGCGTTGGCGGGATTGAAGCCGAAGCTGTTATGCTGGGTCAGCCGATTTACATGTTGACGCCAGAAGTTGTTGGCTTCCGTTTGTCCGGTCAACTGCCGGAAGGTTCAACCGCGACGGACCTCGTGCTGACCGTGACGCAGATGCTGCGAGCTCATAAGGTCGTCGGCAAGTTCGTCGAATTCTACGGCCCCGGTCTGGATGCACTCAGTCTTGCTGACCGAGCAACACTCGCCAACATGGCACCTGAATACGGCGCAACGATGGGCTTCTTCCCAGTCGACGCGGAAACGCTGCGATTCCTTGAACGCACGGGCCGCTCAAAGGATCTGATCGATCTCGTCGAACGATACTACAAAGCCCAGGGATTATTCCGCACCGCTGATTCACCGGAACCTCGTTTCAGCAGCACACTGAAGCTGGATCTGGGCGATGTTGTCCCATCGATGGCCGGCCCAAAGCGTCCTCAGGATCGCATTCTGCTGAAGGATATGCTGTCATCATGGGAGAAGGATCGCGCCACAACTTTTGGCAAGGCGGCGGTCACTGCGCCTGTGCCAGTCGAAGGCAGTAATGCCAGCATCACCGACGGTGCTGTTGTGATCGCGGCCATCACAAGCTGCACCAATACCAGCAACCCAAGCGTTATGCTGGGTGCGGGTCTGCTTGCCCGAAACGCAGTTGCTAAAGGTTTGACAAGCAAGCCATGGGTCAAGACCAGCCTGGCTCCTGGAAGCCGAGTTGTCACCGAGTACTTTGAAAAGGCTGGTCTGGATAAAGCGCTGGATGCATTGGGTTTCCAGACTGTGGGCTATGGTTGCACAACCTGCATCGGCAACAGCGGTCCGCTGCCAGATGCTGTGGGCAAAGCGGTGACATCAGGTGATCTGGTTGCCGCGGCAGTGCTGTCAGGCAATCGAAACTTCGAAGGTCGCGTTAATCCGCTGGTGAAGGCAAATTACCTGGCGAGTCCTCCGCTGGTTGTGGCTTATGCCATCGCGGGCACTGTGGACATCGATCTGGCAACTCAGCCGCTTGGCAAGGGTTCCGATGGCAAGGATGTTTACCTGAAAGACATTTGGCCATCACAGAAAGAAATCGCCGATACGATTGCTTCATCGATGACTCCTGAGATGTTCACCGAACAGTACGGCAAGGCGACTCTGGGTCCTGAGGAATGGCAGAAGATTCAGAGCAGCACGGGTGACATTTTCCAGTGGGATGAAAAGAGCACCTACGTTCAGGAGCCTCCATTCTTCGTCGACATGCCGGCAGAACCTTCGCCGATCAAGTCAATTGAGGGAGCTCGTTGTCTTGTCTCCGTGGGCGATTCCACTACCACCGACCACATCAGCCCGGCCGGTTCAATCAAAGCCAGCAGCCCAGCCGGTAAATACCTGCAGGCTCAGGGCGTGAAGCCGGAAGACTTCAACCAGTACGGTGCTCGTCGAGGCAACGACCGTGTGATGACTCGCGGAACCTTCGCCAACGTCCGTCTGAAAAACCTGATTGCTCCTGGCACCGAAGGCAGCGTGGCGATTCACTTCCCAAGCGGCGAACAGACATCAATCTACGATGCCGCGATGAAGTACAAGGAAGAGGGAACGCCGCTCGTCGTTCTGGCCGGGGCTGAATACGGTACGGGATCCTCCCGCGACTGGGCCGCCAAGGGAACTTATCTGCTCGGAATCCGCGCGGTCATCGCGACCAGCTTCGAGCGTATTCACCGTTCGAATCTCGTCGGCATGGGCGTGCTGCCGCTGCAGTTCCGAGAAGGTGAAAGTCGCGAGTCGTTGGATCTCGACGGCACTGAAGTCTTTGACATCCGACTGAGCGATAAGTTAGAACCTCGCCAAGCCGTCGAAGTCACCGCCAAGAAGCCTAACGGCGACCAGATCCACTTCGTCACCACCTGCCGCATCGACACGCCGGTTGAAGTCGTCTACTACCGCAACGGCGGGATTCTACACACGGTGCTGAGGCAGTTGGCGAAGGGGTGATTATGGTTCCTAATCCATATTTCCCTCCCAGTACGGAAGTCGGCTATAGTTCAAGTCGTCCAGCAGAGAGAAACGTAGGGAGCCTTCTTGTTGTATTCGTGCTCTGCGCTGTTTTGGTAACGTCATCGCTTCTTGTGAGAACCATAGCCAAGATAACTGGATCTGGCATGTACAGCGACGCCGGCCCTGTTGTTGGTTTCAGGTATCAATCAGATCGACACGGAATTCCGCCATGGCTCGTGGTGAATTCAGACACCGGAGAGCATGAATACGTTTCGGACTCGGATGGATTTCGACCCGGAGTTTCCATTGTCTGGCTGCGGTTAGCACAGAGCATTGTGATCTTTCTCCCAATTTCATGGCTGACAGTTTTCATTTTGAATCATTGTATAAGCTGGCTCAGGAGACGACGACATAGTCGCATGATGTGAGATCATGCTGGTCGAAGCTGTCATAACCGCGAAGGCCAGCTTCGGTATACAGGCAATCACGGACCTCGGGCTGAAGCCCGCCACTTGTCAAGTCCTTTGCTGTGGCCGAAAGATCGCGCCTTTGCCGAGGTCGCCGTAGTGCAAAGGCCGGTACCCACCGGGGTAAACCCGGCGGCGAAGGAGCGTTCTCCGCCACCCGGGTTTACCCCGGTGGTTTCCAGGCCTCTGCACTACCCGCACCTAAGCCAGTCTTCCGGCAGCAGATCCGAAAACATAACCTTCGTACATGACCGCACCATCACCCGTCTACACTCCGGAAAACACGACGTTTGCTTTTCAGATCCTTTATGGAGTTGCGGTATTCTGGAAGAATCCAAGCCCGGGAGACGTCTGGTTGCCGGAACTACAGGCCCAATGTGAGGCCTCAGGACTTCGCATTCTGAAACATCGCTTCGCAACGACGACCTGCAGCCTGTTTCTCGTCAGCACAAAACCTGATCTCGCTGCCACAGAAGTTGTTCGCGGCATCAAAGGGCGATTGCAGACACTGATTCGAACTCGCCGTCCCAATGCCTTTCAACGAAACTATGACATCCACAGCATCGGATCGACGACACGCGAGAAGACAGAGAACTACGTCGCTGGACAGCTACAACATCATGCCATTGATGAAGATTGCATCCGCGAGTGTCGACTGGATGACTTGCAAATGATCAATCCAGATGTGGATCTTGGACGATATCGACTGACGGAACACGGTCGGTATCGTTGCAATCTTCACATTGCCGCAAGACTTAGGGACCATATCGTTCCAACGTCGTCAGCGTCTCTGGAAAGGGTACGAGACGTTGCGAAAGCCACGGCCAAACGGCATCAATTACTGCTGTCTCGCGTCGGCGTGTTGACTGACCACCTGCACCTGATCGTCGGTATTCCGGCGACCCTCGACCCGTGCTCGGTGGTTCTTTCGTTCATGAATAACACTGCGTGGGTTTTCGGATTGCAGCCGGTTCTTTGGCACAGCTGCTATGTAGGAACAATTGGCGAGTACGATCTTGGAGTCGTCCATGGTTCGTGACAAACGCATTTCTGGTCACCCTCGCCTATAGTGAATCCGGAGACCAATCGAACACGCACCTGTGATAATCCACACAACCAATCCGTATGGTTTGCGAAGAACTCTTCGAACCCCTGGAATTCCTGCTGGTCTTTTCATTGCGATAACAGCATCTCGAACCGATCTGTCCGTCTCCCAGTGCCCCGGTTTCACCGTATCGATCTCGTCTCACAAACGGCTATTGATTATCGTCCCACAGTCCCATCACGTCTCATTGGAAGATGATCGCAATGAACACCCCCGAAAACGTCTCGAGTACGAATCCATCAACCGCTTCACGCATTGGCTGGAGAAGCGGGCTGGCCACTTTGGTCGTGGGCGCCATTGTGACGGTGACGGTGAATCGGCTGACGCCGGACAACACGTATCGCATGATTCGCAATTTCTACTGCGTTGGCGGAACGTATTTCGCCATACTCGCGTGGTGGATTTTCTTTTCAGGGTTCACACTTAGAACGCGACTGCTCACGCTTGTGCTGCTGGGCATCGTTGGCTTTGGCGGGCTTTATTTGAGCATTCGCAAGATCGACTTTGATGGAGACATGCGACCGCGCGTTCAGTTTACGTGGGATCCGCCGTCATCCAGTGAGCAGGCTCAGAAATGGTTGTCCGAGAATGCTCCGACAACACCGCAGGAAGCACCAACGGAAGAAGCCTCATCGACACTAGAGATCACAGA
>JBILXT010000404.1:0-6351 GCA_044378235.1 Planctomycetaceae bacterium
TGATGCCAAAGGAAATCTGTGGGGAGCCGGACAGGATGGCAAGCTGTACAAGCTGAACAGTGATGGGGGTGTCCTTCAGGAAACCTCGATTTCCAGCAACTCATTGATCGATATTGACCTGAACGTCACTGGCCAGATTCTTCTTTCGAATGATGCCGGACGCATTTACAAAACCAGCACTTCTTTTCTTACACCGACCTCCTTCTCCGCAGGCGCTACTGCCGCGTTTGTCACGATTGGCAAACATCAGAGCTTGCCTGCTGGCGATTTGATTGTTCAACTCGTCAACAGTGACCCGACGGAGGCGTCGGTGCCTGCACAGGTCATCATTCCTGTCGGACAACAATCAGTGACTTTTCCACTCGATGTGTTGGACGACAACATTCTGGATGGTACGCAAACGGTTACGATCACAGGGACGGCGGCTGGCTACACAGCGCCCGATTCTGATTCCATCAGCGTTAGAGATGCGGAAACCATCGGGGTCAATATTCTCGCACCTCAGATCTCTGAAGCAGCGGGGCCTGCAGCAACTCAGGCTCGTGTTTTTCGCACCGACATTGACGGGCCATTTACTTTTGTCTCCAGGCAGGTTTTCACAAACTCTGCCCAGCAGACAATACTGGATGGTGACAAGACAACATCCACGATTAACGTCCCGGTGCAGACGTCTCGAATTACCGATGTCAACGTGGGAATCAGTCTCACGCACTCATTCCTCAGTGACCTTGACATCTATCTCGTGAGCCCCAATGGCACTCGTGTTGAACTGGTAACGGACATCGTCTCCAACGAATCAACGATGACCAGCACCATTTTTGATGACGCCGCACGGAGCGGGATTCTTTCAGGGTCTGCGCCTTTTACTGGTCGTTTTCGGCCAGAGGGAGAGCTGTTGGACTTCAACGATGAAAGTCCGACAGGTGTTTGGACACTTGAGATTACTGACGATAATCAGGAAGACTTTGGTCATCTGATTGCGTGGACCCTCAGCATCGAAACTGCGGGGTTGGCCGCAATGACCGTGAATCTTTCAAGAACCGGAGATACCAACGAAATCAATGCTCAGACGTCTGTAGTCATTCCCGCAAACCAATCCAGCATACTGATTCCAGTCAATGCAATTGATGACACGATCCTGGATGGCACACGGGTCGCCGGGCTGAAAGCTGGAAATACCGTGTTTGGTTACTTGTTTGGTTCCGACAACGTGAACGTTCTGGATCGAGAAACTCTTCAGTTCACGGTCAACAAAACAACGGTGACGGAAACGGCTGGTGCCGCCGCGATAACAGGGACATTGAAACGGCTTAACTCGGACCTTGGAGCAAGTTTCACTGTAGCTCTGTCGAGTAGTGATACCTCGGAACTGACGGTTCCTGCCACCGTAACGATTCCTGCGGGCAGTTCATCGGTCACATTTCCGATCAATGCGATTGATGATTCGGTGTTCGATGGAACGCAGCAAGTCACTGTCCGCGCTGTAACATCGCAGTACGTCGTTGCAACGAATCAGGTTATCTCTGTAACGGACGTTGAGCCTAAACTGGTTTTGACCAGTGCAGTTTCATCCGTCAAAGAAAATTCTGGTTCGTTCATTGCGACGGTGACTCGGCAACAGCAGACTGACATTAGCCAGCCAGTGGTTGTTGACTTGTCCGTTTCTGCCTTTACGGGGCTTTCTTCACCAATAAGCGTACCGGCCACGGTAACGATTCCGGCTGGTCGAACCAGCCAAACGTTTGTGGTGACAGTGAAAGATGATCGGATTCTCGACGGCACCCAGACTGCGACTATTCTCGCGAAAGCTGCGGGAATCACGGAAGACTCTGCAGAGTTTCAGATTTCAGACTACGAAACACTGTCGCTCAGCATCAACAAGACGTCAGTCCGTGAGGACGCTGGCACTGCGGCAGCAAGAGGTACAGTTACCCGCAGCAATCTCGACGTTTCACTTCCTTTAACAGTTACGCTGAACAGCAGCGATCTCTCAGAGATCAAGGTACCTGCGACAGTAACCATCCCGGCGGGCGCTTCCAGCGTCAGCTTTAACCTGGACGCTGTAAATGACCCGGAGATTGACGGAACACAAGCCGTTACAATCTCCGTAAGTGCCTCCGGCTACGTGGGAGCATCAGCCTCAATCAATGTAGATGATCATGAACCACCAGTTGTCACAGCTCCGGCCGCAACTGTTTTGAACCCAAGCCCCACGGTCAAATGGAATGCTATTCTGAATGCTTTACGTTACGACGTGCTGGTGCAGAATCTGAGCACTGGTGTGGAGCAGCTTTACCGGAACATCCTTGATACAAGCCTGACGATTGAACAGCCAAAAGCTGAGCCTCTTGGAATCGGGCGATATCGAGTATTTGTTCGTGCAATTGACCAGCTTGAACAACCTGGGTTCTGGAGTTTCGCACGTAATTTCCAGGTCGTTACGGCCCCCGTGTTTACTGCTCCGAAAACGACATCAACTCTGGTTGGAGGCACTTTCCCAGAGATTTCATGGACTGCGGTAAAGGACGCTGATGGTTACGAACTGATCGTTCACAACCTGACAACTGGTAAATCAAATGTGATATCACAGAAGGACCTTAAGACCACCAGCTACAAAGCGACAGAAGTTCTGGGGTCCGGGACCTATCGAGCGACAGTTCGAGCCTTTAATGAAAGTAACGAATACGGAAACTTCAGTACGGCCCTTGATTTCACGGTGCTGGCTTCGCCAGTTATTCTCACTCCGGTCAGCGGAGGTACATTTGATCGTAGCCCTAATCTGAGTTGGACGTCCGTTTCCGGAGCGACGACATACGATGTCATTGTTTCGAACGCCCAGACCAAAGCAATTGTCTTCCGGGACCGCTCGGTCCCAGGCACCAACATCCGAATTCCGCAGGATCTTCCGGATGCAACCTACACCGTTCAGGTCCGAGCCCAGAGCGGTCGTTTTTTCGGAAGTTTCTCGGCAAGTCGCATCTTCTCGGTCGGGGCTTCTCCAGAAGTTACTTCTCCAATTGCCGGCCAGAAGACTGGATCGCTGCCGACGTTCCTCTTTACAAGTATCTCCGGTGCTGAACGCTACGAGATCTGGGTTCTGAACAAAGACACGAATGCCTACGTCATTCAGACCAGCAATGTCACAGGGACTTCATATACCCCAACAAAGCCCCTGCCGCTGGGTGAGTACGAAGTTACCGTTCGTGCCATCAGCTTCCTCGGTGACATCACTGACTGGAGTGATCCGGTCAGCTTTATCGGAGGGGCTTCTCCGGTCATCAGCAGCCCGGTAAATAATTCAACGACAAGCGGAAAGCCGTTGATCGTCTGGTCTGCTGTCGATGGAGCTAGTGGATATAACGTACGAATTGTTAATCTGGCGAATAACTCATCGGTTGTTCTAACTGGAAATCTGACGAGCACCAGCTTTACTCCTTCCTCAAGCCTCGCGGCCGGTAAGTATCGTGTTTGGGTTCGCGCTGTGAGTGCTCAGGGACACACGTCCAACTGGAGTACGGCAGTAGATGTCACGGTTGCCAGCAACACGAACAGGGAAGGGCTCACGGCGTTTGGAAGCCCCGTCTTGGCTGCAATATTGCCCACTCAGGCAGCAGAATTGGCAACATCGCAAGCTGAAATCGCTCTCGGCTCACGCTCGTCCTCAAAGACATCCCTTGTCGCTGGAACTTCAACTTATGTCGAGCAGATGAGCTCATCGCAGGAAATCACTGAAGCCGAATCTCTGGCTGCGGTGACCGACCAGGTGATGGCAGCGTGGGATATCTCTGAATGGTGGAATGCCGCCCCAATCAGTTCGAATCACAAGAATGAAGCGATCTGAGTTTGCACACGATAATCAGAGGCGACAAGGTTCAGATATCAGGCATGGCAAAATGACTTTGGCCCGGTCTTCAAATAGAGACCGGGCCATTTTTTGTTGATGTGGCACGTGAATTCAGAGAAGGTCGAATGCTCCACTGGGCTTACTGCGAAAGCTTAAAGAGTGATGATGTCACGGTTTCAGACGCTGAAGCTCATCACCTGATTCATGTCCTCAGATGCCGTGTTGGGACCCAAGTAACTCTGTTCGACGGTCATGGCACGGAAGCAACGGCCGATGTGATTTCTGTCACTCGCAGAGATCTCACATGTGCGATTAGGTCGCGTATTCAACATCCTCGCCCGTCGCGACCGGAGTTCACGGTTATCGCCTCCCCCCCCAAAGCAGACCGCCTGAAAATGATGGTGGAAAAGCTGACTGAAATCGGAGTTGATCGACTCGTACTTCTTAACACCTCACGCACGGTGACAACACCGGGAGAAACACGTCTCGACAAAATCCACAGCAACATGATTGCCGCCTGCAAGCAGTGTCGGCGACCGTTCTTTATGGAACTAAGTCCACTCCAGTCAATGCAAGCCGCACTTTCCGAGCTTCAGTCTTTAACGACCAATCCGTTGATCTGTATTGCACATCCTGAAACCAACAACAGCGTCACGGAGCTTTTCAGTCAGGCTCAAATCACAAGGCCAGTCGCAGTCCTGATTGGCCCCGAGGGAGGCTTTACAGAGGATGAAGTCCATGCCGTTATGTCCTGCGGCGCAGTCCCTGTTTCCTGGCCGCATACAATTCTTCGCATCGAAACAGCGGCAATCGTCTTTGCGGCTTTACTGATGTCGCGCCTTCATCACTAATGTTGTGTACTCCACACAGCCAACGCATGAAAATGCGTGGCAGCGATTCTGCGGGAAACGTTTTCCAAAGCAATACCTACAGTCCCGTCGTTGATGGATGCACAGACCGGCTCAACTGGAAGCCTTTGCCAAAGTTACCAAACGCAAATTTCCCTTAGGGCAGATGGAACAATCCTCGGCATAGCTGAAGATTTCCTTCGAGCCGCCAACACAGGGTGGTACGTTTCGACTGTTGCTTTATTTGGCAGCAGCGTCAGGGCAAGCCTGTTCAATAGCGTAGTTTTGCTGAGGAAAGGTGCTTCCGATGGGAAGACGAATTTCTTATTTGGTTTCCAGAATGTTTATCGCGGCGATCTGCCTGATGCACACGGCTTCTTCAGCCAGTGATGGTAAGGTGGCACACACACTGCCGATGAGCATCCCTGGCTATGGCGGATTCGCCGAGATTCAGACTGCACCGGGATCAGTCGCGATGGCAAAGCTGGAGTTGCCAGTTGCTCCGCTGCCTCCGGGCACAGTGGGACAAACTTATTCTCGCCCCTCTCATCCAGTGCCAGCTGACGAGCATCCTCGGACTGGTATGCTGGCCGTTCGGGACGACAGCTCCATTCCATTCCTGAGCGTGCAGAACATGGGCGGGATAAAGATGAAGAGCGGCATCTGGCTGTTTGAATCACGACGACCACTTGATCCGGGTGCGTGCCAAATCGTCCGCATTGAGGCTCGACAAACTGCGGCTGATGTTGAACCCTACGCAACTCGATTCGTTCGGCTGATTCCAGGCCGAATTGTTTATCTCGATTTCTGATTGCCAGTTTAATGCATCCCAGTCGGCTGCCGGAATCTGTACTGTTGGACCAGTGTGTTGTGCGTCGTACGCGGCACACGGGTCCAGGAGGACAGCATCGCAACAAGGTCGAGACAGCCATAGAAATCATTCACACGCCGACCGGGATCACAACATTTGCCGCTGAACGAAGAAGCCAGGAGGCTAATCGTCAGGTAGCCGTCTTCCGCATTCGGCTGCTGCTGGCGATTCGCCTCCGTGCCGTTGAATCCACCGAAGTTCTGCCTTCCCCGCTTTGGGATTCACGCTGCCGCAATCAACGAATCTCCTGCAACGAAAACCATAGTGACTACCCCTCGTTGCTGGCAGAAGCCCTCGACGCGATCGACGCCAAAGAATACGACCTGCGCCGCGCAGCAGCCGCGCTGGGTTGTTCAACCACGCAGCTCATTCGATTCATCGCGAAGAATTCCGAGGCGTGGACTTCTGTCAATGCGGAGCGTGTCAGCCGTGGCCTGAATCGCTTGCAGCCCTGATTTCAGCGGCCACAATGCAGCCTGTCAGTTCCAACCTCCATTGTGACAGGACTTGTCATGCCCCCAGCAGATCATCCCGCCGCCAGCTCGCACTCCCCATCGAGCCATTCCGATTCTAACCCCGCAAAGATTACTCTCGCCATGATGCGAGAAGTCCTCTCCGTTCCATTGCTCTGCGACGCCCTTGACTCGTTCGGCTACACGCGTCAGTCGCCTCGACTTCCCATCGTTCCCATCACGATGCCGGATGTGACTTTGATCGGTCGCAGCAAAACATCGCTTTGGGCGGATATGGCTCACCCGGATCCTGAGCCGTACAAATTGGAACTGGCC
>JBILXT010000075.1:0-22823 GCA_044378235.1 Planctomycetaceae bacterium
GCGATCTGATGGCCATGGCCGGAGTACCATGGCGAGCCGGACGAGAAGGGCAGGGCGAGTACGGCGAAACACTGGCTCCAGAGGAACCCGACGACCAGTTGCAGGCTTACAATTTCCGATTCATCATGACTCAGGATCCCGCGAATCGAATCACCCCACAGGCACCTGCGGGATATCGACGTGAAGACTTCGCCGACGTACTCGTGGCTCTCGAATCCAACCAGATCGATAGGATCTTCGATTATCCTCGACGATGCATCTTCAAAGCTCATCAGCCGCCGTTACCGAATGGTAAGTACGATATCAACGATGTCTCCGGTGGCCTCGTGCGTCTTTCCATGCCAGGACAGAACCTGAATTGGCCAAACGGAACAGCGATCGAACGCCAGCAGATTTACGCTGAGCACCTGCGAGATCAGGTCGGACTGTTGTACTTTCTTCAGAACGATGAAGCCGTGCCGGAAAAATTTCGCCGCGAAGCTCAGCAATGGGGTTGGTGTCGAGATGAATTTACAGACACCAACCATTTGCCGCCTCAGCTTTATGTCCGTGAAGCTCGCCGCATGATTGGACGCCGCGTGTTTACTCAGCGAGACAGCGAACACGCTCCGGGAGATGCCCGAGCAGTCCTGCATCCTGACTCCATCGCCACGGGAGACTATGGCAACAACTGCCATGGCACGTATCACGAAGGTCCTCGCTTCAGTGGAAAGCACTCCGGCGAATTCTACAACCCTGTTCCACCGTATCAGATCCCGTATGGAACACTGCTTCCAAACGATATTGAAAATCTGCTGGTGCCAACAGCGGCCAGTTCTTCTCACGTAGGTTTCTGCGCATTGCGACTTGAACCGATCTGGATGTCGCTGGGACAAGCGGCTGGGCATGCCGCGGCAATCTCGATTCAGAAAAATCTCACGGTGCAGGATGTCCCGATCGCACCGTTACAGCGCAGGCTGCATGCGGCCGGTTCGGCGACCGTTTATGTCTCCGATGTACTGCCTTCGCACCCGGACTTTGAAGCCGTCCAATGGTGGGGAACCGCAGGAGGACTTCACGGTTTGGCGCCCATGCCGGAGAAACCCGGCCAACGAGGCAAGAATCTGCATGGCCAATATTTCGAAGCCAACCCGGGACACACAGCAGACCTGAACTCAACACTTTCAGCGGACCTTGCAAAACGCTGGACGGCCCTGGCGATCATCGCAGGACTGCCTGAGGATGCTGTGCCACAAATTAGTTCAGCAACGACGCGAGGAGATTTCATTCGCGAGGCCTACAGCCACTGGAAAGCAGCAGAACATTCGACGGCGGCGGAAAGATCGTTTCGACTTCACACAAAAGCTATCTCCAATACTCACGCCCCCGGCGAGGTCGATGATTCGTCTCTGGTCCCATTCATCGTCACGGATCTTCAGACTCTTCCCGGAATCATGTTGGACGACAGCGATGCGGAGTTAACCGGCGACTGGCAGTATTCGAGCCACACGCCTCCCTATGTTGGGCGAGGCTATTTACATGATCGGAATGCCGGCAAAGGTCAGAAATCCGCAACGTTCAGGCCTTTAATCCCTGCCGCTGGAAAGTACGAAGTGCGAATTTCTCACTGTTACAACGTCCGCCGCTCCACGAACACCATCGTTACGATTCATCATGCCGACGGTGAATTCGAAACGAAGATCAATCAGCAGGAAGTTCCCCCTCATGACCGGCTGTTTCGTACAGTGGGAACGTTTCGCCTTGAGGCTGGCACTAAAAGCTGGATTCGCATCTCAAATGACGGCACCAACGGTAAGTATGTCATCGTCGATGCTGTCCAGCTTCTGCCGGCAGATTAACGAGGTGTTGAATTAATCGTGAACTGATCGTTTTCGTTTAACGGCGAGCCGCAGGCGGAGGCTAAATCCACCCGCACCCCCTGGGGCTTGCCTTAACACGACTCAATCAATGGAACGCTAAGGGAGTGGAAAATTCTGGTTTGACCTGAGGTTGAGGCGCAGAGCAAGTCTTGTCACTGATAAGATAAGATTTCTTTGTCCTTGCAGGACTTACAGATTTTCTTTTTGAGGGACTTGGCATGATGTCTTCCGAAGACTCTCTGATCACCGTTCGCCGTTATTTCCGTTTGGCCCTGTTGGCTTGTGTAGGCACCAGCAGCCTGATGGGTTGTGGAGCCTCAGATGCTGGTGCGCCGGCTCCGGTGATTCCGGAAGTGACAGTGTCAGTTCCAGTAAGTCGCGAACTGGTGGACTACGAATACTTCACGGGACGAATTGAACCGAAAGAGAAAATTGAGCTGCGTGCCAGAACCAGCGGACACCTGGTCAAACTCCATTTTCAGCCCGGAACAGAGGTTCAGAAAGACGACCTGCTCGTCGAGATCGACCCGCAACCGTTTGAAACCGATCTGGCTCGTGCAACGGCCGATCTGGCTCAGGCGGAGGCTCGTCACACAAAGCTCCAGGGAACGCTGAAGCGTATCGAAGCCGCGCGAGCCAAAGGCGCATCGACGGAAGAAGAACTTCAAACGGCGATCGGTGACACGGCCGAGGCGGCTGCAGCGGTCGATGTGGCAAAGGCGGCAAAGAAAACGGCGGAGATCAATCTTGGTTATTGTCAGTTGAAAGCGCCAATCTCCGGGAAGATTGGCGATCGCATGATGGACGAGGGTAATCTTGTCACCGGCGGGCCGTCCGGAGCTTTCAATTCGACGCTGCTGACAACAATCGTCGCCGTTGATCCGGTTACGGTCCTGTTTGATATGGATGAGAATACTCTGGTGCGGCTGCAGCAGGCGATTCGCGATGGCAAGCTGGAAGTGCCGGCAGAGAACTCCATCTCCGTCGAACTCGGACTGCCTATTCATCAGAACCAGTATCCATTGAAAGGCGTCGTTCGCTTCATCAACAATCAGGTGGATTCACGCACCGGAACAATTCTGATCAAGGCAGACGTTCCAAACCCCAAACCCGAGACCGGTGGGCGTGTTTTAACGGCCGGCATGTTCACACGAATCCGAATTCCCATCGGGAAACCGCGTTCAGCGATGATGGTTCCGGAAGCGGCTCTTGGTTCCGATCAGGGTAGTCGTTTTCTCTTTGTCGTGAATAAAGACAAGAAGGCAGTTCGCCTCAATGCTGAAGTGGGTCTCCTTGATGGCGACCTGCGTGAGATCGTCGCAGTAAAGGCATCCGGCGAATCTGAATCGCGACCGTTGCAAACTGACGAACAAGTCATCGTGCGAGGTATCCAGCGAGTTCGCTCCGGCATCGAAGTTGCCGCCAAAGCCGCTGATCAGTAAATCCGAATCGTTTAACGGCAAGCCACAGGCGACCGCAATCGTTTGATCCGAAATGCGTACACGGATCAACGGCAATAAGACTCCGCTTCCCGGACCATCAATTCTTTCTCGAGGTCTGACGTGTCAGCTCTATCCAAATTCTTTATCGATCGACCGATCTTTGCCGCAGTGCTTTCGGTTGTCATCGTGATTGCCGGAGCCATTGCTGTCACCACCTTGCCCATTGCGCAGTATCCGGAAATCGCTCCGCCAACAGTGCAGGTCACTTGTGCCTATCCAGGTGCAAACGCCAGCGTTGTTGCAGACACGGTCGCTTCGCCAATTGAACAGCAGGTCACGGGCGTGGAAAACATGCTCTACATGTCGTCGCAATGTACGAACGATGGTCAGTATAGCCTGACGGTGACGTTTGACGTTGGAGTCAATCTGGATATGGCTCAGGTTCTGGTGCAGAACCGAGTGAATCTGGCGCTGCCGTCGCTGCCCGATGTTGTCAAACAGACAGGCGTGAGCGTCAAAAAGCGATCACCCAGCATTCTTCTCGTGGTCAACCTGTTCTCTCCGGATGACTCCTATGACCAGCTCAAGCTGAGCAACTATGCGACGATCAATCTTCGAGACGAGTTAGCTCAATTGCAGGGCGTCGGTGACATCAGCATGTTTGGTCAACAGGACTACAGCATGCGCATCTGGCTTGATCCGGAGAAGATTGCAGCTCGCGGCCTCACAGCCGCCGACGTTGTGAGTTCATTGAAAGAACAGAATGTTCAGGTGGCCGCCGGATCACTGGGACGTCCGCCGGTCCCCAATGGTCAGGCATTCCAATACACGCTCAGCACATTGGGACGACTCCAGGATCAGAAGCAATTCGGCGAGATTATCGTGCGGTCCGGACTTGAAGGTGAGATCGTCCGTTTGCGTGATCTGATCAGCGAACAACGCATGGACTCATCAGGCGCACAACTCGGCGGGATTCAACTCGGTGCGAAGAATCAGGACACGTTGTGCTATCTTGACGGAAAGCCGTCCGTTGGTCTTTCGATCTACCAACAACCCGGATCAAACGCGCTGGCTACGGCTGACAAAATCCGCGAACGCATGGAACAACTGAAGCTTTCATTTCCGGACGGCGTGGACTATGGCATCGTCTACGACACGACTCCCTTTATTGATGAATCCATCCACGAAGTCTTCAAAGCCCTGCGTGACGCGATCGTGTTGGTTGGAATCGTCGTGCTTCTGTTTCTGCAGTCGTGGCGAGCCACTTTGATTCCATTGATTGCAGTGCCGGTGGCGATTATCGGCACGTTCGCATTAATGGCGGGCTTCGGTTTTAGTCTGAACAACCTGTCGCTGCTGGGCCTTGTACTGGCAATCGGGATCGTGGTCGATGATGCCATCGTGGTAGTCGAAGCCGTTGAGCATCATCTGGAACACGGCCTGTCGCCTCGCGATGCTTCAAGAAAAGCCATGGATGAAGTCGCCGTTCCGATCATCGCTATTTCACTCGTCCTGATGGCCGTCTTTATTCCGTGTGCGTTTATCACTGGGATTACAGGCCAGTTCTTTCGACAGTTTGCCGTCACGATTGCCGTATCCACGTTCTTCTCCGCGGTGAATTCTTTGACGCTCAGTCCAGCACTGGCCGCTTTGTTGCTGCGTCCAAAAGCCGAACAAAAAGACATCCTGACTCGACTTCTGAACGGTGTGCTCGGATGGTTCTTCAAGCTATTCAACAAGTTCTTCGATAAAGCGTCCACTGGCTACGCATGGTCCGTCGGCTGGCTTCTGCGTTTGTCGGTGATCGTTCTCTGCGTTTATGGTGGACTGCTTTACGCGACCTATTACAGCTTTATGCATGTTCCGACGGGATTCGTCCCTGCCCAGGACAAAGGTTACCTGCTGGTCAATGTGCAGCTTCCCGATGCGGCCTCACTGGAACGCACCAACGCCGTGATGAAGGAAATTGATCGTATCGCGCGGGGTGATGAAGGTGACAAAACGAAGTATCCGGGTATCAAAGGCATCGGCCATGTAATTTCGATCCCAGGTCAGTCGATTGTGCAGAATGCAACCGGTTCAAACTTCGGTTCAATGTTTGTGATTTTGGAGGAGTTCGAAGAACGCGGTGCCGAACTTAATTCAGACGTGATCGCTCAGCAACTGCGCGGAGCCGCGTTTCGAAGTATTCAGGATGCCGCTGTCGCCGTGTTTGGACCACCGGCTGTCGATGGTCTCGGCAATGCCGGCGGTTTCAAGGTGATGATTCAGGATCGATCGGGCACTGGCTTCGGCGGACTGCAGGATGCGGCCGACACCTTTGCCGCTCAGGGAAATCAGCGTCCCGGGCTGGCCGGTCTTTTCAATGCTTTCCGTGCGAATACTCCTCAGATGTTTGTTGAGGTCGATCGAGAAAAGTGTAAGTCGCTGGGCGTTCCTCTGAACGATGTCTTCCTGACTCTTCAGGTGTATCTTGGCGGCTTCTACGCCAACGACTTCAATCGCTTTGGCCGGACCTGGCAGGTCAATCTTCAGGCAGATCCCGCGTTTCGACTGACGGCCGATGACGTTCGCCGGCTCAAGGTGCGAAACCTGATGCGGGACATGGTTCCTCTGGCCAGTATCGCTGAAGTTCGCGACATCGCAGGTCCGGGTTTGATCACTCGCTATAACGGAGTTGTCGCGGCCACGATCAACGGAGGAACGTTGCCCGGTGTAAGTTCCGGGCAGATGATTTCCACGGTCGATAACCTGGCCGCCACAGAATTACCGCCGGGGATGACCTCTTTGTGGACTGAGCTGACTCTTCTGCAGATTCGAGCCGGCAACACGGCGATGGTCGTGTTCGCATTGGCTGTTGTTCTGGTGTATCTGCTTTTGGCCGCACAGTATGAGAGTCTCCGCTTGCCGTTCGCCGTGATTCTTGTTGTGCCGATGTGTCTGTTATGCTCGGTGATTGGCGTGGCGTGGGCTCATCTGGACATCAACATCTTTGTGCAGACCGGTCTCGTCGTACTTGTAGGTCTGGCCAGCAAGAATGCGATTCTGATCGTCGAATTTGCCAAGGAAAAACGGGCGGCTGGAGCAACAGCATTCGATGCCACCGTAGAAGCCTGTCGAATGCGACTACGTCCGATTCTGATGACGTCGTTTGCCTTTATCCTGGGTGTCGTTCCATTGGCCATCGCGCACGGGGCAGGGGCCGAGATGCGAAGAACACTGGGGATTGCTGTCTTCTCCGGGATGCTGGGGGTCACAATCTTCGGAGTCTTCCTGACTCCTGTGTTCTACTTTGTACTTGAGCGGCTAGGCAGTCTTCTCTTTGGTGAGGCTAAGTCCGACGATGTCTGAGCTGACAAATAGACCTCGAAAGAAGTACTTCATCTGCCAGATCGGAGAATCTGTGTCGTTTCAAGAACGGGGCTTGCCAGGATGAAGAGACTGGCTGGACGCCTGCGTGACCTCGCAGATCTGGAAGAACTGGGATTACTTGAAGAGAAACCATGACTCATGACCCTGGCAAGTCACTGAGCAGAGGCATGTCGGTCGACATGAGTGCTCACGCTCTGCTGCGCAGACTGACACTTTGCTCTGAACTTAGCAAGGCATGCCGTGAACTCGAATCCCTGTGTCTGCTGTCCAGGACTTCGATTGCCTCTGGTTCGCAAGCTTCGCAAACGCTGTCTCACCCCACCGTAATTGGCTCCAGTAACCATAGGCTGCAATGTGAAGAAGCCAGTTAAAGGCAGCGTCGCGAAACATTCAGTAACGCAGACGTTCGCGGAATAAGCCAACGAGTATTTCCGCTCTCCGCGAATCACAGTGTGAAACAAAAAGCTGGTCTTCCCGAATAGAATAAAGGGCATCCTGTCGGAAATGGTGCCCGAGATCACAGGCGTCCGAAAAAGACAATTCGGCAGCCCATCCCGGTTCTGCATGTCCAGTCCGTGGTGAAAACCCAGTGACACGCTGCATCCAGACGCCTCGCCGGACCAGTTCGGCGTGCAACTCAAAGTCCGCCCTCGCATTGGCTTCCAATGTCCATTTCTCACCTGTCGTTGCGTAGCCCGTAATAATCGCAAACTGCCGTGGCCATGGACCATCGTAACCGGCGGAATCAAAGTGAGTTTCGAAGTATTCAGGATGCATTTCACGGATCATGACGACTTCACCTGAAGTGTTCAAAAGATGCAACAAGCGTGATCTTCCAGAGTGTTGACGATTCGCATCGTGACGCCACAACGCCGATCCGCAGGTCGAATCGAATCGATCAGAGCGACCTGATGCTTCAGGACAACATGGTCAAGGAAATGCTTGTTTCCGTTCGGAATCCCCCCCCTTGATTCCTGACATCACTACCTTAGTCTCATGGGATTTTGGCACAAGAGCGCAAGGGAAGCCACGCGAGCGATTTCAGACAACATATTCCAATAGCCGTGCAGTGGCTGATGGCCGGAACTGTATGCAGCACTGCTCGCTGCCAGCCATAAGACCTGCGGCATTCTCGGAGTTTGACAATGGATCTGACCAGAAGCCTTGACCTCATTATCGCCAACGTTCAGGAACTGCTTGCTGAATCTGACGAACAGGTGCATGTCGCGCCAGGAGAATTGAATGAGACAACTCGTCTGATTGGTCAGCAGGGCATCCTGACATCGCTCGAACTGGTAACGCTGTTGTTCAACGTCGAACAAACTATCAGCGATGAACTCAACACCATCATCACCCTCGCGGATGAACGCGCGATGTCACAGGAGAAGAGCCCGTTCAGAACGATCGGCAGTCTTGCTCAGTACGTCGACACGCTTCTGACCGAGGCATCAGGCAATGAATGATGTCATGCTGATCACCGGAGCTCGTAAGGGAATCGGTCGTTACCTGGCGGAATACTATGTTCAGCGAGGATACGTGGTCGAAGGCTGCAGCCGCAAGGCTCCGGACTGGACACTCGATGGCTACACACATCACTGTGTTGATGTGACAGACGAAGTTCAGGTCCGCGACATGCTGAACAGTATTCGAAAACGCCACGGACGCCTGGATGTCACTCTGAACAACGCTGGCATCGCATCGATGAATCATGCCATGCTGACTCCGATGTCGGTCGCTCAGAAGATCATCTCCACGAATTTCCTGGGGACCTTTCTGATGTGTCGTGAAAGCGCCAAGCTGATGGCGAAGAACAAATTCGGCCGGATCGTGAATTTCAGCACCATTGCAGTCCCCCTGCAACTGGAAGGGGAAGCACTGTACGCGTCAGCCAAGAGTGCTGTGGAAACGCTGACACGAATTCTGGCGAGGGAATTCGCGGAACTTGGTATCACCAGCAACGCAATCGGTCCGACACCCATTCCCACCGATCTGATTCGCGCAGTGCCACAGGACAAAATGGACGCATTGATTGACCGTCTCGCGCTCAGACGACCCGGATGCTTTGAGGATGTTTCCAACGTCGTGGACTTCTTTATCAGTCGCGCAAGTAACAGTGTAACCGGACAAGTACTTTACCTCGGGGGTGTCTCGTGAATATCGACTGGCTGATGGAACGACTGACTTCCTGCGAAGACAAACAAGCTGTGATCTGGCGTGATCGCCATTCGACCTACGCGGAATTGGTTGCATGCGTCGAACGCTGGAGGACAAAACTGCCCGAACAGAACTGCGTGCCCGGCTCCGTCGTTGGCGTTATCGGTGACTTTTCGCCGGAGATCTGCGGGCTGCTGCTGGCCTTGATGGAACGCAACTGTGTTATCGTCCCACTCAGCGCTGCCGCAACGACGTCACACCGCGATTTCCTTGACACGGCTGAAGTGCAAATCGTGTTTGAGTTTTCGTCTGATGATTCGTGTCGAATTCAGCATCGCGATGTCACCGTGACGAACTTGCTGACTCAGAAACTGATTGCAATAGGTGATGCGGGCCTGGTCCTGTTCTCCTCGGGCTCGACCGGAAAACCCAAAGCGGCCCTGCACAACTTCGCGAAGCTCGTTGAAAAATTCCGGACACAACGACCGTCGCTTCGCACTCTGGTCTTTTTGTTGTTCGATCATATTGGCGGGCTGAACACATTCCTGCACACAATCTCCAACGGCGGCACAATGGTGATTACGAAGGATCGTAATCCGGACGAAGTCTGTCGACTGATCGCCGAACATCGTGTCGAGCTCCTGCCAACTTCTCCGACGTTCCTGCGACTGCTGCTGATCTCGGAAGCGTGGCGTCAGCACGATCTGTCATCTCTCACACTGATCACCTACGGCACGGAAGTGATGCCGGAAAGCACCCTGACCAGGCTGAATCAGGTGTTTCCGAATGTCCGTTTTCAGCAGACCTATGGACTGTCCGAACTGGGCATTATGCGATCGCGATCGAAGGAATCAGGCTCTCTGTGGGTCCAGGTCGGCGGTGAAGGATTCGAGACAAAAATCGTCGACGGAATTCTTTGGATTCGAGCGGCCTCCGCAATGCTTGGCTATCTGAATGCTCCGAGTCCGTTTACCGAGGACGGTTGGTTCATCACGGGTGACCTCGTGGAGATCGATGGAGATTATCTGCGTATCAAGGGCCGCGCATCGGAAATCATCAATGTGGGCGGAGAGAAGATCTATCCGGGCGACGTCGAAAGCGTCGTCCAGCAGATGGACGGTGTGGACGAAGTCGCTGTCGCTTCAGAACCAAATCCCATCACCGGACAAACGGTGACCGCTCGCGTGAAACTTTCCACTGCCGAAACTCTGCCCGAGTTCCGCAAACGCATGCGGGAGTTCTGTAAGTCACGACTTCGCCCAAATCAGATCCCGCAGAAGGTTCTGCTGGTGGCTGACGATATGCACAGCTCGCGCTTCAAAAAACTCCGAGCTGGGAAAGGCTGATTTATGCGACACAGTCAGCGAATCGTCAGCGAAGCGTATACGGACGTTTGCTACCAGCAGTTTTCGCCCAGTGAAAATCTGCGAAGAGCAATGCGAATCGCCGCAGTGCTGACATGGCCGATCGTCTGGCCGATGGCGATGCTGGCTCGGCGATCGGACTTCGCGTTCCGAACCTGTTCAGAGCTTTTAGCGGTCATTCCCTACGTGTTCGGCATTATCGTTCGAGGTGAATTTTATCGGTGGACGCTGCGGCAGATGGGTGACAACGTCGCGATCGGCTTCGGTACGATTTTCTTCTATCGCGATGTTGCCATCGGCAGCAATGTCCTGATCGGAAATTATAACGTCATCCATCACTGCGATTTCGGTTCTTATGTACTGACAGCAGACCATTGTCAGTTCTTGAGTGGTTCGCGATACCACAATACTCACCGAATCGACACCCCAATGGCGCTGCAAGGCGGTCGCCTTCGACGAGTTCTGGTCGCCGATGACTGTTGGATTGGTGCCAACTGCGTGGTGATGAATGATTTGGGCGAAGGTTGTGTGGTCGGAGCTGGTTCAATCGTCACGCGCGCGGTGCCGCCCTATTCAGTGGCCGTCGGAAATCCAGCACGCATCCTGCGCAGCCGACTGGATTCAGACTCGGTTCAGTCACTTGATTCAGACAAGGCAACAGACAAGATATTCGACAGGCCACTCGTCGGGAGCAGCACATAATGACCGTTTCAGAGAAGTCTGTCCGACCTGCGTTCCGTGCGCCAGTTGCTCAATTGGCAGTGCCCGTCGATTTTCGCATGGTGGACTTTGACGAATATCAAGCGGCACCCGTCGATGTGCTGGCCGAGCTGCATTCACGAATCCTGCCGACAAGTCCGCTTGTGCGTCTGGGCCACCGATTTATGGAGAAGTTTTACTACAACGTTCTGCCTAAAGGCGGACTGATCTTCGGTGCCATCGCCTATGTGAACGAAACGCCGGCAGCATTCATCGTGGCAACGCATGATTCCAGTGGATTCATCCGCTCCGCAATTCGACGTTACTGGCTGAGAATGGCCTACGAGTGTGGAATGTCGCTGCTCACAAATCCAAGCGTGCTGAAGGTTGTGCCCGAAGCCGTGTCACTGATGAAAGCCAGGCTTGCGGAATGGCGGCATCGCTCGAAACACTCGGCGCCAAAGTTCAAAGCTCCGATTCCTCATGGCGGCGAGATTCTGTCAATCGGGACTCTGCCGGACTTCCAGACTCCAAAGTTTCATCGAGAAACAAAACTGAATCTGGCGAATGAACTGCTGAACTTCGCCGTGAATCGACTTCAGGACAGCGGGACCAAAGTCATTCGCTGTGTTGTCGACGCGGACAACAAACCGGCTCAGTTCTTCTATCACTGCCGCGGCTGGCGTCGAGAGTCTGCCCCGGACTCCGGATGGAAAGTGCCTGTGGTCGAGTTCGCGCTGCGTAACGAGTGATGATCGACCCGCAGAAAGCTGTGACCGTTAGAGAGCAATATCGCGTTCGTGTTTCCTGAATTCCTGACACCTCGTAAAGTGAACCACTTCATGATTCTTCCGGACCCTGCATTCCTGAAGCAAACCAACAGCCTGGACTACTTCCACTGGAATTACCAGTTCCCGATCAAATACATCCAGCGATTTCGATTTCAGGCAATTCTGAAGATGCTGGGGCAACAGCCTGTTGAGTCGATTCTGGAAGTCGGGACTGGGAGCGGGATCTTCCTGCCCGAACTGTCAAGACATTGCCGTGACCTGCATGCCTGTGATGTTCATAACAACATGGGGGCGGTCGAAGAAATGTGTCGACTCACCGAAACAAAGGCCACTCTGAGAACCTGTCCCCTGGAGAACACAGGCTATCCGGACGCAAAGTTCGACATTGTCATCGCGGTCAGTGTGCTGGAATTCGTAGACAATCTGGACCAGTCTCTCCGTGAAATTCAGCGCATCCTGAAACCCGGAGGACACTTTCTGACCATTTGCCCTCACAAAAGCGAGGCGCTCGACTACGTACTGAGCTTCTATTCACGAAAGAAGCCCAACGAAGAATTCGGCGATGCACGTTCAAAGGTCTGCCCTTCGCTGGAGAAGAACTTCAAGGTCATTGAGAAGCGAGTTTTCCCTGGGATCATCGGCCGGGTTCTGCCGGTCTACAACTATTACAAGCTTGGAAGAACAGCCACTGTCTAACGTCCCGGAATCTCAAGTCGGCGAACAGCGTTCCTCAAATCAGAGTCGCATCAAATCCGAAATCTCATATGTCTGCTTCACCTTCCTACTCGATTCGTATCCCGATGACGCTCGTCATCATTGCAGCAGCGTTACTGGTCTCGCTGCCGGGAATCACAACATCAGGACCGTGTTCTCCGGATGGTCAGCGATACACGTTCAACGGCGTGCTGGTTCATGACATGATCCGCGACGGACAGGCACTGGATCCTTACCAGTATAACGTGGATTTTTATTCGCGTTACCCGGCAACGAATCTGCCATATGGTCCTCCGGTGCTGGCTGTCGTCTTTGCGGCAGCGTTTAAGTTGTTTGGCGTTTCTTTTCTGACAGCTCGCGCGATCGTGTCGCTCTATACAATCGCCACCGCGCTGATGACAAGATTTCTGGTGGAACGAGTAACAGGACGGTACTGGCTCTCCGTACTGGCGGTCGGGTTGCTGCTGTCGAATCCAATCATCGGCATTTGCGCTCGCGACATCGGTCCCGAAATGGCAGTAGCGCTGCATTCGTTTCTGACTCTGTGGCTGTTCTTCGAGTATGTTGAAAACGACCGCAAGTGGTTTGGATTCTTCGCCGCGATTGCTCTGGGTCTGGGCTATCTGAGTAAACAGTACATCATTCCACTTGGACTGGCTTTGCCTCTCTATGCGGCCTTGCGGTGGAAATGGAATCTGCTGAAACGCCGAGAAACGTGGGTCGCGGCATTGGTAGCTGTCCTGCTGACGGTCCCATATACGGTCCTGAGTCTGAAATTCTCCAACGAAGACCTTGGCCTGAAGCTTGCTCCACCAATGTCGCTGGATCTGCTGCTTGGCTACCCGCGACTGATGATGCAGTTCATTCCAGTCCTGCTGATAATGGCGTTAATCGGTTGCATAGTCGGCCTGATGCGTCGCCAGCCAATCGTGCTGCTGACCAGTCTGTGGGCGCTAACCTGGTATGGTTTCAACACGTTCTCAATGGGCTACGTCATTCATGAACGATACCTGTTTTCTTTCGTGCTGGCCCTGATTGTGCCAGCCACGATTGCAGCCGGAGAAATTCTGCTTCTCCTCAAACGAGCCAGCATCCAGCCGATTGGCTTCGCAGCGATTCTCCTGTGGATGGGCGTGGAAGCCAGTCGGACACCTCGCTACTTCGTTCGCGGTTACGAAGACGCCGGACGGTTCGTCGCGGAAATGCCTGAACAGGGTCGCTCGGTCCTTTTCTACGGAACCTATGATGGTTCGTTTATGATGGGAGTTCGCGAACGCCAGCCAGTGGGAGGTCCACTGATTTTACGAGGCGAACGACATCTCGCCGTGCGACTGTGGTTTGACGACGTCCCGAAAGAAATTCGTGTCCACACATCGGATGATGTTGTGAAAATGATGAACCAGCATCAGACCGGGTATGTGGTTGTCGAAAGAGACCTTCCAGGCACAAAGAACAACTATCCCGAGTATCGCCTATTGCTGAAAACCGCTGAGACTCATCGGCAGTTCGAAGAACTCCGGCGATTTCCCATTGAAGACGATTGCTGGTGCGGAGCCGGTTCTGAACTGATCGTCTATCGTTTTCTTCCTGAAGCAACTCCGGAGAAAACAGGAATTGAATCGTCAGAAGCTGTTTCTCGACTTCAGATTGAAGTCCCCACCCTGACCGAAACGCTGGACGTCGCCCTTTGATCACAGTGCGTTGACTAAGTCCCTCCGGTGAACTACACAGCGAAAGCTCTTTCTCCACGATCGGCGGGCAGATGGCGGCCCTTTCGCGATTGAGGGCGATATAATCTTTCCATTCCTGTGACACATTGTCTTCGCAGACGATGGCGGACACCACGCATTCGTGGATGCAGGCATCACAGTCGATACTGTGAAGTGAAAGTCGGAGGAAAACGGAGTCGACGGGTGGTATTCTTCAATGACCCCTTTCACGTCACTTGAAGAAGGCTCACTATGAAACACATCGTTTTGACAATCATCGCAGCGATGCAATGCGTACTGCTTGCGGGAGCTGAGACTTCGCCGAATGTGATTCTGATCCTTGCTGACGATCTGGGGGCGAAGGAACTGTCATGCTACGGCAGCAAAAGGCATCAAACCCCCAATCTGGATCGCATGGCAGCAGAGGGAACACGGTTCGAAACGTTCTACGCCATGCCACTGTGTACGCCGACTCGAGTCTGCCTGATGACTGGCCAGTATGGCTTTCGCAACGGATTTCTGGGCATGCAGAACCCAGCTTTCAAACCGAAGGCTGATTCTCCGAAGGCCGACATCGGAAAGCATTTTACTCACGCAGATCTGATGAAGCCAAAAGGCTACGCCACGGCTCAAGCAGGTAAGTGGCAGCTCAGTGGAAAGCTCCCGACGCTCGTGCGAGACACCGGGTTCGATGAGTATCTGATGTGGGCCTATGATCATAATCTTCCGGAAGGAGTGAAGCATCCGGGTAGGGAGAACGGCGCAAAGGCCAGTCGCTTCTGGCATCCCAGCCTGATTCGAAACGGCGAGTACCTACCGACAACGCAGGACGATTATGGCCCAGATATGTTCAACGACTTCGTGCTGGACTTTGCACGGCGAAACAAGTCGAAACCGTTCTTTGTCTACTACACCTCCGTGCTGACTCACGGCCCGCATCTCGAAACACCCGATGCGAACAATCCTGGTCAGCGCTCGCCAGCGGGGTTCGAGTCCAATCTTGAGTATCTCGATCATCTGATGGGCGAACTTCTTGACGGACTGAAGGCCGAGGGTCTCGACGAAAACACGTACATCATCTTCATCGGTGACAATGGCACCGGCAGCGATGGCAAGGGAACATTGACAGAACTGGGTGCTCGAGTCCCCTGCATCATCCGCGGCCCCGGCGTTCAACGCGGCCTGGTATCCCGAGCCGTGTGCGACCTGACTGACATCATGCCAACACTGGCCGAGATCTCCGGAGCGGAACTGCCGAAGGATGTTCATTTCGATGGTCACAGCCTCGTGCCTGTGCTTCGTGGCGAGAAAGAATCTCATCGCGACTGGATCTACAGCCACCTCGACGACGGCCGAGTCCTCCGCGACTCACGCTGGCTGCTGGAAATCGATAGAGCTGGCAAAGGTGAACGCTTCTTTGATTGTGGCGACAGCCGTGATGGCTCAGGTTACCAGGATGTAACGACTTCTACAGATTCCGAGGTCGTCGCTGCTCGAAAACAGTTCGCTGAGATCCTCGCCACGATGCCAGAACCTAAACCAAACGCTGATGCGAATGCTCGTCCTGCGGCTAAAGCGAAGCCAGGATCATCCCGCTTCGCAACTCGCGACCAGAACAACGACGGCTCGATCGATCACACCGAATTTTTCGCCACCGCCACTGCGAAGAACAAGGAGGCCATCGAGACTCGCTTCCGAAAGATGGATGCCAACAGCGATGGCAGGATCAATCAGGATGAGTTCAATCAGTTGACGGCGATCCAGGAATAGGCCTCAATGGCAATCCTCACTCGCCAGTCCAGTGCCTGCGTTGTGTCGTCCTCTCGGTATTCCTGAAGAAAGCGAATCGTGACCATGCTGGCAGTCCCGCACCACGTTCGATACACCGCGGAATCAAGATTCGATGCAGGCGGCCTGAAACTCGCCGTTGCAGTTTCCGATTCGGGACTATCGAGGCAGTTTTTTAGTGGTCAACTGGCACGTCCTCGGCGGACGGCTTTGATGCTGCGAGGACTGATGTCGATTGTTCAAACCCGATTCCATATTCCCGCCGCGATGCTGGCTCGAATTCTTGCTGCGGCCGACCCTGTCGTGACAGCCTCAAGCGACAGGTTGAGGTTCGAGGGATTCTCCGGTTGTTGTGGCGTCTATGTTCGAGTCGACCTGCTGCCGAATGCCGTCCGTGATGCGAAGTTTGGACGTGGTACAACAAATGTAGATTTCAATGCTCCGATGCTGGCAGCTCTGGCTAAAGTGCGTGAGACGGACAAGGTCTCGCTGAACGTCGATGCTGGTACAGTCGAACTGAAAACCGAATCGGGTACCGTGGTTGAAAAGAAGGTGGATCTCCCGGTTCGCTGGCTTCGCGGCCTGACAGAAGTTCAGGCTTGTCAAAGCCGCATGAATCCGGTTCATGAGATTTCAGGTCAGGAAGCGTGGCGTTTCCTGCGATCGATGCCACGAATGAAAACAAATCGTCGCGAGACCTTTGTCGTACCCTCCGGCCGAACGCTGCGGCTCAGCCAGATCAACGCAAAGGAAAGTGTGCGAGTCGGCGGCCTGGAGCGGCTGCGTGTGCTGGAAGATTTATCATCCGATGCCGAAACACTTCGCGTATACACCGACGCACAAACGGGAGCATCAGGCTGGGTTTTGGAATTCGACGACAGCCGATTTTCTGTCGTGATCAGCCCGGAAGTTTGGCGAGGATTCTCTGGTGAAGGACAAGTCCTGCAATCGCTCGCGGCCGAAAGGTCAGAGGACACCCTTCGCCACATTCGCAAGGAACTGAAGTGGCAGTCCGTGATCGACGAAGAAGACCTGCATCGACGAATCACTAAGAAAGTGTCTGATGTCACGGCCGACCAAATCCGCGCAGCTCTGGCGATCCTTGCGACTCAGGGTCTTGTGGGTTTTGATCTGCACGAGGGAGCGTGGTTTCATCGTGAGTTGCCGTTTGATCTCAGTTCAATCGAGAAACACCATCCGCGACTGAAGGACGCCAGAAAGCTGCTGGTGGAAAACTGTGTGCGGATCGAATCGACCTCTCCTTCACGCAGTGAGGTTAGCGTGACTTCCGGAGGTGTCGACCATCGTGTACGAATCGCGGGCGAAGATGCCAAATGCACATGCCCGTGGCATGCCAAACACCAATTAAGTCGCGGTCCGTGCAAACATATTCTGGCCGCTCAACTTTTGCTGGAGGAACAGGCCGATGAGTGCTGAGAAGCTGCAGAAAATCCTCGACAAGGGCGACCTGAATGCCTGCCGAAAGTTTTTCCGAGGAATGCCGGAACCGCAGCGTCGTGAACTCCATCCGATCGCCGCGGCTCAGTTTAAGAAGCTGAAACGCAATGAGATTGTCCAGGTTGAACCCAACACTTATCAACGGAACGAGTTACTCCCTGCTACTCAGTTGGCGTACTTCGCCACGGGGATACTTTCCGAGATCAAGCAGATGGGTGTTTGGCGACATCCTGACGGGAACGATGTCTTTGAAATTCTGCTTGAACGAAAGCCGAACTGGATCGAGAGCTTTGTTGCAACGCTTCTGGAGTCACGGTTCGCTTTTCGCGAGTGGACTTTGATCCGTCGCCTGATTGCAGAGAAACTCGTAACGAAGCCGGATGTTCCGAACTACTATCTGGGCATGATTAGCTGTCTCGGAGATCGATTCAGCAAGACGCCGATGATCAACCAGTTGCTGGCAGAGCCTGATCTGCTTTCCGATGACATTTGGAAGCTTTTTGAAATCGAAGGTGGGGGTGACGTCAGTCTCGCGAATCTGGATCGGTTCGGGTACGGTCGAAGTTTCGCGAAGACCTTTATCGAGCTGATGAATCAGGGAAAGCTCCCGCGCAGACGACTTTTGACTTCGTCGCTGGAGGCGTTGGAACGTGGTTTCAATCACTATCGAGCCAAGTGGTTCTTCACGTTCTTCGATATGCTGGAACCAACCGATAAGGAACTGAAGGCCGAGCGGACACGGTTTCTGGGTCTCCTGCTCGCGCCCACGCCCAATGTCGTGACATGGGCGTTTGAAAAGGTGCGATCTTTGGCGAGAAGTTATTCGCCAGAGGAACTTGCTCCGGCTGTCGAACCGCTGTTGCAGTCGAAAAGCAAAGGACTTGCATTGGAAGCGATCCAGTTGCTAAGTGAAATCGCCACGCAAAGTCCGAAACAGGCTCACGACGTCTCGAGAATTGCAGCGACGGCTCTGCGGCATGAAAAGGCCGACGTACAAAATGCCGCTCTGAATCTGATCGAGAAATTCGGCAAGGATGATGCCGAAACGGGTCTACTCGTGCATCGATTCAGCAGCGGACTGGCGGCTTCTGTTCGCAAACGAGCCACTGAACTGTTCGGCACAGGTAATGCGGAGCCTCTGTCTGCAGCAAAGGGACAACGCCCAGCAACAGGCAAAGCGGTAAAAAGAAACCTCGTTGTCCTTTCGACAGAACTCAAGCATCTTTTTGCGATCGACGAAATGGAATCTAATCTTGCGTCAGGTCTGCTGGAGATTCCATCCGTGAAGTTTGACGGCACCGATATTCCGCGGCTGCGCTTCGTCAAACCGCTGACACCAATCAAAGACATCGAAGAACTGATCGATGTCGCCGCACGCGTCATTGAGGATGGTTCGCTTGTCGACGATGTCGAACGCTGCATCGACGCCATGGCACGATTTTGCAATGCCAAGCCTGCCAACTTCAACTCGCTTATCGCGCCGATCATGAAACGCTCGATAAAGCTGATTCAGCAGGGAGCGATGCCGTTCTGCGGAACTGATCCAGCCAACGACATTCTGGGACTTCTGGTGGCGTTTTGCGATGGTGAAGTCATTCGCCCCAAAATCGTCAAGAGGAAACAACCTCATGGCAGCGACACTGAAGTGAAGCTCACCTTTCGAGATGAAGAACATACCGGCTGGGACATCAATTTGTCAAAACCGGTTGGTTTTCTGTCTCGTCGATGTCAGGCAATAGCCGAATTGATTGCGACAGGAAAATCGCGACAACTGTTGAGCATTCCAACTCATGAACATGGCTGGATCGATCCCCGCGAACTCGCTCATCGAGCAAACTCCTATTCGACGGATACTCCTGACGAACAAGACCTGATTCTGGCGATGCTTCGGCTCGCACCCGAACATCGAGCCGATGCTCTGAAGACGTTCAAGGCTGGCAAACAGGAGTGGCATAGTGCCGTTCGATATGCTCTCGGTGACACAAAAGTGGCGATTGGCAAGTCGGCTCCTCTATGGATCGCAGCAGCCCGTGCGCGAGCGCCTTGGCTGACCGATGATCTCGTCGGAAAATCGTTTCCGAATCTTGGGCCAGATGCTGCAGAAGCGGCTGATTCATCCCTGGTATTCACGCAGAAGCGGTACGAGCAATTTGCATTTACTCGAACATCATCAACCGTGAGTCCGCCGTGCCCCAAGAAGCTGGCAGAAGACATTCCAACAGTCCTTTTGCACTCCTCACGTGAGCTAGATAACCTTGAGTATCACTTCGAAGCTGGTGACTTCGCTGGCCGTACGAACGGGGCCATTCGCTGGACATCAACGCTTTGGCCCATTGCTCGCGATTCATTCTGTGCGAGTGCGGCTGTCGCATGTTTCGACAACATTGATTGGTCCGAGGCGATGTGGCAAAACCGGACGATGTTGGAACCTCTTATGGATTCAGGCATGCCGTTGCGTCCTCTGGCCGCTCAGTTTCTCGCTGGAATGCTCAGTGCCAAGGAACCGGGAGAAGCTGGTCTTGCCACCGACATTGCTATTCAGGCAATCTCTGACGGGCGTCTGGGTACCGACAACCTGACCGCCGCATGTGCCGTTCTCCTGCCGACGGGGCTCATTAAACCTGGACGCTGGCAGAAGACAATGACCGATGTCGCTAATGCATCGGTTGTTCATGCAGCCGTCATCCAGCAATCACTTCAGAATACGCTGACAGCGACGAAGGACAACTGGCCAAAGGACGTTGGCAAGTTGCTGGAACTGCTCCTCGAACTCACGGCTGGTCACTCACTACCGTTGACATCGGAGTTCCAGTCCACGCTTCATTCGGGGAACGCGTCAGGGAAACAGAAGAAGCTTGCCACTCAACTCTTAAACGCAGCAAAAGAGGCTGACAGTTCGGCCGTAAAGTCCGTTCTCTGCACGGCCATAGCGGACCGAACGACGGTTGCGGCGAAACTTATCTGAGCAAATCATCCGCACAATGGTTCCTTCTTCTCCACAATCGGCGGGCAGATGGCGGCCATTTCGCGGTTGAGGGCGATGTAGTCTTTCCATTCCGGTGGCACATTGTCTTCATAGAAGATCGCCGACACCGGACATTCGGGCACGCAGGCATTGCAGTCGATGCATTCCTCCGGATCAATGAAAAGCATCGATTCGCCCTCGCGAAAACAATCGCAGGGACAAACAACGACACAGTCCGTGTACTTGCATCCAAAACACGGTTCAGTCACAACCATGGCCATCGCCGAACTCCTTCATATCAACGAAAATGCTTTTGTTTAACGGCAAGCCGCAGGCGACGGCGCAGCGACTCCGAAAGCGACGAAGTCTGCCGGCTTGCCGTTAAATGGGAATAACGAAAACACCCTCACAAACCGTGAATGCAAAGCCGTATGATTCTCCGGACAGGTTTTCGGCAAATTTTTCTAAGTCCCATTGATGGCGATCGAAGACGGCTCAAATGCAGAGTTATTGAAGCTCTGGAAGTCAGGTAACCAGCAAGCGGCGCAAGTCCTGGTGGATCGGTACATGCTCCGCCTGACCGCGCTGGCGCAGAGCAGACTTTCGCGAGTTCTGGCTCGGCGGCTTGATGCGGACGATATCGTTCTTTCGGCGTGGCGAAGCTTTTTCGTGGCGGCCAATCGAAGTCGATTTCAGGTTCCGGATGACGACAATCTCTGGCCTCTGCTTGCGACGTTCACGCTGCGAAAGCTCCAACGACAGGCTCAACGTCAACTTGCAGACCGACGCGACTTGGGTCGCGAGAGGTCAATGATTGACGACGATGGCTGGCGTGCACTCGTTTCACGGGAACCCACTCCTGATGACGCCGCTCATCTGACATACGACATTGAAGCATTGCTGGCACGACTTGAGCCGACCGATCGCGAGATCCTGATGTACCGGCTTCAGGGAGATGAGCTTGAAGCCGTCGCGACAAGAATGAAATGTTCGGAGCGAACCGTTCGGCGAGCCATGCAGCGCATTCGAATGCAACTCGCCGACTATTTTGAGATCACGAACGATCCCGCAGATTTCCCGCCTTCGGTCACTGCAAGGCCAGCCGCAGATGAACATGAACGATCATCACCACCACCTCTGAATCCCGGGCCGACACCCTCGATTCGTTATCAGGACCTGAAGCTCGAAGCGATGATCGGTCGCGGAGGATTCGGCCGTGTGTATCGTGCCCTATGGAAGACCATCAACTGCCCGATCGCCGTCAAATTTCTCAACAAGAGGTTCTGGCATCATCAAATCGCCGTCAGGGCATTGATCGAGGAGTCTCAGAAAGCTCAGCGAATTTCGCATCGACACATCATTCGCCATCACGGTTGGGGACAGGCACCTTCCGGCGCTCCATTTCTTGTAATGGATTTGGTCAAGGGTCCGAATCTGACGGACTGGATTCACGATCCATCGTTTGAAGTTTCGGAAGTTGAATCCTGTGCGACACAGATCTGTGATGCACTCGTCGCATTACATCAGGCCGGAATTCTGCACGTTGACATTTCGCCAGGCAACGTCCTGCGTCGAGCTCCCCATGACTTTGTGTTGACAGACTTTGGCTTCAGCCGCTCAAGTGGCGACACACACCCGGCTCGCGGCGGGACTCCCGGTTTTCTGGCTCCGGAACAACTGTCGTCCGCGTTCGGAGCGATCTCAGAACGCACCGACATCTACGGCTTCGGGGCGTTGCTCTATTTCCTGGCGACAGGCCATGCTCCGTTCGAAGGGGACAACGAATCCGACGTGCTCAATCAGGTCCTCTCGTCTCGCGGTCCTGCTCTCATCCCGGATCACTGCCGCCTGCCTTCAACATGGATTGAGATCATCTCGAAATGCCTCTCAAAAGTGCCTTCGCAACGAGGGACTACGATGTCGTCGGTGAGAAAAGATTTCTTCAGGACATAACATCGCATCAACGCGAATCAGATGTTCTGAAAAAACGAGTCCGACTCCCCAGAAAGATAGTGCTTCACGGCTAGCTGGCCAGCGCGATGTTCGATGTTCCGTTTGTTCGTACCGCATGGTGCGAAACCTCGCGAACATCGATGCATCCCAGCAATTATGCCTTTCTTGACCTGTGCGATTCATCCGTGTTCTCTGTGCTATCCGTGGTAAAAAAGCGATTGTCGTTTCAACCACGGATAGCACAGATTTCACGGACAGAATCGCAGGCAAAGCGTCAATGCATCGCTGTTGCGAGAGGCGAACCTGTCTCGGTCCAGCTAAGAACCAGGGGTTTTGAGATCAGTCGGAACGCGCTAGCGGTCAGTTAACTTAATCGTTTAACGGCAAGCCGCAGGCGTTGCCGAATGATTTCGCCTGCGCCTTCGGCTCGGGGTGCAGTCGCGGATTTCGGTGGAATGGCTTACGCGGCATTCCAGTAGGTTTTCCAGAGATCGCTGTACATGATGGAGCAAAGCCCCGCCATTCGGTTGACACGGCGGACTTTCCATCGGGCTC
>JBILXT010000583.1:0-3788 GCA_044378235.1 Planctomycetaceae bacterium
ACCGACAAACTCAAAATGATGCCCGTGGTACTCGCCAGCCCATCCACTCCGTCAATCAGATTCAGGGCATTCACGGCACCCAGAATCCAAAACACCGTGACAAACGGAGCCACATCTCCAAATTCAATCGGGTAACCAAAGAGTTCAATCCGACGAATCAATATTCCGGATGGAACCATAATCAATGCGGCAAGGAACTGACCGGCCAGCTTCTGGCGGCCACGCAATCCAAATCGGTCGTCCAACATGCCAACGAGAACAATCAGTAACGAGGCACCCGACAGCGACAACAGAAAACGAACATCTCCGTCGCTCGCACTCAATAAATTCGGAAATGCCAGCGTGGTTACAGCAATTGCCACGACAATGGAGAGCAAAACCGTCGGACCACCCGTCAGAGGAACAGCGCGAGCATGAAGCTTACGATGCCCATCCGGGCGATCTACGATCCCCAGCAACCGGCAGACATAACCCACCGCCGGCGCCAGAATGAGCGCAGACAAGGATGCGGAGATTAGTGCTACAACTGAAGAATTCATGGAGGCCGCGTCTATCTGTGAGCTGTCTTCCGAAACTCAAACCATCCTGCAGACGACAATTAACCAAGTTCCTGGACCGTTCACTTCGTGGAACTTCGGATCAGCAAATTCCCTGCCATTATCCATCTCGCAATTGCAAAAATGATCAAAGGCAGGCTGCCGAACTCGGTTTTCACCAGTGATTTCTGCTTCACCGACTGCTGTCAATGTGGCCAAAACACGGGCCAAAACGACGGAGTCCATCGATGGGTTCGAAAAACAGGGGCTGCGGACATCCGCCAACTTCCCGATCCCATTTGCTCATTTCAGATCATGGTGTCGCCAGACAACCTGTTGCAAGCACGCAAACATTGAATCGCAAAAAACTCATTCAATGTTCACAAACGGCATCACTGGGGCCTCGAGACCAACCTGCGCAAACTACCCCACAGGGCAAGTCGCCGTCGGGCCAGTGTTGACAGCGGCGGCCGCGTTGATGCCCAAAACATCCCGGAGCGGTCGGTAGACCACTTAACTCAGCGGTCGCGAAATCAATTTCGCTTGCTGCTTCAAACGGATGAGTCCGATCGGCAATTGCCCAAAAACCCGACCGAGTTGCGCCGATTCAGATCATGAAGTCTGTCTGCCGTCCGAGAATGCGGTCGACAAGGTCCTGCGGGAAGTCCACAGCCGGCGACCGTTCCGGATCAAGGTCCGTCGGATTAATGCCGCAATAAACGCTCCAGGGGCCCAGATGTCGCCACCGACCAGCTCGTTTCGGTTCACCCGGCAGGACTGGAGTTGTACAACGATTGCAGCCGATTGTGGAAAAGCCCTGCTTGTGGAGCGGATTGAGAATCACCTTGTGCTCAGCAATATAGGCTTCCAATTGCTCGTCGGTGAAATTCGCCAGCGGATTGACTCGCAGGCAGTTCAGTCGCGAGTCGATCGCCAGAATTGGGCAAACGCCACGTCGGCCGCCATCCGCCCGGCGGAGACTGCCAATTAACGCATCGTAACGGCCCTTGACGGCATCCAGAGGCTCAGACTTCCGCATCTCACAACACTGCTTCTGACCATCCGGCGTCAGATACAGAATGCCGTATTTTTCCGTCTGCTCTTCCATTGTCAGTGCCGGCGTGAGCGTTTCAATCTGAAGACCATAGTGCTGCATCAGCCTATCGCGTGTCTCCAATGTCTCCTGAAACAGTACTCCCGTGTCAACGAACACAACAGGCAGCCGCGCCGGAATGGAATACAGCATGTGACAGATCACATTGCCCGATTCCTGCATCGAAGACATTGCCGCGACGCGCTCTCCGAACGTTTCCTTTGCCCACAGTATCAATTCCTGAGGGGAACGGTCATCAAATGCACGGTTTAAGGCAACGAGATCGGCCTGAGTAAGACGGGCCATGATTCCAATCCGAGTTTCACCCGGCTACCCGGGAATTCCGATCCACTACGATCGCCGCTGCCCCGAAAAATACAGGGCTCCAGAAGCAGCAACCGCGTTTCGATGCGAATAATAGCGGGTTTGGAAAACTGGAAAAGCGGGGTTACGACTTCAAGCCCGGAAACTCCAGATTACCGCGAAACTCCGAAGCAGGACGAACCCGCGCAGCAAAAAAGCAAAGAGCGAAGGCCATCGACCTTCGCTCTTTGCTATGTTCACCGATCCAAAACCGCCACAGCACAGAGAGAACAGGCTCCCTTTGCAGTGCCTGGGCACTCGAATCAACGAGCGGCTGCGTCCCACCACCAGCGGCCTGACTGGCCTACTGGGTTGGATTCAATCGCCTTCTTCACAACCTCGGCAGAAACTTCGAAATTGTCCGGGTTCTTGACCACACTTCGCAGGTCACCTCGAACACCGCCGGCCACCTGAATTACGATTTCACGACCACCGTAAACTCGGCTGCTGGCGGCTGTCATCAGTTCAGCCGGTACTTCGACTGGAGCCGGAGAATAACTTCCCGCTGCTCCCAGAACTTCAGGCTGCCAGCCCACTTGGCGATTGAGGCCCATGGTATGAACCAGTGCCGTTGCCAAGCCCAGATCAAAGACGTTTTGCAGGTCGGCAAAGACCACATCCTGAGCAGACAACTCCGGCAGATGCTCGGTGAATAATCGAGCAAACTCGGTGTTCGCAGTGTCCGCTTTCCCTGTGGCCTGACGAGTTCCATCAGCAGCAACCAGCTGATTCTCTGACTGGCACTGAACTTCTTTGCCGTTGAATTCGAACGACTGACGGTCTGGAGAAACATGGATGGAATCATATCCGACCGTCATCCACCATCGCAGAGCATCCATCGCGGAGCCCTTGCGTTCTGCTCGGCTGAGCAGGTCGAAGTAGCTCTTCATTCCCTCTGCGCCTTCGCGTTCGCCGATGCCGATCAGCTTCATCTGGTAGTCGGCTTCAACGATCACACTCGCGACTCGAGAATCCTGAGGAATCCCCTGTACAATTACATTCTGAAGCCCCAGCATTTCTTCGAGCTTGTCCGTCACTTTGCGGACGTTGCCTGAGGTCAGTTCGGTCTTCGCAGCATAGTCCCGAACGGCCTTCACCTGTTCCGGCTTAGGATCAATGGAACACATGAAGAATCCAGAACCACCAGGAGCAAACGTGCGGCTCAGGGTGACGAGATCGTCAAATCGCAGAGTCGGGCGACCATTCGATACACTCACCGTTCGCTGACCGTCAGCATTCTTCCAGGCGCCAGCAGGACCACCGATCACAACGTCCTGTGATTCCGGAAAGACAAACAGGAACTGAACTTCTGTCAGACCGGCGAGGCAGGCCACATCATCCGGAATCGGCTGACCGGCCGCCATGAGACTCTTAACGTGCTGTTCCAGACGAGGCAAAGAAACCAGACGCAGTTCAGATGTCTCCTGAACATCGTCGTTGGGATTCGCGGTACGAGCGAGTTCAGCAGCCGCCAGCAAACGGGAGTTGTCATAAGTCATCGTCAAGGCACAGGCCATTGACGGCGTTCCGAAGAACACGCCCTGGAAGAACGGTGTAATCGTTCCGAAATCTCCCCCATCCTCTTCCCATGTCGCAGGAGGGCTGGTCTGCTCCATAATGAGCTGAATCAATGAATCAAAGTCCAGCTGAGCACCACCGCCAGCTTCCAGCTTTTCGCGGCTGGCTCGAGCACGGTCAGCTGTTTTTCGGTCACCGGCCTTCAAGGCAGCGGCTTCAAGGTTTTCAGCGGCGGCGCGAAAATCGCCCTGCTCTGCGGCCAGTCGAGCTTCCATTCG
>JBILXT010000108.1:0-19014 GCA_044378235.1 Planctomycetaceae bacterium
TGCCGCGGCTGGCTTATCACTTTCGCCAGCGAAACCAATGCTGTTCGACGCAAGGAACGCACAGCCAACGGCCCACGTCGCGCCTCCTCGCAGGAACCGTCGAATACGAGGACTTGAACTGGAGAAGACGGAATCAAACAGTGGCATCTGGATGACCTCAAAAGAACCGAACGAAGCACGGACAGAAATCTGACAGATTCCGGGGCGACAGCAAAAACTGCGCACAAGCCCGTACACGGCACGAAAAACCTTTGTCTAGGATCGTCGTGCGGACACTCAGCGTCAAGAAGATTCCTCTAATTCCTCGACGTACCCGTTCTCCCGCAGCCAATGATCGTTCCAACCGAACTGTCTGTGTCAGATTCACTCGGGAATTCTGGCTCCCGGGACCGGCTCGATCGAATACGGTCGAAAGAAGCGACCACTGGATCAGGCGGGATGAGGATTTTAGTCCCCGATTCAAAATCAATGTTTACCGCCCAGCCGGAGGCGCCGGCTTTTGTGCTGGCCGGCGCCTCCGGCTGGGCGGTCAACAGAAACCCGCAGAATGCGACTAAATCAACACGGCACTTGCAACGGGTGACTGCCCCGCTCACGATGCCAAACCAATGGCAGAATTTCAGATCTCCTCGATCGATTGACATTTGTTTTCAGGGCCACGCAATGCCAGAACTCCCAGAAGTCGAAACGATGGTTCGTGGCGTCCGCAACGATTGTAGCGGTCGAATCATTTCTTCCGTGGAGTTCGTCCGCTGTCCCAGAAAACCGATCTCCGTCTCGCCGCAGCGAAAGACTGTCGCGCAGCGACTTAAGGGACGTCGCATCGAGAGTATTCAAAGGCTGGCCAAGAGAATTCTCCTGAACCTGGATTCCCGGGACTCACTCGTGATCGAACCCCGGATGACAGGGCTGCTTCTGATTTCTGAACCGCCAACACCTGAACACCGTCGCGTCGTATGGCATTTTGAACCCGAACCAAACCGTGCCTGTCAGATGGAATTCTGGGACCGAAGAGGATTGGGAACTCTGGCATTGCTGACGCCTGATCAGCTGGCGGAGCTGCAAAAGAAGCTCGGGCCGGACGCTCTGGAAATCTCCGAAGAACAATGGAAGCAACGCCTCTCAAAGACATCTCGTGAGATTAAGGTTGCTTTGCTGGATCAGTCATTGGTAGCAGGAATCGGCAACCTTTACGCCAGTGAGATCCTGCATCGCTCCGAGATCAGCCCACTTCGCAGCGCTGCGACTTTGACCGCGAAACAAATTGTGAAGCTGAACGAGGCCACTCAACACATTCTGAACGAAGCGATCCGCTATGAAGGGTCAACGCTGAACGACGGCACCTACAGGAATGCACTGAACAAGGACGGCAGCTACCAGAACCAACATCGTGTGTATCAGAAAGCCGGAATGCGTTGCTCTCACTGCGGCAAGGCTGAGATCCAACGGATCGTTCAGGCACAGCGAGCCACATTTTTCTGTTCCGCATGCCAAAAGTAGACGATTGGAACCGATGGATTCCGTTTACAACATGAGGTCTGGTGTCATGTCGTTACCAGACGTCTTCAATGCTGCCCGTGCTGGCATGCACAAGACGACCGGGACCGGCCCAGTCAGGGGCATTCTGCAGAATTCTCAGCCAGACGTTCGAACCGCGGGCAAGTCCCTCGAAAGACAGATGATTGCCCAATTCATCATCATGAGCAATCTTCTCGGCCTGCCAATAAATCGCTGGGGGTGAATCAAATGCAGCACAGACAGCCAGAATATCGATCTGAAGTCCCGAGGGCACTTGTCGACCATCAGCCGGGCCACCACAAACCTCTGTTCGCGAAACAAACAGAGAAACCTCCCACGAGTCTAATTCTGTGTCGTGAAAGAAGTGGCAGCCAATCGGCGCAGTAACGTGGCGATCAACCACGCCGCGAACGGCATCGTTGACGAACCAACGCAGCCACGCAGCTGGATTTGTCGAGTTCGGGATTGCGGGTATCATCAGGCGGGAGGAAGGGAACTCAAGCTGATCGAAGATCAGAACAATAGCTATGTCATTGGCCCAAAAGAATCATAGTCGTACTGATTCCAAGACCACCTAAGAGTGCAAAGCCCGCGCCGTTGGTCGACGATGATGTGTTTCCTCAACACTTCAAAGATTAATTTCTGTTCACACAGCGTGTGGCGCCAAAATTTGTTTACAAAGCGTTTACCCCTGATGACAACAAAGCGCAACATGCGTCATCACGTCTCAAGGAAATCGACCATGTGTTTCCGGAGCAAGAATCCGCTAAGCCTGCGAATCAAGGCACATACCGTTGCCGCCATTTTGTACTGTGTTTGTGCCCTGGTCTCAGCCACAAGTCACTCGGCAATCGCGGAAGGACAACTCGCCTCACAGAAAGCTCGTTCGTTTCGTGATCGCGTCGTCGATAAGGTCAGTCTCAATGACAACACGCAGATCTGGGGGATGCTGCTGAGCAGGAGACCAACACGTCTTCTTGTGAACACAACATGGATGAGGACAAACGGTGCCGAGTTTTACGACAAAGATGTATTGCCATGCATAAAAGAGGCGGAGACAACCCCCTATGCCTCCCTGGCAGAGACCCTGCAAAAAGAAATTGACGTCCTCATATCAGGGGAGCCTGAAGAGCCACAGCGAATTGGGCTTTTGAAAGAGATTCTCGCCCGCCTCACTCCGGCCGAAATCGAAGAACCCAAATTCATAGTTCTTGAACTGCCTAAATCCCGAGTAATCAATGTCGAATCTCAGTCAGAAGCTCGTCGAGAACTCTGTCGTCTGGCACTGCTGAACGATCTTCAGGACATCGAAGAGACGCATTGGAAATCCATTGTCGAACAGCTTCAGGCGATCCCGGAAGCCAACCGAAAGCTGACGCCTCCTCAAGCCGTCAACAATGATCGGGACAACCTTGAACAAATCCTTTCCGCAGTTGATATCAGAACAAACACATCGTCCAGACTTATTCAGACGGGCTCGACAGTCATCGACGAATCCGCCGAACCCGATCTCAGTTTGCTGCTCAATTCGATGTTAGGAGGAAATGTCCAAAGCCTGCTGGGAGAACTTCTTAACGAAGGTCAGCCACAACAACCGCAGACGCCACCGAACGACACGCTTCCGGCAGCAGCAAGTCGAATTGCCGATTCAAAGAAACACTCCACCGTCGTGCTTTCCGGTTTCGAATTTGACATCAACTCGGGCTCAGCCACGGTGACTCGTCGTTTGTTTCGGAAGGGCGACAATGGTCAATGGAGGCTTCTGCTCTCCAGTCGCGAAACGTCCACCGCAGCCGACGTTAAGCCAGGTCAGGTTGAAGCCATTGAGAATGATCCGCAGGTCAAAGAAATAGCGGGCCTTGTGGAAGGACTCGGACTGGGAGGAGGACAGTTTTCCAATGCCCTGCAAATGGGGGCTGTCGTCCAGAATGCACTTGGAGAAGCCAATCAGAAGTTTGAAGAGACCATTCAGGACATCATCACGGTGCGAAATCTCGCCAATGCTCAGGAACCTCCTGTCATCGTGCTTCCGGATTCCAGAACTCCCTGAAGTGACGCTCGATTTAACATTCCGTCGGGTCCGGGATCTCACTATCACCGGCCTTTATCCCAGCGCGGCAACGAAGAATTGTTGCAATTGCTGTTCAAGGTCTTCCGCCGACGCACAATGGAATCGAATCTGACGACACAATTCATTCGCTGGCTGTCGGCGTGCTCCCACATCGTCATGTGCCGTCTCGATCATCAGCCGCGCAAACACATTCGAATTCACGGACGATGATACGGCTGATAGCGAAATGTCGACCTCTCGAAGACCATCGTTCTTCGCCTGCAGTTGTTTGATAATCTTCATCAGCTCATCATCGGATTGTGTCGCGGATGCCACTTCAATTTGGAGCGGTCTTGCCATCGCCGCGTCTTTGAGTTCATCCATGGTCTGCATCAGAATGGGATGTCTCATCGAACCAGCCACCTCAACGGCCGGGTCGAGCACAAAACGCCGATACCACATAGCGGGGTGAGGAACGACGAGCGATTCACTTTCAATGACCTCGTTCCCGTAAAGACACAGATCCAGATCCAGAGTCCGCGGCCCCCAATGAATTGTGCGTTCGCGGCCAAAGCCATCTTCGACCTCGTGCAGCGCCTTCAGAAGCAACGTCGGGGCGAGAGAACATTCCAGCACCGCCGCCGCGTTCACGTATTCCTCGCCGGCGGCAGAACCCACAGGACGCGTCACGAACGGTCGACTCAACTGCTCGACGACAAGTCCGGGCCGTTCCAGTCGCTGCATCGCTTCGCGGAAAACAGCTTCGGATGCATTGATGTTACCGCCCAGAGCAATCAGGCATTGTGTCATGCGGTGTCCCTCACCAGGCGCCGAGTTTCTCAAAATGTACGGTCTGAAACTGCAGGTTCCGTTCGAGTTGCAAACAAGAATCAGTCAGCGAACATACCAACGTTGCGGTCGATTCATTGAGTCGCCGTTGAGGCAGGCGGACTGCTGATTTATTCTAATACTGAGCGTTTTCGTTTAACGGCGAGCCGCTGGCGTAGGCGAAACGCAGCTTCGACGCCTGCGGCTTGCCGTTAAACGATTAAATCATCAGCCTGCAGGCTCACAGGGGATAAATCACCAGACCTGCTGTACAGCGGACCATACCGTTTGCCGTTATCACTGAGTACTCTGTCCTCGTTTTGAGATCACAATGCCCGGCTATTCCCAACGCCTGAACGACCGAATCATCTCGTGCCGCACTCCAGCTCTGGTCGGAATTGACCCCAGATGGGACTGGCTGCCAGCCGACGTCCGCTCTGCCGCAGAAGCCCGATCCGCAAATGTCCTGGAACGAACAGCTTTGGGATTCGAAGCCTTCTCCAAGCAACTGATTGATATCGTTAGTCCTTTGGTCCCCGCCGTGAAGCCTCAGGTCGCCTTCTTTGAACAGCTGGGCGTCGCCGGGTTTCAGGCCCTGCACTCCGTCATTCGCTATGCTCGAAAATCCGGACTGATCGTGATTGCCGATGCAAAACGTGGAGATATCGGAACAACAGCAGAAGCTTACGCCGATGCATGGCTGGCTGGTGAAGATCCGGACGCTGCTCCATGGTCGGCCGATGCCTTGACGATCAACCCCTATCTCGGCACGGACTCACTGGAGCCGTTCGTCAAGCTAGCGGCAAAACGACGAGCCGGCCTGTATGTTCTGGTGCGAACCAGCAATCCCGGAGCTGCCGAATTCCAGGATCGAGTCTCCGAGGGACAGCCATTGTACTGCACCGTCGCAGCCACCGTACAAAAGCTCAGCGAGTCCACTCGATCTCCGGAACAAACTTTGGGATGCGTGGGTGCTGTCGTCGGAGCGACCTGGCCGACGCAACTTCAGGAACTTCGTCAACAGATGCCAGCAGTCCCGCTTCTGATCCCCGGCTACGGAGCTCAGGGAGGAACGTCTGCGGATACCGCCGGAGCGTTTAACTCCGACGGTCTCGGCGCCGTAGTGAACAGCTCACGCGGGATCAACTTCGCCTGGCAGCGCAAGCCGTACGCGGAGCAATTTGGCGAAGCTCGTTGGCAGGACGCTGTCGAAGCCGCTACGCGAGATATGATCCGGGATCTTGCCGAGAATACTCCGGCTGGGGCATTATGAGTGCTTTCGCTCCCGAATTACTCCAACAGCACGCAACGATTCAAAACAATCCCGCGACTTCGTAGGACGGCCTTTTCAGGCCGTCGTCAGGACGAATTCGACGGCCTGAAAAGGCCGTCCGACAGATACTACCCGCGCGTCGTTCGTTCATCGTCCGGATACTCCGGCCGCAGCACACGAATCTCATCTGACGAATACGACGAAGGCCGAAGAGACAGTCTCAATCCATCAACTTCGATCTCCTGAATGCGATACATCCCCTGCCCTTCGCGCGATCGCGACGAGCCCGGCAGAGAACCACCAAACAACGGAAATCGACCGGAGCCACGCTGGTCGTTGACGGCGACTTCATCGCGGGTCTCACGAGTCAATACGATCTGAATCGGAGGCGTTGAAGGATATCGCAACGTCATCTTCAGTGTCGTGCCCAGCTCGCCTGATGACTTCGAATCCAGCGACGGCGTGAAACTCACCTCCAGCCCCTCTTCAATCGCTCGGTGTCCGGCATATTGAAACGTGTGCGAACCATCAGAGATCAAAGCTTCCGCATCATTCAGCTTCCATCCTCGAGCCGCCGCGACAGAGATGGCATTCATCCGTCCCGACGACCGAGGAACAGCCGTCAGCGTCGACGCCAGATAAGTCTCCGCCCCACGCGGCAGATCATCGGGCCCCAAAAGCCGAGCACAAAGCAACAGCCCCGGAATCGGAATGCGGCGAACAACTCTTTCATCTTCCAGCAGATGCTTCAACTTGCGTTTGTCGGCCGAATGAAAATACAACGAAACCAATGCCACAGTGCTTTGGTCGGTTTCCAGCTCATCATCCATATTGCACAGAATCAGATCTTCCGCGTCGCGATACTCGCCATGTCGCCCCAAAACCCACGCGCAGACGAGGTTGGCTTCCCAGTTGCGAGTGGAATAATCAAAGGCTCGAGCGGCCGTCCGAGCAGCCTCGGGGTTTCGCTCACTTTCCTGAATCAGCGCCATGTTGGCCATGCTGCTGGCGAGCATATCATCCTGACGAAAATGTCCCTCGCCAATTTCCGCCAGACGCTCAAAAGTTCGCACCGCCTCTTCATTGCGGCCAAGCTGCTGCTGAGTTCGTGCGACGTAGTACCAATACGGCGGATAACATTCCATGAATCGCTCAGACCGAGCCAGCATGCGCAGCCGACGCTCCGGATCCTGCTCTTCCAGTGTTTCCGTCAGTTGATCCAGATCCTGATCGCGGAGCAACCACTTATCCGGAATCTCATTCTTGCGGCTGAGCTTCCAGAAGCTGTCCAGGAAGGTCGACGATCGTGTCATCAAAGTGGTGAACTGCGTTTTCTCGACCTGCCAGAGATCAGAGTCACGCTTGATCTGAGTCGACCGATAATCCCACCAGCTATTGGCTCCCGACTGGATCACGGAACCCACCTGCCCCGTCGCCGCCTGCGCTCCGATCACGAAGAAGTCCGTTCCCAGTTTCCGCTGGACACCTCGGTGGAATTGTTCACCGATAACGACTCGTTCGCGATCACTGATTTCCACCTGACCGATTTCATCAAGGATGGAACGATAGAGGCTGATCACTTCCGGATCATCAATCTGGTTGAGGTCCAGATTATTCAGAATGCGCTGCTGCTCTTCCAGAAGAACCTGCTTTGAAGGCGCGCGGCGAATTCGATGCAGGGCGGCCCGGCAGTAGTTCAGAGTCACCGCCGTATTTCGACGGCTGGTTTCCGAAGCAGAGGTCAACGGGAGTTCCGGTTCCTGTGACATCAGATCAGCAGGAAGCAGCGCGAGGAGCGACAGACAACCCAACAGCGCTTGGCAACAGAATGTTCGTCTCATGGTATCAGTCACTGATCAGGAGACATCCGTTGAGATCGAGCTAACGACGGTCTTCGTCGGTGGGTCAAAACATCTGACCCTCTTTTCGCTCACGATCTTCTTCAGACATCCCAAACCAACTGACGTCAGCTCTTCCATGAACCGCGCAGCAGAAGTCAGTACATGATTTCGTCCCGAACTCAGAAGACAACACCCAATCCCAACCATGCTCAACTTAGAGACACGAAGACACCGTTTGTGCACACAAGGAAATTGTGGCAATCTGCGCAAATCGCCGAGTGTGGCCAGATTTCGGCAGTTTCTGCCGATTGTTATGGAATCCGTTTTCTGTTGACCGCTGTTTACCGCCCAGCCGCAGGCGCCGGCCCACTCCACATCGCCCCAGCCGGCGCCTGCGGCTGCGCGGTAAACGGAACGATCACGGTCCATCCGTGCAATGAGGCCTCTGCTGTCTTGAGACTTCCCCAGCATTCCTCTGGCGGCAATTCCGCAAAACAATTACACGGAGCCTTTCTGATCAGGGCTCTTCCAGATTCGCGACAACCGGAGGTCACCGATGCGTGACACATTCCTTTCCTTTTCCCTTCCACTCATTGGCGCAGAAGAAATTGATGAAGTTGTCGAGGCGCTGAAGTCAGGCTGGCTCACGTCCGGTCCCAGAACCCGACAGTTCGAAAAGGACTTCTGCCAGGCCTTCGGATCACCCGCGGCTCTGACACTAAACTCCTGCACCGCCGGCCTGCATATCGCTCTGAAGGTGCTCAATATCGGTCCAGGCGACGAAGTGATCACAACGCCCATGACATTTGCCGCATCGGTGAATGTGATCGAACATGTCGGGGCCACTCCGGTCCTGGTGGACGTAGAACCCGATACGCTGAACCTGCAGCCGGATGCCGTCGAGCGGGCCATCACTCCAAAGACCAAAGCGGTCATCGCCGTCCACTATGCGGGCCATCCCGTTGAACTTCATGCGCTGCGATCAATCTGCGATGAGTACGGTCTGCATCTGATAGAAGATGCCGCGCACGCCATCGGAGCCGCGTTCGATGGCCAACCCATCGGCGCTGGCTCGAACCTGACTGCGTTCAGCTTTTATGCAACTAAGAACTTAACTACCGGCGAAGGCGGAATGCTGACAGGATCGGCCGAGCTTCTTGAGCGAGCTCGCATCTTCAGCCTGCATGGGATGAATCGCGAAGCCTGGAGTCGTTACTCGGCTGGCGGCAAATGGGCGTACGACATCGTAGAGCCGGGCTTCAAATACAACATGACGGATCTGCAGGCGGCCCTCGGACTCCAGCAGCTTCGGCGTTTCGATCGCATGCAGGCTCGTCGCAAGGAGATCGTGCAGACGTATAACGCCGCATTCCGAAACCACGCCGCATTTCTCACCCCAACAACGCGCGACCATGTCACGAACGCATGGCATCTGTATGTGCTGCGGCTGAGATCATCCGAACTGACCATCAACCGCAACCAGTTTATCGAAGAAATGACGGCTCGAAACATCGGCACGTCCGTGCACTTTATTCCGATCCACATGCATTCGTACTATCGCGACAAGTACAACTACCACCCGAATGATTTCCCGGTGGCCCACGCGGCGTTTCAGAATATGCTCAGTCTGCCGCTGTCACCGTCGATGTCGGATCAGGACGTCGCCGATGTGATCGACGCTGTCCTGGACATCCGCAGCAAATTCGCCCGCCGGAGAGCCGCAGCGTAGTTCATGAACCGTTCAAAAAGGAAAACTCTGTTTACCATCTCCTGAGCCTGAGGCGCTAGCCGATTCTTCTGTCGAATCGGCTAGCGCCTCAGGCTCATGGCATTATGAGTGCTACCACTTCCAACCGGTGGTGCCCTTCAAATTCTGAATACAGTCAGCTGGCCATTCGCCTCGATGCAGCTTGAGAATAATCTCAGCACCCAGCGCCCAGGTGGCGTCGTGTGACTCGTTGTCGAGTCCGGCCACGTGCCCGGCCAGCAACACATTCGACATGCCAATCAACGGACTAGTCAGCGGCAACGGTTCTGTTTCAAACACATCCAGGCCAGCCGCACGAACTCGTCCCGTCTGCAATGCTTTGATAAGAGCCGGCTCATCAATCAGCGGACCACGAGCAGTATTGATGATCACGACCGATGGCTTCATCAGAGCAATCGATTTCTCGTTGATCATGTGTTTCGTCTCCGGAGTTGCCGGAGAATGCAGCGAGATAAAGTCCGACTGCCGAAACAGATCTTCCAGCGACACCATGGTGATCCCATGCTTCTTCACAAAGTCAGCCGGCGCGTAAGGATCATAACTAAGGACCTTCATTCCCAGCCCGATCGCGCGAGTTGCGGTGGCCTGACCGATGCGACCGAGACCAACGAGGCCGAGAGTACACTCCGAGATTCGCGGATAAGGAATTCGCTTCCACTCACCACGTCGTACTTCCTGATCCAATGCCGGAAATCCTCGTCCCAGCGCCATCAGCATGCCAATCGCATGCTCAGCCACGGAATGATGGTTACAACCGGGTGTTGTCGCGACCACAATGCCGGCTTCGTCACAGGCCTTGAGATTGATGGCATCAAAACCGACACCGGCTCGAGCGAGAACTCGCACGTGAGGAATTGCAGCGATGACGTTGGGCGGATAGGGTTCAGAACCGGCGATGACAGCGTCGTAACCCTTGAGCGTGTCGATCAGGACTTCATTGTTCCAAAGATCACGCGTTCGGTCCGGAACGTGACATTCGTGGCCGGCATCTGCCAACATCTGAAAGTGAGGGCCGCTCTCTCCATTCAACGCCGTGCACAAAACGCGTACCATGTGGGTTCCCTGGTCAGTTCTTGTTTATTTTTCGTGTAACGACAAGCCGAAGGCGACTGCTTCCAGCCGCCGCGAAACAAATCGGGTATTTCAATGCGGAACGTATCAGTCAGTTTAAATGCCGACAATCAGATTACCGTTCAGGTCGGTTCCGAATCCCGCGCGGGGGAAAGCTATTATCTTGGCCTTCAGCCGAACAGCGAAAACCACGAATTTCGTCCAGCCACCGGAACGATGCAACTTGTGACCGAATGGATTCGCCTGATGACAGCCCTTGGCGACGGGCAGACGCTGTTCCTGCCATTCGACTTTTCCGACGAATACACGCGTTGGCTGCATCTGCATCGCGAAGGACGAAACGTCACCATTGTTTTTGGCTGGGCGACGGTTGAAGGCTGGGCGATCTCGCCGCAGGATCTCTCTCAATACGCAGAGGCCCTGCCGGGGTTTATGCCCGACGAACCTCTGATCACGCAAACGCTTTACCTGCCGCGAGTTCTCAGCGACCTGCGTTCCTGTCGGGAGTTGCTTGCTGCTCTGGCCGCACGAGAACAGTTTCATACGGGATCTGACGACCGGCTACTCACGTAACTGAAAGACCCACCGAAACACAACAAACCATTCCTTGCAGCCGTTCATTTCCGATCATCCGAATACGATTGAGTCGTCGGGAAATTCAATAAACCTCGGCGGCACATGGTTCGTGAGCCAGACCTGATTGGCTGTTACGTAAAACAGAAAGCCCTCTTTGGCCATCTCCTGCGCATTGACCCTCAACAGCACTGGGGTTCCTCTTCGAGCGCCGACGGCGGAGGCGGTACTGATGTCACAATGCAGATGCACGTGATGACGCTTCATTTTCTGAAGTCCACTTTCAAGAATCGCGGATACGGCCGTTTCGGGCGTACCGTGGATCAGAATGGCTGGTGGATCAGCCGGTTCGTACCCGAGTTCCACTTCAACCGAATGCCCCTGGGTCGCTCGGATGCGCTGACCAGATTCATCAATCGTAAAACGCTGCTTGTCGTTTGTTCCAACAACGTGCTCCAGCAGGTCACGTGAAATCTTCTGGCCACTTCGACGCAACGCCTCCAGCAGCACTTCGATTTCGACCCACCCGGCTTTGTCGAGTTGAATTCCGATCTTGTCGGGCTGATGTCGCAGAACCAGACTCAGAAACTTGCTGATTCGACGGACTGCTTTTTCATCAATTGTCATCTTGGTTTGTCCTTAATTCCTGATCGCAATCACGCTTGCAGCCTGCCGATTAAGCCAAAAATTCTTCACTTTGAACCAACTCCACCCCAGCGCATTTCATCTCCGTCATCGCCCGAGCGATATCGCCAGGCTGCAACTCAACGCCGCGGCAGCCGTCCTCGATCAATAACGTCCGGAAGCCTTGTTTCACGGCATCCAATGCGGTGAAGCGGACGCAGTAGTCCGTCGCCAGCCCCAGAATCGCCACCTGCTCAATCTTCTGCTCGCGCAGGTACTCACTGAGCCCTGTGGATCGGCGATGTCCGTTGTCAAAGAAGCCGCTGTAACTATCGATGCCTCGGTCGGTTCCTTTCCGAACCACGTGGTGAATCCCATCACAATTCAATGATCTAACGAACTCCGCTCCCGGTGTTCCCTGAACGCAATGGTCCGGCCATGCGACCTGAGAAAGTCCGTCCAAATCGAATACGGTGCCGATTTTCAATCCGGGGTGCTGACTGGCGAAACTCAGATGATCGGCCGGATGCCAGTCCTGTGTCGCAATCACCAGCCTGAAAGCCGGAATGAGCCGATTGGCAACGTCGACGACTTCGATTCCTACTGGTACTGCCAACGCACCACCATCAACAAAATCGTTTTGCAGATCGACCACGATCAGCGCGGTTTGGAGATTCTGAGGATGATTGATCATTGTTTAAGTCTCAAGAAAGTCAGATCTCAAAATGGAATCCCTGCTTCACCATGCGGCCGTATTCCTTTTTGTCGAAACGATACAACCGAGCTGCTCGATGAGCCACGTCCTTCTCAACTTCGTCCAGTTCTTCGAGGATACCCATTCCCTGAATCTTCTTGCGAAAGTTACGCTTATCCAGAACCCGGCCCAGCACGATCTCATACAGCTTCTGTAATTGAGTTAACGTGAACTTCGGAGGGAGCAGTTCAAATCCAATAGGCTGATACCGGACTTTTCCCTGCAAGCGCTGATGAGCCGTCTCAAGGATCTGATCGTGATCAAACGCCAGCGGGGGCAGATCGTCCATTGCGAACCACACCGCATCCCGTGCATCCGTCGCCGCCTGAACGCGGTGATCAGACAACCTCACAAGAGCGTAGTAGGCCACTGTGATGACTCGCTCACGCGGATCTCGATCAATGCCGCCAAAGGTGTAAAGCTGTTCGAGGAAGACTCGCTCCAGACTCGTCTCCTCCTGAAGTTCTCGTCGTGCTGCTTCGTCCAGAGTTTCATCAAGTCGTACGAATCCTCCAGGCAGCGCCCATTTGTCTTCAAATGGTGGCAGATCGCGACGAATCAGCAGGACTTTCAAATCTTCGTCATCAAGGCCGAAAACAACACAGTCGACAGTGACCGCCGCTCGAGCAAATTGATAGGAGAAACTCATGACCGCTCTCCGTCAGACGCTCGTCGTGCTTCCAACACCATTCGCGACTTGAGCTCGAACAACTGCTGCTCCAGCCCCACTGGAAACTTCTGAGGATTGTCGAATCGTAAAACGCCTGGTGGAAAAATTTTGAGTTGCTGAAGTGTTCGATCCCGTACTTCGTGGATCGATGGCAACTGCGACACCAGTTTTCCGCCCTTGAACAAAGGCTGAAGCAGATCTTCAAAAGATGTCGCTGGCGACATTGTCCGTCGATGGGATGGATCGTGCGGATCCACCAGTTGAACCGGACTCTGGAGCGGCAGCATCTCGTTGTAAATCATGTCGGTCGTCGCCAGCCCGTCAGCCCCAAAGTACCGTCTAACCTGCTGAATCCCGGGCGTTGACGTCTTCACCAACTGTTCTGAAATCTTGAGCGTCGGACGCCACTGGCCGTTGTCAGAAGCGATCGCACCCAGCTTGTAAACGCCACCTAAAGCAGGCTGGTCATAGGCCGTAACGAGCTTTGTGCCGACGCCCCAGACATTGATTTTCGCCCCCTGCAGCTTCAGACTTTGGATGAGCTTCTCATCCAGATCATTGCTGGCAACAATCTTCGCATCGTTGAACCCTGCATCATCCAGCATTTGCCTCGCCGCAATACTCAGTGCCGCCAGATCTCCGGAGTCCAGACGAATTCCCGCCAGCCTGTGCCCGCGCTTCTTCAGATGTTCTCCGATCTCAATCGCATGACGAACACCCTCCAGGGTGTCATAAGTGTCCACAAGAAACACGCAGTTGTTCGGCATAGACTCCGCATACGCTCGAAAGGCGTCCCGCTCAGATTCGAACGACATCACCCAGCTATGGGCATGAGTTCCTCGAACTGGAATCCCGAATTGTTTGCCCGCCAGAACGTTGGATGTGGCCGAGCAGCCGCCCACATACGCCGCTCGACTGGCCGCCATGGCTCCATCCATTCCCTGAGCACGGCGAAGTCCGAACTCCAGCACATCGTCACCCTGAGCAGCACGTACAACTCGTGAGGCTTTCGTTGCGATCAATGACTGAAAGTTGACAATATTGAGCAGGATCGATTCCAGAAGCTGGCATTGCAGGATTGGCCCACGAACTCGCAGCAGCGGCTCGTTCGGAAAGACAATGGTGCCTTCCGGGATGGCATCAATGTCGAGACTCAACGTCAGTTCCTGAAGATACGACAGGAATCCGGCGTCAAAAATCGGTCTGCCATCTCCGCCAGAGATCGTTGCCAGGTACTCAAGATCATCCGACGAGAATTGAAAACACCGCAAAAACTCCGCGACCGTCTCGAGACCCGCCGCGACAACATACCCACCCTGAAACGGATTGTTCCGGAAGAACAGGTGGAAGACGGCTGACTGCTCTGCTCGACCGGTTTTCCAATAACCATAGGCCATGGTCAGTTGGTAAAGATCTGTCAACAACACCTTCGAATCGCAATCTGTACCCATAAATCGCCTCACCCTTCCTGCATACTTAGTGTAATATTGACACTAATAAAGAACAGGACAAGTCGATTCCGGATCGGTTCGGCCTTTATTCAGGGGATTTTCCGAAACGCACGGACAGGTTCCGTCTTAGGCACCTGCCTGAATCGGAAGATGTGCGGCTACTGTGGTCGCGGCAGCTCAAACTGCTCCGTCGTACGGCAATAAGCGGCACCGCCCAGACGACCGATCAAATCCAGCAGCACCGGATCCGCGTAGCCCGTGGAATCGAGGACGTTGTCATCAAGATGCATATGCACAATTTCGCCCAAGACGATATTGGCTCCGCCAGGGCCGTCGTCGAGTGCCAGATGCTGCAGGAGTCGACACTCCATCCGTATCGGGGACGAACTCACACCCGGTGCCTTCACAACCGCGGACTCGGAGATCTGCAGACCCGTCAGCTCGAACTCGGACTCTTCCGACGGCAGCTCCGCGGAACTCAAATTCATCACTTCCGCCAGTCGATACGGGACCACGTTAATGACGAATTCCCGAGTCGCGAGGATATTCTTCAGCGTATCCTTCTGACCGCCGTCACGACGATTCGCCGGGCAGAACAGAACGCTGGGCGGCCTGGATCCGACCCCCGTGAAGAAACTGAAAGGCGCTAGATTCGTAACGCCGGTCGCCGACACTGTAGAAACCCAGGCTATCGGTCTGGGCGCAATCACTCGGATCAAATGCTGGTAGATCGATGACGCGCGAGCCGTCGACAGGTTGATCTCCATAGCCAGTCCGCCTTACTTCGGGTGAGTTCGCAAAAACAGCAGCGGAGTTCCACTGCCTCATCACGCAACCTTGCCCAGAGGAATCAGACGCGGGATCGATATCCGCAATCCGACCACGTCACCAGATTGCTTCTGAAGTGTCCCGAAATCAAATCGCAGGAATCTGATCAGTTCCTCGGAGACGCCCATCTGCAAGTACTCTTTGGAGTACACCGCCATCTGCCGATCGTAACTCTTCTGGCTTCCCGTATGCATGTAACAGGAGCCACTAAACCGGCGAATGTCACCGTTGAAATCAGGGCTGATATGGTACAGCTCATGAAAAACCGTAATCAGTTTTTCATCAAACGATAGATTCAGGAAACGAGGCAGAAGAAAAGTCAGGATGTAGAGCGCTTCCGCTCCCCTGTGGTACACACGCTGAACTGTCCAGAGCCGCCCCTTGCGCCGTTCAACAGGAGAACCGCCTTCGAATCGGAGCGGTGTCAGACGTGCCTGTACGCCCCACTCAACTGGTGAACGGGCTTGCGCGAATGTCACGGGAACCTGAGACATCTTTACGTGGGAGAACTCGGGATGGCGATCGCAGATATCCTCGCACAACAACGTCATCGCCCGACAAAAATCGAAATACCGCGCCACTAGTCCGATCCTTCGGATATCAAGGCATGCACTCATTGCAATGGACAGCGACGCGGCAGCGACAAAACAAAAACTTCGCCATCAGCGGCCGCTAACCTGCCGCGACTCAACTGAACCGCGGAGAAGGTTACGACCGAACGATAAAACGGGCAATATCAACAGTCCACAAACAAAAAAACCCTCGCGTGTGGAGCGAGGGTTCTTTGAGTCGACCATAATGATCTGCAAATCAATTCGCAGCGGCTTCGACAACCGGTGCCTTGCGTTTACGAGACTTCACTCGATCGTTTGTTCCCACGAACTCGATCAAAGCCTGTTCCCCGGCATCGCCCAGACGTACTCGAGCCAATCGGACCACGCGAGTATAACCGCCGGTACGGTCCTGAAACCGGGCCGCAAGGTCTTCGAACAGAATCTCCACGGCAGACTCATCACGAAGGTCAGCAAATGCCCGCCGACGCATCGTCAATGCCGGAGAAGTCGCCTTTACCCAGTTCTTGCCCTTCTCAGAGTCTCGCCATGCTTTCCACGCATCACTTCCGCGTTCAGCATCTGTCTGATACTGAGCAGCGTCCAAAGTGATCTTACGCGCTTTTCGAGCCAGCGTTATGAGCTTCTCGATCATCGGGCGGAGTTCCTTGGCCTTTGGAACGGTCGTTACAATTCGACCAGCAACCTTAGGCTGACCCAGTTCCCCTTCCTGAATCCGGACCGTCTTAATCAGACTCACGGCCATATTACGAAACATCGCCTTGCGATGTGACGCATTACGACCAAGCTTACGACCAGCAACAAGGTGTCTCATATCAGACACTCACCCATAAATAGCACTGTGAACCAAAACGCTGTCCGAGACGCCCCGAACCAACACATACAAACTCTATTTCAACTGCTGATTCGGCAACCGCATACCCAAACGCAGGTCGATACCGCCCAGTCGCTCACGAACTTCTTCGAGAGTCGTCTCGCCGAAATTCCTGACCTGCAGCAGCTCATCTTCTGTCCGAACGACGAGATCCCGAACCGTGTTAATGCCCACCGACTCAAGGCAATTTGTCGCTCGCACTGACAAGTTCAGTTCCGCAAGACTCTTGTTCAACTTCTCTTCCAGTTCCATGTCGACCGGAGAGTAACCAGTCGCTTCCATCATACCGCGAAGGCCGCCTTCTGGACCAGCCTCAGGCCCCGGTTCGCGGAACGTGATGAAGCAGTTCAAATGCTTTCGCAGAATCTTGGCCGCTTCAACCAAAGCCATATCGGGCGTGATTGTACCGTTCGTCCAAATCTCGAGATTCAACTTGTCATAGTTAGTACGCTGACCAACTCGAGTCTCCTCGATCAGGTGTCGAACACGCGACACCGGAGAGAACGCAGCATCCAGCGGAATAATACCAACCTCAGGCTCGTGCTGGTATTGTTCGGACGCTGGCACGTAACCGCGACCATTCTCAACCGTCATCTCAACATGAAACGGAACGTCGTCCGTCATGGTTGCAATGACCAAATCTTTGTTGATGACCTCAACCTGATCGTCACAAATGACGTCAGCACCCGTAACCACACCTCGTGTATGCTTCTCAATCCGCAGCGTCTTGCTTGAGGCACTGTGGTTCTTAACCACCAGAGACTTCAAGTTCAGACAGATGTCAGTCACATCTTCCACGACACCTGGAATCGTTGTGAACTCGTGCTGGACGCCCTGAATCTTCGCGCGAGTGACCGCCGAACCCTCAAGGCTGGACAGAAGAATTCTGCGAAGACTGGTTCCAACCGTAGAACCGAAGCCACGCTCAAACGGCTCTGCAACGAACTTCCCGTAGCAACCCGTACGTGTCTCGCGATCAACCGCAACCCGACTTGGCAATTCCAGACCACGCCAACGAATTCTCATAGCCGCCCCCAAAACTCAATAACATCAAAAACCAACACAATGCCAACTAAACTCGCCGACGCTTTGGCGGCCGGCAACCATTGTGAGGCAGCGGAGTGATATCTTCGATCGACCGAATGGCCATCCCGGACGCTTGCAACCCAGTGATCGCACTTTCTCGTCCTGCACCTGGACCCTTAACCCGAACTTCCACTTCCCGAACGCCGACCTTCGAAGCCTTCTCGGCCACGATCTCCGCCGCACGCTGAGCAGCAAAAGGCGTACTCTTTCGAGACCCCTTAAAGCCCACCGTGCCAGCAGTCGCCCAGCAAAGCACATCGCCCGCAGCGTCTGTCATTGTCACAATCGTGTTATTGAACGTCGCCTTAATATAGACGACGCCCTTGTTGACATTACGACGGACTTTTTTCTTCTTAACTTTCGCCACGCTATTCTCTCACTCACAAACGAGCCAATACAGAACCTATGTCGATCTAGTGCTTCAGATCCTTAACGCCCTTTTTACCCGCTACAGTCTTCTTCCGCCCCTTGCGAGTTCTGGCATTGGTCTTCGTACGCTGCCCACGCACCGGCAAGCCCTTACGGTGACGAACGCCGCGATAGCACTGAATCTCACGCAATCGACCAATGTCTTGTTGAATCTTACGGCGAAGAGGACCTTCAACCGTGTAGTTCTTGTCCAGGTGAGTCGTGATCCGGCTCACTTCGTCTTCACTGAGCTCTCCAGCACGAACGTGTGGGTCAACCCCAAGTTCATAGCAGATCTGAATCGCAAGGAAGGGACCAATGCCATACAGGTAGCTCAACGAAATATACGTTGGCTTATTGTTAGGAATGTCGACACCAAGCACGCGGGGCATTTCAAATCTCCACAACCACTCTCAAAACCAACCAATCAGCCCTGACGCTGCTTATGTCTTGGGTTCGACGAACAAATTACAAAGATCTTCCCCTGTCGCCGAACCAGCTTACAGGAATCACAAATTCGCTTAACGCTCGAACGAACCTTCATCGCATCACCACTCTACAAGCAGCCCGACAAGGCTACTTGTCTGAATCAAGCAAACCAGGATAATTTCGCATAACCAAGTGCGAATCAATCTTCTGCACGAGGTCAAGTGCGACAGAAACAATGATCAAAAGACCAGTGCCACCGAAAAAACTCGCCGTCACAAAGTCCTGTGTCACAGTATTGGAAACGATCGTTGGAATAACGGCGATCACCGCAAGGAACGCTGCTCCCACATACGTGATACGCAACATCACCTGCTCCAGATGACTCGCAGTCCGCGC
>JBILXT010000406.1:0-6329 GCA_044378235.1 Planctomycetaceae bacterium
TCTGCTTTCAGGAACGTTGCGAAATCATTCTGGGCCAGCAGAACCGCTCGAGTAAACTGTTCGAACGTCAGACCGATCTTTTCTTCGATCGATTTCAGAACCAGCGTCTTCTTTCCGCCGTCAGCCACTGGACCTTCGCCACCCACAGCAATGTGGCCACGGTACAATGTCATCTCGACGCTCTGCAATGCGCCATCCGCACTGCGACGACTACGGCGAACTCGCCACCGCGACGTCCACGATTGCCCATCGACACCGACAAAGGCAACTTCCGCAAACCCCTCGCCCGATCCTCTGCGCAGCAGGTTTCGCGGATCGTTTTGTTTCTCGCCATTGGCCAGTTCGGCCAGTCGACCAACCTGATTCAATCGTGGCGTCGCGTCATACAGAGCCAGACACAGGGCATCCAGCAGAGTACTCTTGCCTGCACCGGTCGCACCGCTGATCGAAAAGAGTCCGGCGGATTTAAGCGGGTCGCGAGTAAAGTCGACGGTATGAGTTCCCGACAGGGACGCGATATTGTTGACCGTGATGCGGAGGATCTTCATGACGCCTGAGCCTCCTGCAGCAGAATCTCGCGAAACGCATTGATCAGAGCCTCATCCGCCGCCTTGCCGTACTTCTCCAAATGAGCACCGAGAAAGATCTCCTCGGGGTTAATCGTCTTCAGATCGAAATGCTCCTCTTCGACAAACGCGTCGATGGAGCCCGTGCGGCGACCTGCGTATTCGATTTTGATTGAAGCAAGACGAACCGGCTTGCCTTCCAGAGCCTCCTCAATGCGCTTTCGGCGAGTAGGATCGGGCCGATCTTCCAGAACTCGAACCTCGAGGAATGGATGCTGTTCCGGAGGCAATGATCCATCCAGTTCCAGAGCCTGCAACTGTGGCAGCAGCTCGTCGATCGAAGCGGCTCCGTGACTGGGCACTGTCTTCAAACTCGCCGTGCGAGTAACTGGCATAGGCTCAACGGTCTTGAGTGCCCCGTTTTCAAACGTCAATCGCACGACTTGATGGTCGTAGCCAGTTTCGGCAAACGACAACGGGATCGGACTGCCGCAATAGCGAATGGAGCCATCGCGAAAGTGCTGCGGTTTATGCAGATGCCCCAGAGCAACGTAGGAGATCTCGGGAGCGAACGTGTCGGCATTCAACGCTTCTGCACCGCCGATCACAAGGCGACGTTCCGAGTCGAGCGATTCCTGTGCGCCAGACAAGTGGCAATGTCCCATGGCGATGAGAGCCGCGTTCGGACAATGCTCTATTCTGGATTGCAGCGCGGCATTTGTCACCTGGCGATAGAGTTCTCGAATGCCGTCCAAATACGGATCTGTCGCTTCGGTCAATAACGGCACATCCGATGGTCGAAGGAAAGGAACCGCGAGCGCAATGGCTTCGATGTTTCCTTCACGGTTCTTCAACGGCACCAGAAACTTCCGAAAATCAATTGCACCGTGTTCATCGCGTGAAACAGTGCCAACGACGGTGACATTCGATGAGTTTAGAAGTTCACCTGGTGCTTCCAGTCGAGCACCAGCGTCGTGATTTCCGGCCGTGATGACAATCTGCAGCGCCGGCAACAACTCATGAGCCCGTGCAAGAAAGTTGTAGTATCGCTTTTGCGACTGCGCAGAGGGATTGATCGAGTCAAACACGTCCCCGGCCATCAGCAGCGCATCGGGTTGCTGTGACTGCAATTTGTGCAGCAGCCAATCCAGAAACGCGGCGTGTTCAAAGTCGCGATCAAAGCCACAGAACGACTGACCCAGATGCCAGTCGGCCGTATGAAACACAGTGAGCATTACTAAGTCTCTATCCCGTTTGTGGCAGATCGAGAAGGTTGGCGAATCGCTCCAACACGATGGTGCGTAAAGCAGAAAACTCGGGCTGATCGAATCGCCCTTCATCGACAAGATCCTGAGCCATCCGCCGCGCGGCCTGGAGAATACTGAGATCTCTCACGGGATCCGCGACTCGCAATGGCATCGCCCCGCTTTGTCTCAGGCCAAGAATGTCGCCCGGACCACGCAGCTCAGCGTCTTTCTCTGCCAGTTCAAATCCATCCGCTGATTTCTCCAGAGCCGTCAGTCGCTCAATCGCTTCCGGAAGTTCGCTCAACGACAAGAGGAAGCAGTATCCCTGATAGCTGCCGCGACAAATTCTTCCACGAAGCTGATGCAATTGAGCCAGCCCAAAGCGGTCAGCCTCCTGAATAATCATGATCGTCGCGTTGGGGACGTTGACGCCGACTTCAATGACGGTTGTGGAAATCAGAACGTCTGTTTCATGATTGCGGAAGCGATCCATCACCGCATGACGTTGTTCTCGATCCATCCGACCGTGCAACAAGTCGACTCGCAGCCCCGCAAGTTCCGTTGCTGACAAGTTGCGGAAAACAGCTTCGGCCGATGAGGAATCTTCGTCGTTTTTTTCTTCGACTCGAGGACAAACAACATAGGCCTGGCGACCTTTGGCGATCTGCTGTTTCACAAACAGCCACATCCGAGCCTGTTCAGGTTGGTCCAGAATTCTTGCTGTCACAACTTTCTGGCGTCCCGGCGGAAGTTCTCGAATGACCGAAACATCTAGATCGCCGAATTGCGTCAAACACAAACTGCGCGGGATCGGAGTGGCTGTCATCACCAGCACATGCGGACTGGTTGATTGAGTCGTAAAGCTGGCACGCTGGCGAACTCCGAACCGATGCTGCTCGTCAATCACAACCAGCGACAGATTCTTAAACTTCACGCTGTCCTGAATCACAGCCTGAGTCCCGATGATCAGTTGAGTCGTCCCGGAACTAATACCTTCCAGCAATTCGCGTCGTTTCGCAGCAGGCAGACCACCGAGCAGCAGACCACGCTGAACACGACTTTCCGCGAGCAGTTCTTCAAAGGTCTCCCAATGCTGAGTCGCCAGGACTTCCGTGGGCGCCATCAGCACGGCTTGCTTGCCCGCCGCGATTGCTGACAACATCGCATACACCGCAACCGCCGTCTTGCCGGCGCCGACGTCGGCTTGAAGTAGGCGATGCATCGGATGCGGACGCAGAATGTCTCCGGTGATTTCACGGATGGAACGATCCTGGCCTTCGGTGAAACGAAAGCTGAAGAGTCGTCGAATTCTGGCATCGATTTTGGCGGTGACTTCGATTGGATCCGCCCTTAGTGTTCGGCCCCAGGTGCGACGTCGCAGAGCAAGCCCGAGCTGGAACTCGAAAAGGTCATCCAGCAGGATACGATAACGCCCGGCCTGCCATTGTTTGACGGACTCTGGAAGATGCAGCCAGCGCAGAGCCGTCGCGAGTGTCGGCAGGCGATGCTGTTCACGATAAGCGTCTGGAACAGGATCGCTGACCAGCGCAGCGAAATCTTCTACGGCCGATCGAATCATGCGCCGCATGGCATCCATCTTGATGCCATCGGTCAGTGCGTAGCGCGGGAGAACCCCGGCAGCAGCTTCGATGTCATCTTCGGGAGCCATGATGTGGAATCGAGGCCCGTTGAACTCCCATCGTCCGGCTTTACGTTGAGGTTTCCCGCTGAAGATAACGTGTTCATTGTCGCGGAATTTTTTAAACATCCACGGCTGATTAAACCAGACGCCACGAACAAAGTGGCCGTCGCAGTTCAGCAGAATGCCCGTAAGTGATCGCCCTTTGGAAAGTTCGCGGACATCTCGATCAACGACGTAACCGTGTACGGATTGTTCGATGTCTTTTTCCAGTTTCTCGACGGGTCGCAGATCGCTGAAATCGTTCACGGCATGAGGCACATGAAAGAGCAGATCCTGTGCTGTCGTTATGCCCAGATTTTTCAACGGATCCGCACGCTGAGGCCCCACGGCACGAACGTACTGCACCTGCGTCAGCAGCTTTTCAGCGGACGTTTGTGGTGTTTGCGTGAGAAGGGAAGCGGGAAGATCCGTCATACGAGCGGAGAATATCGAGTCCGTTTGCCGCCTGCGACCAAAGGAGCTTGTGACTCGGACGGAAAATTCGCACAATGCAGCTGAAGCAAGTGTTCTTCGTGATTTCGCGTGAGACGTTTTCTCGCGCGAGGACGCTAACTGGACAGCGCCATGTTCGCCTCCCTTACAAGCCCGAAGCGCTAGCGAGTGAACACTTTGCGGCTCATTCCCTCGCTGGCGCTTCGGGCTTGTATTCTCAATGGTTTTCGTGAACATGGCGCTTTGCAGCTAACTGCGGCTGATAAATCGTCTACATCAACAGGCTGCTAAGGGATAAGTCGCGGAGTTTTGAAATTCAGTGAGACAATAGTATGACTTCATTCTTCCAAAATGCTCAACACCGTCGTGAGTTCCTGCACACGGGCGGAGCAGGATTTGTCGCAACGGCCACGGCAGCTCTGTTGGCCGATGCGGCTCGAGCGGAAGTTTCGCGCGCGTTGGAATTGCCTCGTCCGGATTTTACTCCGACCGCGAAGAGCGTCATCTTCCTGTTTATGGAAGGCGGCCCGAGTCACATCGATCTCTTCGATCCGAAGCCGCTGCTGAATGAACTGGCCGGGAAGCCTCTGCCGGATAGCTATGGCGAGATTATCACCGCGATGGGGGAATCTCGTTCCCCGCTGCTGGCCAGCAAACGCAAGTGGAAGCAGTATGGCCAGAACGGCACGTGGGTTTCCGACTGGTTGCCTCATACTGCTCAATGCGTCGATGACATCGCCGTCATTCGCAGCTGCTGGGCAGACGGGATTAATCATTCGTCTGGCGTTTGTCAGATGAATACATGTTCGCTGATCGGCGGACGTCCGTCGCTGGGAAGCTGGGTTTCGTATGGTTTGGGTACCGAGAACAACAACCTGCCTTCGTTTCTGGTGATGCAGGACAACAAATCGTCCGTCGTGAACGGTCCTCGCAATTGGGGCGCGGGATTTATGCCGGCGGTTTATCAGGGTGTGCGACTGAGTGAAGGCTCGGAGCCGATTCCAAATCTGAATCCTCCTGAAGGCACCGGCGGATCACAGCAACAGGGAAAGCTGAGTCTTCTGGAAAAGCTCAACCGCAGCTTTGCGGGTAAGCATCCGGAACAGTCGGAGCTGGATGCTCGCATCGCCGCTTACGAACTTGCATTCCGCATGCAGGCGCAGGCGCCGGAAGCGGTAGCCATCGAAGAAGAGTCCGCGGCGACTCAGGCTCTGTACGGCATGGACAAGAAGGAAACGGCGACGTTTGGCCGGATGTGTCTGCTGTCACGTCGACTGGTCGAGCGCGGCGTGCGATTCGTGCAGCTCTTTCACGGAGCTGGCAGCAAGTGGGATGCTCATTCGGGCATCGAAGCGAATCATTCTGGACTCTGTCAGGCCACCGATTTGCCGATCGCGGGGTTGCTGAAAGATCTCAAGCAGCGCGGATTGCTGGAGCAGACGCTTGTCATCTGGGGCGGTGAATTTGGACGCACACCGATGTCAGAAAAAGGCAACGGCCGCGACCATAATCCGACCGGCTTTACAATGTGGATGGCGGGTGGTGGCGTGAAGGGGGCTCAGACGATCGGCTCGACGGATGATCTGGGGCTGAGAGCCGTTGAGGATCGATTGCATGTGCACGATCTGCATGCATCGATTCTGCATTTGCTTGGCCTAAATCATCGCGAGCTGACCTGGTTTTACAAAGGTCGCCCTGAACGGCCGACCGTGAACGAAGGAGACTTCTTCAAACGGCTCGTGACCGGTTAACACCTGGCGAATATGCCGTTGCTAAAAAGGAGTGCGGCGAACACCCCTGCGAAGCTAAAACGGTTCGGACATCAGAGAAGTCCGGTTCACTCGCCTTAAAGCATGCGACCACGCCATTTCAACAAATCAAGGTCGTCTACTTTATGATACTCAAACGCGCCGCGTGAAATGTTCCCGAGCCACTCATGAACAGGTAACCGTTCTTTGAGTTCAGCTTTGGACTAAATTGTTTGACATCCTGAATCACGAGTTCCAGGTCATCGTCTGTTGGGCCATCGTTCTCCGGATCAACGATCAGCGACAGCGTGTCGCCCTCTTTGACCAGTCGGACCATGTGGATGCCGTCCTGCGGCACTTGTCCCAGAAGGGTCTTTCCGCCATCTACAACATTCAGCACATTCACCTCACCTTTTGCAAACGAGGGTGAATGCAGTCGAAGATAGATCGAATCATCAAGCTTGCTTCGCGAACTGACCGCTCGCCCGGGGCCAAAACCGACAAACGCGATTCCATCATCATGTTCAAAAGAGACCAGCACTTCGAAAATGAAATCGTGCTCAAGCAAGTCACGTTGACGCGTCTGAATAATTCCTCCGTTGCCCTCGCCGCGAGCATCATCTCCCTGAAATCG
>JBILXT010000405.1:0-6329 GCA_044378235.1 Planctomycetaceae bacterium
TGCTTTGCGTTGATCGGGAGTCAGCCACAATTCTTCGTCAAACAAGGCCAGCAGTGACACACCCATAGACGCTTTCAGGGCGGCTGTTCGTTCGGTCATCCCGCCATTGGACGTTCCTTCTGTCATCGTCTTCAAAGCTTCTGACCAGATCTCATTGCTGTCGATGGCTTTTGTGTCGATCGGGCTAGCTCCGAATCCAAAGTTGCCGCCAGCCTGAGCCAGATGCTGCTGCATCTGCTCGAATGTCTGCTCGGTGCTCTCTTTCCAGTCGGCCAATGCTCGAATGGCCGCACCTTTGCTGGCAATCGTAAGGTGGTCGACTTGCTCGGGCGAAAGCTGCAGTTCCTTCTGATACCAGGCGATGCGTACGGCTGCAGCTCGCAGATAGAGATCCCGCTGCCTTGACCCGAGCTGATGCATTTTCTTGTACCAGCCCTCAACACCCTCTTCGGCCTGAAAGCTAATGTTCTGACTGTTCGGGTCATTGCCGGTGAGATCCGCCAGTCTCTTCTTCTGTGGAGGATCCAGAATGCTCTTACCAGGAACACTCGAAAGGAGCGTCGACGGAGATTCGTATGGCAGATAGTAATCCTGTGGCTGGAACGCATACATCGGATGCGTGATCGTCTTCTTTTCCTGCAGATGGGCCCGCAAGCGGTCACGCTGCTCAGCACTCAGGTAGAGTTCTTTATCAATCATCGACACCAGAAAACTGATATAGGCATCCCGTTGGAAGGTCTGCCGTTCCGCTAAGGCGGCATCCAGTTTCGCGGTTTGCTCGGGCGTCAAAATCTCTTTGTGCAGAGCTTTGAAGACGTCGTCGGAAAACTCGACCGCAATTCCGTCCTTGCGAGTAAACAGCAGCACAAACGTTTTGGGGAATGACCTATTCCGCTCATCAGGATCCTGACCCTTACCAAATGTTTCAATATCCCTTGAAACCTGAGCAGCAAAGATCTCCTTCAGCCGACCTTTCTGCTCGTCAGAAACTTCGCACGTGGAGCCAACCCAGGCCTCGACCGAATCACTGTAGGCCTGAATTCGTTTCTGGAAATCCTGTCGATCCTGCTCACCCGGCTTGAGAAGTGCCTCATTCAACGGCATGGCTCGAACAGTAACATCGGGCTCTGCTTCGCCTCGAACCGCCCCGCCGATCATCTTTCCGATCTGCAGAAACAGCGAATCTTCATCAGCACAAGCTTCATTCGCATGCCAATTGAGCACAGGCAGGAGCAGCACAAGGATGATTGCCCATCGAGTCATCGAATACATCACACAGGCCCTGCCAAGTTGGTTATACACTGCCGGAGTTCCTGACGACTCCCCGCAGGTCGTTGCGAATTGTCCGCTTCCAGGAGAGCAATGGCAAGCAGTTGCTGAAATTTCTGACGTTGCCGCTCACGAACTTTTTCTGGCTCGAAAGAACGTTCTCCGGGTGGAGTTTGTCTGATAATCCGCCTCAACTGCGGGGTTGACTCAGGAAAACCGAGGTTTCGCGAAATCACAAACCGGACGCTAACGCGTTCCGGCTAATGCAAAATCAGAACCCAATTCCGAAGCCGCAGCCTCGTCAGATTGGTCGTGACAGACAGAATAATCACGCGACTTATGTGCCGCGGACGTTGCCGAACATCTCAATATGCAGTCGAGATGAATAGTTGAAACCATGCCGCCGCGCGAGTCGACGCAGCCAATCGGACTTCTCGGACAGTTGTTCGCGTGTTCGAGCCTGGGGCATCAGCCATACGATATCAGGCTCCGCTTCAGGAATCTCAGACATCCAGCGAATGACTTCTTCAACATCCTCAGGGCGATCAATTACGAACTTCAGAATGCATCGATAACGTGACAGCAGAGCTCGAATCACTTCCGGCCGAAATCTTGTCTGCTCATGCCGATCACGCCACTGGGGATCGTCCGGAACGGAATTGCTGAGCTTTGGACTGATGGCCATCAGATCGCACTCAACCGGCTGATCAACAGTTCCAGCGGTCTCAATGGTGACTCGTCGCCCCAGCTCATGACACTTCTTCGTGAGCGACACCAGATCCGGAATCAACATTGGCTCACCCCCGGTCAGGACGACATCCGGAGCCTGGCACTCGGCGATTCTTCGCGCCAGTTGATCCAATGACCAGGCGGTGCCTTCAGGTTTCCACGATGTGTAAGGGGTGTCACAAAACCAGCAGCGCAGGTTGCATCCGGAGGTCCGAATGAACAACGATTGTGTCCCGGCCCACGGTCCTTCACCCTGGATAGATTCAAAAATTTCGGCGATCTGCACGGCTGTGGATTTTTAGGAAACAGTACTCGATCCTGTAATATCTTATGCGAAAGATAGCCATCTCCAGTGTCAGATGCTTTCATCTGCGGCCCGTTTGACACGAATTCGTTGCCTTCGGGGCCAAAGAATCAGACCCGGTGGCGACCAGACTGCAATTTCCCGGCAGATTTCTGAGAAATCCCACAACAGGCCAAGGCCGATTTTTCGAAAGGTCCCGATCATGACTAGACTCTGGCACTGTAAAGCCTGATCGGACAGCCAGACAAAGTGGCCCCCCAGGACACAAACCTGACTTGCAGCGGAGTAACTCCGATGATGTTGGCCGGGTTGGTCACGCTTAACACAGACTCTCATTTTCCTGAACCATAACTTCACTCCTTTCCCACAAACTACCATGCACACTTCCGCACTTGTGAACAATCTGAAGCCGTCTGAAACTCTGGCCGCTGCCGCGAAAGCGCGTGAGCTGCGAAGTAAAGGCATCGACGTGCTGGAGTTCACAGTCGGCGAACCGGACTTCATCACACCACAACACATTCGCGAAGCCGCCAAAGTGGCGATGGATGCCGGGCATACTCGATACACTGCCGCGACCGGGATCGCTGAACTCAAGCAGGCGATCTGTGACGCGTTCAAGCGTGACCACTCAGTCAGCTACAAGCCTTCAGAAGTCACCATCTCCAACGGTGCCAAACATTGCCTTCACAATGTTCTCGTCGCCTGCTGCGAACCGGGCGATGAAGTCATCATCCCAACGCCATACTGGGTTAGCTATTCCGCGTTGGTAGAGCTTGTCGGTGCAAAGCCAGTTCTGGTGGAAACCAAAGAGAAGGACGGCTTCTGTCTTTCACCTGATCAGTTCCGCAAGGCGATTACTCCGAAGACGCGTCTGATGATGCTGAACAGCCCCAGCAATCCAACCGGCGGAGTCTATCCGGTCGACATGCTGGAAGGTCTTGCCAAAGTTGCTGTCGAAAAGGACATCATCGTTCTTTCGGACGAGATCTACGATAAGCTGATTTATAGCGGTCACACATTCCGGTCATTTGCTTCGTTCGGTGAAGAAGTGAAGAAGCGGACTGTCATCGTCAACGGTGTCAGCAAAGCCTACGCGATGACCGGCTGGCGAATTGGCTGGACGCTGGCTCCGGAAAACGTCAGCAGTGCCATCAACAAGTTGCAGAGCCAGCAAACATCGAACCCATGCAGCGTTTCTCAGTACGCAGCTCTGGCGGCATTGAACGGACCACAGGAATGTGTGGCCGAGATGTGTAAGGAGTTTGCAAAGCGACGCGACTATGTTTCGGGCCGCCTACGAGCGATCCCAGGCTTGAGCTTTGCTGAACCAGGCGGAGCCTTCTACGTGTTCTTCAACGTCAGCAGCTACTTTGGCAAGCCGGTCGGCGGTGGCGAACCGGTGTCCAATGCGACCGATTTCTGCACGGCTCTGCTGGAACGAGCCCACGTGGCTCTCGTCAGCGGCGACGCATTCGGTGCTCCAGGTTATGTCCGCCTGAGCTTTGCAGCGTCGATGGAATCACTGACCAGAGGTCTCGATGCGATCGAGAAATTCCTGAAGTAGTTCACGACCTGTCGGTAAGACATTCTTGTCTGACGGCCATCTTCAGCTACATGTCGATGGGCAGAAATGCCCATCGATTTTCATGGTTTCTTTTGTCTGTGGTTCTGATCAGTTATCAGGACAGCGTCTGCGAAACATCTTGGACCGCAACCGTTCCATCGGCGATGTTTCTGTCAGACCGATCGACAGGCTTCTTCACGGGCTCGAGAATTCGATAGCGAAGCTCACGGCGATGCCTGCGAATGGCTTCGATCCGTAGAATCAGCTCCGCGATAACCAGACAGATGATTAATCCCATCAGCCAGCCCAGTGATGGGAAGTAAATCTTCATGGCCGAATTGGTTGCTATGGCCAGAACCGAGACCACAGTGAGTCCGACTACCAATGTCGTTCTTCCGGCCACCTTGCCTTTAGCCTGTCGAATACGATGACTTGCCAGTGCATGCTCTAAAGCAGTCGAAGCCACATTACGAAACGAATTCATGTGCTGGCGGATCGCCTGCACATCCACCGGTCGCCTTTCAACCAGCGGCTTCGGTTCCGACGGCTGAGACGATTCGTCCGAAGGTACTTCTGAATTTCTTTGCTGCCCGGAATCATGAGACAGCTCACCGCCATGCTCGCTCAGGTAGGACTCGATATATGATTTGACCGGGGCCTTCGCCTTCGGAGCACCGCCTCGACGATCGACACCGTCCCATTTGCCGGCAGGTTTATCGCTCGACTTTCTGCGATCTACAAAAATCGCATCGGCCGCTTCTTCCTTCTTGGATCTTTCCAGCAGCTGACTCAAATACTGAGCAACAGACTCCAGATGGGTTTCTTCTGGACAGGGCTCCGGCTTACCAGCGGTCTCATCAGTGGCACAAGACTCTTCAATGTCATCACGTTGTGACTGTGCCGGGATGATCGGCTTTGCTTCTGGAACCTCGGCCTTCTTTTGCATCGCAAACAAGTCGGCCAATTCATTCCGCAGACTGGCGATCTTGTCGTCGGTCGTCTCCATGACCTCAGAGCACTTCGGCTCCGCCGCCAGCGATGCCACTGTTTCAGCCGAAGGGACTACCGATACCGGAGAAGTCCCTTCTGAGTAACCCGGCCAGTCGGAATTCCAACGCGGTTCAGCAAGCGGTGCCGCGTCCTGATCGAAAGTCGAGAAGGAACCTCGCCCCCGAGTAAACTCGGACCGATCTTCTCGGTTCGAACGCTCTATGAAGTCAGAATCTGAATCGCTTGAGTTGTCGTCTGACGTCTCAGGACGCTTATCGTCCTGCACTGCCAATACAGATCCCGATGACGCAGATGTTGCTGCCAGCAGATCGTCAATCCTGAGCGGATCTGCGGGAGCGGATTCGACAGCACCAGCCAACGCTTCAAGCCGATCGCCGAGCTCGGCATTCCTGGCCTTGAGCAATCGCAGGTCGTCAGCGTCATTGAAGTACTCGTCATCAATCAATGATTCCGGATCAAACGGAGCACCATCGTCTTCTTCAGGCCTTTGGGTGATCACGGCCTTGATAGCATGTTCAATCTGCGGCGCGGATTCTTCTGGAAACAGTTCCTTCACAAACTCATCAGCCGCCTTCATCTCCGCCTGATCGTCTGAAGAAACGTTCGCCGTCAATGCGTCAGGCTCGTTCGAAGCCGACGCCTCTGTCGCTTGCTCTTCCTGAGGTTCTGGTAATGATTTCCTGAACGACTTCCAGCGATGGCGTAACAGATAGGCGGTCCCAAGAACGATCATGAGACTGACAAAACCTCTCAACAGAAACGTTCTCTGCGGATGAACTGCGACTTCCGCCGCTTCCATCTCTGCATCGATCATTGCCTGATCTGCAGCAGCAGCAGAGTCTGGAACTGAATTTCCTGCACGCTCACCATTCGCTCCATTCAATCGAAGCGAGGCCTCGCCGGAAGTTTCTGACAGGGTCAGTGTCTTCCCGTTCCCTGTTGATGACTCTTCAGCAACAGGCGGAACATCAGACGGCATCGGCACGGCGGTCTCGTCGGGGCCTTCTGTGGCGTCTGCATCTCTTGAATCTAACGAGATCACCGGAGCCACGATTTCCGGAACCCGCACTTGCTCAACCGAAGCAGTCGATTCCGGAGTCAATCGTTGCGTCGCAGGCGGATACAACTCATTGGCAGGCGTCTGGATTTTCCCTGTCGCTTTGTCGGGCGAACCGTTCTCAGACATCGCAGGATCTGTCGCATTCGGATCGCCTGGCGCGGGTACGAAAGTTACTTCGGAGCTTGATGGTTCAGCCACGGGAGCAACCGTGGACTCGTCCGCTGCGCCTGCACTCTCCGCGCGAACATCTGCGTCGGCTGCAATGGCCTGTTCATCTGCCTCCTTAACATCGCGCAGCTGCACCTGAACCTGGATCCGTTGTTCAAGCGGAATCAGTCGGGACAAAGTTCTGGACGAGAATCCTTCATCACGAAGAGAGTCAGCAAACTCTG
>JBILXT010000076.1:0-22712 GCA_044378235.1 Planctomycetaceae bacterium
GGGACACATGGCGACAAAGCCGGGGAGATTCTGATTCTCCGTCCCAAGTCCGTAAAGAACCCAGGCTCCCATGCTCGGCCGCGGCTGCACGGAATCGCCGCAGTTCATCAGCATCAGCGAAGGTTCATGATTCGGTACCTGCGCGTACATGGATCGAATCACGGCGATGTCGTCGATATGAGCCGCCGTTCGAGAAAAGATCTCACTGACTTCGATCCCTGACTGCCCGTAGCGGCGAAACTTGAACGGCGATGGAAACGCGGCCCCGGTCTTCCGTTCGGTCAGCAGGTTGTCTCCCAGCGACTGTCCCGCGTATTTGCTCAGCAAGGGCTTATGATCAAACGTGTCAACATGTGAGGGCCCGCCATTCAGGAAGAAGTGAATGACGCGTTTGGCCTTCGGCATAAACGGAGAAGGCCGATCATTCAGCGGCCCGACGTCCATTGCATTTAACCGACCGTCAGCGTTGAGCACATGAGCCAGTCCGAGGGCACCAATGCCCAGAGCAGAACGCTGCAACATCGCACGACGGTTTGTCGATTGCGACAGAGCAAAATCCGCTTCGCAGGGGTTCCTCAGCAGAGCTTGTTGACCGGAAACATTCGTCAGAAGTGATTGCAGATGATTGTTTCGCATGAGAAAACTCCCGAGCGAGAAACACAGGGCAGGGTCGGCGGGTTGATCCGGGTGCCAGCAATTCAGACTTCGTGACACGCCAGAGTGGGGCAATGAATCATACCCAGAATGTTGCTACACGCGAAACGAAGAACTTCGGGCTTATGTCACTTCCGCCCAGCTTCGAGTCTTATGGCTTCTTAATATCGCTTCGCAGATTCTGATTTCCCGATCACCGTCCGCAAATGTCGGATAATTCTGCCCGGAGAAATCCCGCTGTTGAATCGCGTTGTAGAACGCCGCAAAGCAGGCGCGGAAGGAATCGGCGTAGCCTTCGTTGTGACCGCCCGGATAGGCCGCATGGACTGCGGCAGCCGGTGACAGCAGGGCGGGATCGCGCAGCAGAGTTTCGTTCGCGCGATCTCGATGCCCCAGCCAGAGTTCGTTGGGTGCTTCGCTGTTCCACGCGCAGGCCGATTCTGAACCGGCTACTTCGAACCGAAGGCAGTTCTTTCGTCCGGCATTGACCTGAGACACATGAAGAGTTCCCCTCGCACCATTTTCGAACTGCAATAAGATCGCTCCATAATCGTCTGTTGTGATGTTGACAGGTTTCCGAGTTGATTCGATTTCAGCGTCGGCCGATGAGAACGTTTTGATTTCTCCGACCGGACGTTCGCGAACGGGATGTACCGTCACCAGATCCGCGCAGACTGAAGAGATTCGGAGGCCAGTCATCCAGGTAATCAGATCCAGCCAATGCGTGCCAATATCGGCGACTGCTCGCAACGCGCCACCCTGATCGGCCAACACTCGCCAGTTGTAGTCCGTCGGCTTCAGGAGCCAGTCCTGTATGTAGCTGCCGTTCACATGCAGAACGTCGCCAAGACTTCCGTTTTGAATTCGACAACGCACTTCCGAGCAGAGCGGATAAAAGCGGATGTTGTAATTCACAGCTGTCGCCAGTTGACTATGCTGTTGCGCCAGGCGGACAAGTTCTGCGGATTCATGGCTGTTCATCGCCAGAGGTTTTTCGCACAGCACATGTTTCCCTGCCTGAAGAGCCCTGGACACCAGTTCGAAATGCGATTGATTCGGCGTACACACGTGAATGCAATCAACCTCCGCGTCTTCCAAAACCTCCTCAATTGACAGATAGGCTCGGTTGAGGCCATGTTGATTTGCTGCGGCCCGACTTTTGGATTCCGATGATCCAAGCATTCCGGTGACCTGGACGCCTGTTCTGCGGAGTGCATCAAGATGAACCCAACTCATGAAGCCTGTGCCGATAATGGCTGTTTTCAAAGTTTGCACGAAGTTCTCCGGGGCAAAGAATCAGACTTCCAGGGCTCAACCGCGTGGCAGACGACGGGAAATCTATGGGTCGAGGTGAAAGATCTCATCGTTCAGACCGGGGGCTTGGATTGAATCTCCGTAAGGAATTCGCAATCCTTAACGGTCTTCAGAGTGTACCACACGGGCTTGCGGTCGAAATGGATGTCTGAACATGGTCCGAAAAACAATGCTATTGCCAGTACAGCTGGTCATGATGGCATTGTTGATCGCGCCGTCCTTTGGTTGGGCTCAGACGTTTCAGCACTCAAACTCGACCGATCTTGTCGTCGCAGGTTCGAAGGTTGAGGAATTGTCGGAAAAGGACTTCGGTCTCGAAGATTGGGCACGGCTTTTGGGTCGCAACGCGGCCTTGCTGGATCAGGACCTCGAAGAGTGCATCAAACTTTGCACCGAAACGATCCGCGTCGCTCAGGATTGCAAACAGCCAGCGGTCGTCGCGATCGCCATGATGCAAAGAGCGAGTGCAAGATCGAGCCTACTGGGAATTGAAGCCGGGGACAATGAGTTTCGTCGGGCTCTGGAACTTTTTCCGCTGAACAATCATCAGAACTACCAGCTTCTTTTTACTCACGCATTGTTTCAGCATCAGCGAGTGCTTGGGCTTAGTCATACGATCTTTGTTCCCGTTCCGCAGATGTCGGAACTAACGATGCCGACTCCCAGTGGAAGTCGTGAAATTCGCTGTCGACTGGTCCAGGATCTGGTGGCTTGCCGACTTGACGAAGGAATGACGCCGGACGCTTTTCTGATGGAATGCTCCGCGATTCTGGCCTCACAGGTCAAATCTGATGTTCAGACTCGCCACGAGATTCTGACACTGCGATCCGATTTAAAGGCGAATCCCGAAAGCCCTGTGTCGGAGCTGTTGCAGCGGGCCGATGCCATTAGAAAGCGGCCCGAGTTTTCTGATCTATCCCGTGACTCAAGAATCTGCACGCTCCTGCTGATTGCAGATTTTGAAGGACAATCCGGTGATGATTCCGCCGCTCTCCTGACTTTACAGGAGGCACTTCGTCTGGCGAATGAATGGAAGCATCAGACGATCATCGCTATGTGCCACCTTAGAATCATCCAGAGACTTCAGAATCAGGATGATCCTGCTCAGGTGCAGGCAAGCTTCGATTCTATGTACCCCTCGATTGCCGCCGTCAACTGTCCGGATACTCTTCGGCAGATCGTGGGGACTATTTTGAACCTGCCTGCTCGTGGAACAGGCGTTTACAGTCGACAGGATTTGCGGCAGGCCGTGGCTTCACGAATCCGCATCGTTAAAGCCGGCGGGCATGCGATATCTCAGATTCTTGGTGAATGGAATGCATCGAGAGCCAGTCGCATGATGGCGATGCAGTCTGAGCGAATTACGGCCGCACAACTGAGAGCGGATGAAGAGAGCCAGCGTTCACTCCGGTTTTCTCGCATTGGTTTCGCCGTTTTTTGTGGACTGGCCATTGTCTTGTTGAGGGAACGATGGAAGCTCCGCAACGCCAATCGAAGACTCAAAGAAGAGATCCTGAATACAGAACAGCAACGTCAGGAGAACGAGCGAATTGAACTTCGGCTTGCGCAGACTGAGCGACTGGAAAGTCTCGGAGCGCTGGCTGGCGGGATCGCCCATGATTTCAATAATCTCCTCGTCGGCGTGATTGGCAATGCGGATCTGTTGAAGTATCTGGAGCCGGGTTCATCGGCAGGTTCACAGTGTCTTGATGGCATCATTCGTTCAGCAGAGACTGCTGCCGGACTTAGTCGGAAGATGCTGGCTTACGCGGGAAAACAGCCTGCCACCAAGAAGATCGTTGATCTTAATGATGCCGTGACGCGCATGCTGCCTCTCCTTCGTGCGGGGCTTGGCGGACGCCATATGATTACGTTCGATCCTGATCCGATTCCCCTGCAGACGGAGGGTGATGCGGAGCAAATTGATCAGATCCTGCTCAATCTGGTCACAAATGCAGCCCAGGCCATGAGCGATGTCCAGGGGACAATCCTGATTCGAACCGGCTGCGATTTTCTTCCCGACGTTCCAGTCGATACACCCACGTTTGGCAATCGTCGCAATGGTGGTGAGTTTGTCTGGTTCGAGGTCATTGATTCCGGCAAAGGGATTGGAGAGTCTGACTTTGCCAGAGTTTTTCAGCCATTCTTTTCAACGAAAACTAAACCAGCAGGACATGGGTTTGGCCTCTCCGTGGTCTACGGTCATGTGAATCGTCATGACGGTTTGATTCAGCTGACATCACGACCGGGCGAAGGCAGCCGATTCCGCATCCTTCTGCCACGGTCAGCCATGGCCGCGCGAGTCGAGTCTGTTGGTGTGAATAATTCCACGTTGTCAACAATGCCACGTGTTTTCCATATTGTTGCGGTGGATGATCAGACGGAAACTTTGGATGTCATTGGCCGCACCATTGAACTGATCGGTGGCAAACCGCATTTGTTCACTTGTGCGACGGATGCTCTGGAGCATCTTGTGGAGCACAAAGAGACCGATTGCCTGTTGCTGGATCTGATGATGCCTCCAGTCGACGGCCCTTCGATGCTGGAAGTTCTGCACGCCAAGGAGATTCAATTGCCCGTTATTTTGATGACAGGCTCTTCCACGGAAGGAATCCCTGCAGCGACGAACGATCTGCAAGTTCATGCGGTATTGCAGAAACCATTTCGGCCGGAAGAATTGATCTCGCTGGTGAATGATCTATTGGTCAGCCGCACGTCGACAACAGCCGCTTCAATTGACTCGGCAAAGCGATGAGTTCCTGAGGGCACAAACGGAGTGATCGCCGGTCGTGGTATTACCTGGGTACGACCTTCATCGAATAATGTCCCTCCGCTGGCCAGAAATCAGCTGACGCGGATTCATCAAGCGGCTGCTTGACTGAGATCTCATAAACGTACCCCGCTTTCTGAGCTCCCGTTTGAATCGTCACCGTTTTAAGGTCATCGGAAACTGTAAGTGCAGACGGAACGATTGGATGCCGATCGGAGTCCGGTGTCGCATAGCTGCCGCCCCAGGATCTGGTGTAGCCCTGCAAGCTCCAGTTGTTCACATCCGTCGCTTTGCTGGCTGTGACAGGATGAAAGAACGAAACCTCAAACCCCTGTGCGGTTGCTCGAATTTCGCGGATCCCGTTCGGCATTCTTTTTCCTGGAACCATTCGTTCGATGGTCCCCGTGTTTGTGCCTCCCTGCCAGCCGCTGTCCCAGATGCTGCCAATATACAAAGCTCCGTCCGGTCCGATCGCCGAGGAAACAGGTCCCACGAAGTTCGATCCTCCGCTCGGCTGGTCGGGCAGGCTGAAGCGATAACTGGCTCCCTGCATGGTGCCGTTAACATCCTGAACAGTAAACCGAATCAAACAGCGTGTGTCGTATTCACAGCCGATTCCGTGACCGGCCAGTTCGGGAACTGAGTAGTCCTGTGGAAAGAAGGTGATGCTGTTCACACTGCGCGTCCATGGATGAGGAACCATCAACGCAGGAGTTTCGGCCGCGACGTCTTTCGCCGTTTCGTGCCGCGACGGAACTCCATAATGTTTGCCTTCGACGATATGGTTGATTTCGTTGAAGGTGTTCTGCACTCCCTGATTGTCTGTGGCGAATAATCGATTCTGAGGATCAAACGCCAGCCCCATCGGAAATCGCATGGAGTATGCAATCGGCGTGATGGTTCCGGCAGAATTGACCTTCAGAATGGTTCCTCGCCAGCGATCATTGTCCGCCGGGCGATTGTTCTGAGAATAGTCACTGCCCAGGCCGACAAAGTAATCTCCGTTTTGATCGCGAGCCATTGCCGTCGTCCAGTCATGATAGTCGTCACTGAATCCCCAGCCGGATGCAAACACGCCAAACTCGTCGGCTCGGCCATCGTTATTGCTGTCTGTCAGCCGCAGGATCTCGGGCTTATGCGAAACCAGAATGGAACTGCCATCGGCCTGGATTCCATACGGAGCCGCCAGGCCTTCCGCAAATAACTTCAGAGCATCCGGGCTGCCATCTTTGTCCTGATCTTCAGCAATCCACACCTGACCACGCAGCGAAGAAAACGCGAGGCGACCGTCCGGAAGCCATGTCATCGCCGTGGGCATGATAGCCGTGTCGATCGGAAGTCTCCGTCCTTCGAATCCCGGCAGCGCAGTGATCTGATCGGGTGAACTCATCAAACGCGGAATGGAAGGCGGCACAATGACCGGAGGATTGACGCTGGTGGAAAAACGCAGCGTCGCCGCTTCTCCATTCTGCAGGCGAACAGTCGCATTCTTTTTGTCTCCTGAAACCGCTCGGACATTCCAGGGAATTCCGGCGGAGGAATCAGCGTCCGACCAGCCATTCAACATGAGGAGATAGTCGTCGGGGGATTCTTCTACATCGGCTTTGATGATCCAGCCAGTTTGATCACCCGATCCTTCCGACGGCTGAATCGTAAATGTCACGACGGAAGTCATCAGCGTTCGAGAAGGGTCGTTCCAGGCTGTGATTGCCGTGTGTCTCGAAACGGCTGCAGATTTCCTCGCGGCCGCGTCTGACTGCGCAGCGGCTTCGGTTGAGGACTCAAAGTAAAAACGCAAACGAAGGATCACGGACTGATCGGTCACCTTGCTGGAAATCAATTCTGCCTGGCGACGTTGATCTGTGACGGGCTTGAGTGGTTCCGTGTCCGGTGCTGTCTTACTGATGAGCTGGCCGAGAAACGAGATTTGCGGATCTGCGGCGACAGTGACACCGGCCATGTCCCAGAACCAGCTCTTGCCTTCGGTTCTTTGTCGAGCAAACTCGCCGATCGTCCATTGACGCAACTGCATTGTGTCCAAATCGATCAGGATGTTGTGACCATTGTTGAATCCGACTGCCATCGCACGAGCAACGCTGTTGCGATCTTTCGGATCTCCGACAGTGAAGACATCTCGCAGCATGCGAGGTGGCTGGCCGGGAGCAACAGTCACGAACTGTTCGTATCGACTTACGACCGTTGGCGGTAAAAACTTCGGATCCGCCAGAGCGGTCCACATCATTGAAATTTGCTGCGGCAGCGAGTCTTCCAGCACACCGGGGATCGCTTTACGAATTGCCGGCATTTCAATGCCAGGTACGACTCGAATCGGATTCTGCATCCACCGCATAAAGAAACGTGGACGGAGTCGCTGTCCCATCGACATGATGTCGGACCCTCGAGTTCCCATCGCGACGTTACGCGGTTCGTAAGGGCCGGCTTTGTGGCAAGCAATGCAGTTGAATCCTCCCGCACCGATCAGATGATTGCCGGTCAGCAGATCGGCTGGCGTAGCGATCGTCGGGTGATGAGGATTCAAGTGACGAAACAGTTCTTCTCGAGCGACATCTGCAACATCCGGGATCCGATCAGCTCCGATCAGAAACTGAGTCACCGCTGTCTTTTCCTCTGTCGAGAAACCAAACTTAGGCATCCGAACCAGCAACCACGGCAGCCTTCGACTGGTTTGCTCTCCACTAACCGCTGACAACAGAAAGTCATCTTTGAGCTTGTCACCGACCGCTGTCAGAGCGGGAGGAATCAGCGTCTGACTTTGCCCATTCAGGTCACTGCGCAACGATGAAATTACTCCGGCATGGGCTGAAATTCCCTTTTTGAGATCTCGATCATGACACGCAAGGCAGCTGTTCCGATGCATCAACAGCGAACCCAGAGCAGATCCGGTCACTGGCTTCAGGTCGGTCTTTATCGTCGTCAGCCATGCATTGAGTTGTTGGCGTTCTGCATCGGTCGTTTGAAACCATGGCTTGTGAAGCTGTTCATGATTCTCTCTGCTGGTCGGCTTAGGCTTCGCGACTGCAAGGCAATTTTGGGAGAGCCCGGCGGACTGCTGTTTCGTAGGACGAGCCAGCTTCTTTGGCGCAGGCTCCAGCCCCTTGATGCTGTGGCACCTGGCGCAGTTAGCGGCCGTTGCGATTCGTCGTCCGTTGGCGATCGAGATCTCAGTTGACGGAGGAGAGCTATCTCGTTTCGAATCATCACTTTCAGAAGCGGCGTTTTCCTCTGGATTATTCTTCATGAGTGCCGCGACGATCTGGCGACGTTCATCGTCAGAAAATGCGAAGACAGGCATGCGATGATTGGGATTCAGTTCACTCGGAGCCTGCAGCCATTTGGAAAGCCACTTAGCGGAGCGGCGTTTCTGGATGCCGACAAGGTCCGGACCGTGGTACGGGCTGGCATCCGGCAATGCGTCAACAGAACTCGAAGAAGCCGAGACATCTTTTGCCTGGAAGTAGGGCAACTGATGGCACGCGATACATCCTGTCGACAGCAATAGCTTCGCGCCGGCGTCTGCATCATCAGCCTTGAACTTCATTTCCTTCGTATCCAGCGGTGTTTCTTTCTCCGCAGAATCCATAAGGAACAACGCGACATCGCGTGCTTCTTCCGGGCTCAACCCAAACGAAGGCATAGCGCTGTGTTTGTTAACAGACTTCGGATCTATCAGACGTCTGATAACTTCCTGCAGCGGCGTTTCATTGATGTGTTTCAATGAGGGAGCCTTGAGCGTTGATGCTTCCGCAAGCCCTGAATGACAGGCTGAGCAGCGCAAAGCGTCTGCCAGGAGTCTTCCGGATTCCTGATCTGCGCCTGTTGTATCCGTCGCCTCATGAGTTAACACATCCGCCGGCAATGGCTCGAGCGTAAACTCCGGTGATGACCAGAACAGCTGTAGCCTGGCGTCAGTATCTGGTGTTTTCCTGAAGGAGATTTCCAAAGGATGATCGCCAGCCGTCAGCTCAATGGGCTCGGCTGAGTGAAAGAGATTCTCTCCTTCTGCCTGGAGAGCCAACTCGCCAGCGACCGCAATAGTGACACGCCCGGATACCATCACATGGAACGTGTGTTTGCCCGGCTGGCGAACGAGAAGATTTCCCGTCCATTTGGCCTGATAGTCACCGCTCAGTCGGCTGTCCGGTGCGGAGTCAGTCCAGTCAAATGCGACGCGATCATCAACATGCTGCACGATCGTTGATGAATCTGAAAAGGTGCCCGTTAAACCGGGGCGAGTTATCTCTTCGTCGGATCGAGCTGACGTATCAACGCCGCCCAGCAGCATTGCGAGCGCAAAGAATGATACAGGCGGGCTCATTCGACATCGCATGGTTTCGGCTCCGGTGTGCGCAGAATCGTTGAGCGGGAACTCTAGCACAACACGCCGCGGTGATGAACCGGCGAGGACGATTGACTTCCCGGTGAAAGTCAGGGAGCCCGACTGAAGAGTTGAGCAAACTGCAAGGCGACTCTGTGTCTTCGAATTCCGGGAGAAGATGCGTCCGGATCCCGGAGACGGCGATGCAGGGGAGAATCGAACGGCATCAGCGATGTCAGGCGGCCTGGGCTTTTCCTTCGGAACCGCAATCCATGATACTGTCGGAGTTGCGGAGATCGTCGGTCAGGCACAGCGACTTGCGGGCGATGCATTCCTTACCCAGACTGCTGAGTTGATACTGCAGTCCGACACTGCGTCCGGTGAACTCAAACTTGATCAGGCCCTGAGCAATCAGAAAGCCATGAATCGAAGTTAACGAGGATGACTCCAGGCCGGGAATTTCCAGGATTCTGTCCAGCCAGCCTGCGTATTCAGGGTTAGATGCTTTCGCAGCCACATCTCGAACAGCATAACACTCAAGAACTGTCAGGCAGTTCTGGTCAAAAGTGTTTGGCAGTGTCGTTGATGTGCTCATGCGAACTGTATCGACAGGATTCGCCCTTGCTTTCAGCAGACGAAGTCCTCACGGCACGATCGTTACGTTCGTCAAGTACTCTCTGATCGGAAAACGGCATTTTTGGATCGGCTTCCTGGCATCTCGTTTCAGCATCTGCGAAACCTGCGGCCGAGATTACCATCCAGCACCAGCGATTCTTTGGGAAAGAAATCCGCCTGCACATTTTTATTCAAGCTTCAGCTCCCGCAGCCTGACTGTGTCTGCGATGCGCTCGACATCGTAGAATTGCACATGATCGTTGGGGCCGGAGAATGCAGAATCCGGAACCATCACGGTCCATAGTCCGAGACATTCAGGGGCCGTTGATGTTCTTGTTGTCGCCTGAATAACACCATTGACCGCGACGGCAAGAACTGCCGGTGTCTCACTGGCTGACATTCCCTGGACTAACCCGGCGTAATAGCAGGGGACGAAGCCCAGCTTGTGAGCGTCGGAAGGAGTGAGCGATTCCGTCAGGCTCAGAGAGTGTTCAGATTCACCGTTTGTAAAAAAAGTCGAAACTTCTTTCCCATAAAGCTCAGGCAGAAACTGTAGGTTCTGCAAAGCACCATCACCTCGATTTTCGAACACTTGATGCAGTCTCTCTACGTAGCGAAATCGCTCGGGAAATGCATCCTCGATAATGATCGCTGAATTCGGATCTGACCCGATCAAGACTGTTTTGCGGGGGCGATCCACCGTCTTAGAACGTAATGACTGGCCGTCCCATGCAGGATCCGCAGGGAGTCCGAGCACATCCGCTACAGTGGGGAGGATATCAATCGTCTCAACATTTCGATCTGAAATTTCGCCCGACTGCTGATGCGGGTATTTGATCAGTAATGGGACGGGAATGAGGTCTGAAAGTGTTTGAGCCTGTGGAACGCGACGACTGCATCCCTTATGGAAGGCGAAGCCGTGATCTGCGGTAACCACTATCAATGCATCATCAAACAGGTCTGTTTCTTCCAGCTTGTCAAGAATAGCGCCAAGGCAGGCATCCGCGTATCGCACCTGAAACAGGTATCGCTGCCAGCCTTGATTCACGAGCCACTCATCTTCAACCCAGGTCTGCCCGGTGCCTCCCGGAATAGCGTCATCGCTGACCCGTTGTTCTCTGTACTGTTGCCCGGAGGGAAGTCGTGTCCATGGGTCATGTGGCAGTGCCAGATGCAGAAAACGTAATCCTGGACGTTCCGTACTTCTCAAACATCGGAGGAAGTGTTGAAGCTGCAGGTCTACGCCGGTATCCCACGGGTAAACAATTTTTCCGTCCAGCGTATCCGCCGCGGCCGTAGACGGAGGCAGGATACGAAACCACTCGCGAGGAACGTCAACCGCCCATGATTCCATAGTTCGAGGTAAACACATTCTCTGGTAGACTCGAAGTGCCGTCTCAAGCAGGGCAAAAGCCTGATGAAACTGCCCCTCAGGACGATTCAGCCGCCGAAGGTGATTGGGAGCCAGTTGAGTAAAAGGTTCGAAAATGGAAAATTCGAATTGCCTTGAGTTATCAAGCAATCTGAAGAGGTTCAGAGGATACTCGCTCTCCACAGGCTGCTGGGTCCCGGTTGGCATACTGCCGGAAAGTATGGCTGGCAGAGCATGATCCGTTCGGATGTGGACGGTCGAGGCATTTCGAAAAAAGTGAGAGCGGTCGCCCAGTCGTGCGAACGAGGGATATCTCCCGCGATCAATCTCATGATTCTCGTCAAGGATCGCCATACCACTCAGACCGTCAAATACGACGAAGATGACGGGGGTCGGGGATTGTGCTGTGACGGGCTGGAAATAAGTCCTCGATGAGATTAGGAGAACCTCTTCCTGAATGGCAGGGTTCAGAAAAAACACCGTTGGGTACAATAAGACTCCGGCGAGACTGAGTAGAAGCATCTGGCGAAGGATCTCAGAGCGATAATAGAGTCGCGTAAGCCATGCGGAAGCAAGAATGGCGTTAAGCAGCAAGAACTCATCCGGAACGCCATAATCGGCTAACCGGAACGTGGACGACATCCATCTGGTTGCATAAGAGAATGCGACAAGGAACAAAATCCCCAGCAGGACTTTGTGAAGCTGATCGGCAATCCGTGGAAAGCCAATCCTGTGCAGGATGGAACGCAGGCAAAACTGCAGTGTCGGCAGTCCCAGTGTCAGGATCGCAATTGCCAGCACGACAGCAGACGTTGAATAGTTGTAATAGCGAAGAAAAGCGACGTTGTTGACAAGGCTGTCGAGTATCGGCTGAACGATTGCGAAAGCATTCAGGGCAGAAACATGCAGCAATTCCTGAACTGCAGTTGGCCGAAAGGTCTGCGACTGCGATGTGACTGCTGAGTCCATGAGTGTGTCCGAAGTGCTTACGATTTCAAGGGCTGCAACAGGTACAGAGTTCGAGTGCCCGACGGCAACACAACTTGATGTTGGACAAGAAACAGGCTTTCAATAAGTCCAAGAAATGCCTCTTTGCTGTAGTCAGAAAAGACATCGGTACGATTTCGCAACAATCGTTGCACCTGCTCATCACCTCGATCCACAAATTCGATAATGACGGTCGCCTGCAGTGAAGCCAGCCACTGAACGACGTCGCCCAGAATCAGATTGCGCCCAATCACAAGGTGATGAATCAGCGCAAGGCAAAAAACCAGATCTGGTTGAGAACGCTGTTCCAGCGGCGATCGTTCCAGTCCTCTCCACCCAAGACCAGGAGACGGATCACTTAGATCTGTCACGAGGGGAACGATGATGCGATTCTCTTCCTGTCGGAGCGTCTGATAAAATCGGTCAATGGTCAGGTGGTCTGCATCCATGGCAACGACCAATTCGGCATGCTTCGCTGCGATCCGCGAATAACGTCCCTGATTGCAGCCCAGATCCCAGACCGTTTTCCATCGGCCTGAACGACAGACCTGCTCCACGAACACTTCTTTGTTATGGCCGTCCCGGCTCACGGGGCCTTCAACATTGTCATAGTCAGACCACACGGATCTGGCCGCCTTCCATTGCAGGCGGCTGACCACGCTTTTTAGGCCTGTCACGTTGTTTTGAATCATCTGTTTATTGAACCCATGTGTCTGCAGCGATGATGATGTCGATACTGCAGTTTCGGCGACTGACTCTAATCGTGCATGGAGCCAGACATGAGTCATCGCTCCTGAACGAAACAGGTCGAACCACGACAGCATTCTTGCAAATTGTTCCGGCGTGATTCCTTCAAGGCTGCCTCGAAGCCAGGGCTGAAAATGAATGCCCTTCCAGGCCTGCAGCATCAGAGGATACAGAAACATCTGGCAAAACTGGCGATAACCGTCCCACGGTGCGCCAGGCTTCAGGCGAACTATCGACGGAGTGTCGATGAGAACAGGTTGCGTCCCAAGGAACTGGAAGTTATAGGCTGACGCGTCTTTAAGAATACAATCTTCCTGCAAGCTCCGGCCCATGAGATCAAGCTGCAGCAACGCAGCTTCACGCAGCATCGAAAAACACCATTCGTACGGCCACGTGATGAGTGGCAGACGCTCGTGCTGGAGTGTGGCAACGTACTCCGTGTCCGATGCAGCGCACTCCTCCCGATCAACGAGGTGTGTGCGGACAATCTGCTGAGCGTTCATGCACTCCTGAAAGAACGTTCTGGAGGAAACCCAGATCCACTCTTCAAGGGCCGATCTCTTCAATGCTCGGTACACCAGACCGTCACGCCGACGAACGACTCGCGCGGACCGGTCGCGAAATGAACCGGGTTCAAATTCCCTTGTTGGCACCATGTCTCTCAGGCATCAGCGCCGGAGGTATTTGGGCTCAGGGGCTTTCTTGAAAGCCGCACAGTGCGCCAAAGGTGCCGAACAAGGACCATAAGTCCCGCACTTCCACCGACAATCGCCTGAAGCAGCATGCTGCCTGCTCCGGGATCGAGATAAGCGAAAGTCAAGATTGTATTCATGATTTTTTCCCTGCAGGCTACAGGTGTTCAATAGATTTTTAAGAATTCGTCTGCAGGCTTCAGGACGCAAACACTGTTCCACCGCTTTGGTGTCGCTCAATCTTTCAGATTCTCGTGACTCTGGAATTCAGGCGATTACAATCCGGTTTTCGATTTATTCCCCATGCTGGAGAAAACAGCCCTGAATCACTCAACTGCACGTGTGGTCACACCTCAAGTCGACGCAATTGAGGCAGACTGTGCACAGAACGAGCGCTGCAACCATGAACATGTCGATAGGGACGAGACCTGTGAATCAGGGGCTTGTGAATCGATGGCAGGTTCGGCCGTCCCTGAGGTCGACGCTGCGCTGCCACGCCAGACTAAGGTCCGTGCCTGGGAAGGTTCGCTCGACGCCTGTTCCCGTCCGGATCGAGAAGACCTGCCGGCTCCGCCTGAACGCGTTCACCGACGCTGGGATCGCCTGATTCGTCTCGTGGGCAATGACGGCATTCGGAGCCTGCTCAACTCTCACGTAACGATCTTCGGACTCGGTGGTGTCGGCAGCTATGCGGCCGAGGCCTTAGCGCGTTCCGCAGTTGGTCGTATGACGCTCGTCGATTTTGATGATGTTTGTCTCACCAATGTGAATCGCCAGCTTCAAGCCTTTCCGGCCACCGTTGGCCAGTCCAAAGCTCAGTTGCTTGCGGAGCGTGTGCGAGCCATCCATCCGGAAGCCTGGATTGATCCTGTTCAGGCGTTTTATGACGCTTCCACTTCTGATGCTCTGCTGAAACCTCGGCCCGACTTTGTGATCGATGCCATCGACAACGTCACCTCGAAAGTTCTGCTCCTGGAGACATGCCTCAAACAAGGCATTCCCGTGATCAGCATCACTGGGGCGGGGGCTCGAATGGATCCGACTCAGATTCGCGTCGATGATCTAAGCCGCACCAAGGTGGATCCATTGGCTCGAGTGCTCAGAAAAGAGCTGGCTCGACGCGGTTTCGCGGCCGAAGGCGAAGTTGGCATTCCCGTCGTGTTCTCGGAGGAAGAAGTTCGAGCCCCCGAAGTTCCTGAGTGGGACGTTGACAACGGCTTCCAGTGCATTTGTCCTCACCGAGCCGATTCGCCACATGCCTGCGAAAAGCGGCGAGTCATCTATGGCACGGCCACATTCATGACGGCGGCATTTGCCATGGCCGCCGTTTCTGTGGTGATCCGCCGTTTGACCGCAAAATAGGTTCTCAAGCAGTGCTTCGCAGTGAGTTCAGGGCGATTCGATTGAAGCAGCAATAAACTGCCTGCATCGTGATTGCTTTTTTAGCCAGCAGGAAACCGTTCAACAGAATTCGGTCGACTCAGCGGCTGGACGAATCTGAAGAAACCTCAGGTTCAATGTTCGGGCCACTCGGCTGCTTCGGGATAAGGTGCCAGGCGAGTCGCCCAATCAGCGCGATGATGATGGCGAAGTAGATGATACGTTTCGTTAACTGCGTCATTTGCGAGTACCTCCCTCAGGATACCTGACCCCGGAAAGAGTTGACCAGACAACTTGAACGGCTGGTCGATCGATGCGTCCATCGCCACTTTGGCCAGTTTGACCACCGTTCGTTGATGATTTGAGACCAGCTGTTGTCGCAGATTGCTTCTCTGAACTGGACGATTCCATATTTCACCGAGCGAAAACGAATTGCGAGTTAATACGACTGATCGCCGCGGCTCATTTTTTCAGCGATAAAGGCCCTTGTGGCAATTCGAATCCTGAATGAGACATGAAATATTAACTCAACCAGATTTATTCGGTCCGACTGTCGCGGTTGAATCGATCGTTCGGGCTTTACCAGTAATTCCGGCTTCCGAATGGCAGCAGGCCTTTGGACTGCGGCTGCGACGAGCCGGGGCGGCCTGACTTTTCGATGATGTTCCGGGCTACGCCGAAGTCGATCTCAACATAGACCTGAGTCATGCCGGTTGACGGTCAGGTTAAGCCTGAGACCGTGGAGCTTCGGGAGGTCGGTTGGTGCATTGCGTCTCAGATTAATTCTGAGACCGCTACGGGACGCTTTGCCTCACCCGACGTTGAGGGAGCTGACTTCTGGTGACACATGCCAGTTCTGGGCAGTGTTCAGTGCTTAGGGTTTTCAGAACCCCAGTCTTTTTATTAGCCAGGACGGGAATCGAACCCGTACGTCCCTTTACGGGACCCGGGATTTTAAGTCCCGTGCGTCTGCCTGTTTCGCCACCTGGCCGCGAGAGGAGAATACCGTCGACAGGGCAGTGCTTTGTCACAACCGTACAGAGACACTCCAATCCAGCGACGGAAACTCAACTTCCGGGCGAAGAGTATCGAAGATTGCGAAAAGTAAAAACTGAAGCCTGCACATTCTTTCAACGTGCAGGCTTCATTCCGCATGTTTTACGGATTTTGCAGGTCAAATTCGCTGATCTGCAATAATTAAGCTTCGGGATTCAGCCTACGGAATAATCAGGAACAGACCCACGACAGTCGCGACTTCCACCACCGTTGCTTCTTCGTTGAATGGGATCTGGTAATGCTTCTTCGGAGCATACTCGCCGGGACGGTAATACCCGAGTGCATACTGTTTTGAGTGGATCGGGTGCAGGGCCATCTGGTATGGCAGCCCCACAAGCTGAGTTGCGAACCGTCCTGTTGATGCAAACGGTTGCACAACCGGATGATACGTGTGGCCGTAACGCTCCAGAGATGGATCTTCGAAGTACAGAGGATAGTGATAAAAGTTGGTTGGAGCCCACTGATAGACGGTCGGACTCGCCTGGCGTGGTTGATACTCTTCTGTGTTCACTCGATCATTGAAATCGACTGGCAGCTGATCAGGAACAATCCCCTTCATCGCATAACTCAGCGTTGGCTGAATTGTACGAATGTCGGTCTTTAAACGACTCGCGGGAGCAGAGTCAGCGATGGCTGTGACGTCTTCCTGTCCGGCTGTTTGAGTCACACCAGACGATGAGGAGACTGCAATCGGGGCAGCATCGTAGAAATCGACTTCCGGCAAAGGTTGTTCAGGCAGCGTGATATTGTTGATCATCTGTTCCCGAGCATTCGCAAGACGCTGCATCGGTGGCTGCTGGGGCTGTCGGCGGCCCGGCTGGACTCGATTCATCATCTGTCCGGATCGTTCTTCCCACCATTCGCCTACGGATTCAGCCGAAGATGAAACGACGCCACCTGACAGAACGTAATCCATTCGTGCCGAGAAGCCTTCGTCGGCATGTTGAGTTCGGCTGAAACGTCGGTCAACGGGCGGAGCAATCTGTTGCCGCGCCTCTGCGGAGATTGCGGGCGCATTCGTCGTAGCTGGTGCCGGTGGCATCTCTGCACCGGCACGAATAACTCCCTGCTGCTCCACGAATAAAGGCTCTGGCGGTGTTCCACCAGCCGGAGTAACGCGGGTTCTTGTGGCGGGGCGAACAACAGTCGCCGAGGTTGTCGACGAGTGCCGAACTCCCTCATCCGCCGACATAGCGCTGGCAATTTCCGGACGCTGTACAACGGAGCCCGCGCCCTTTGATGTGGCTCTTGAATTATCGGCGGCAACTTCCGGAGCCGACATGAAGGCGACCATCCCTGCGAGACTGATGCCTCGCAGGAGGGTCTTCATGGCTGATGCCGAATCAGTCCTTCGGGGCGTGCTCCACAGAGTAGTTTGGAGCTTCCTGAGTAATTGCGATGTCATGTGGATGGTTCTCCCTAACCGACGCCGCTGAAATCTCGATAAACCGAGCTTTCTCTCTCAGCTCCGCAGTTGTCCCGACTCCGACATAACCCATGCCGGAACGAAGACCACCGGTCAGCTGAAATATCAACGGCTGCAAGGCTCCTTTGTAAGGAACGCGACCTTCCACGCCTTCCGGAACCAGTTTGGACTGGTCGCCCGTTGGGACATGTCCCTGCCGGTAACGTTCACTGCTGCCCTTCATCATTGCTCCCAGCGATCCCATTCCTCGGTACCGCTTGAAGCTTCGACCCTGGTAAAGAATCATCTCACCAGGACTTTCATCGACACCCGCCAGAAGACCGCCGACCATCACGGTCCACGCTCCCGCAGCAAGTGCCTTGGTTATATCTCCGCTGAAACGAATTCCTCCGTCAGCGATAATCGGGATCCCGGATCCCTTTAAAGCTCTGGCCGCATTTGCGACCGCACTTAACTGGGGGACACCGATGCCCGAAATTATCCGAGTTGTACAAATAGATCCTGGCCCAATCCCAACTTTGACAGCGTCTGCCCCGGCATCAGCCAGAGCCTTCGCACCTTCTTCAGTCGCGATGTTTCCCGCAATCACATCGATCTGGAGCTGACGCTTAATCGCCCGCACCGTTTCGATAACATTCCGAGAATGACCATGTGCACTATCAACGACCAGTACGTCAACACCTTTTTCAACCAATTGAGCAGCTCGATCCAGATCATAAACACCGACTGCGGCACCAACCCGCAAACGGCCGCGTGAATCTTTCGAAGCCCGCGGAAACTGCAGGTTCTTGTCGATGTCACGGATCGTGATCAATCCCTTCAACTGATAATCATCGTCCACGAGCAGCAGTTTCTCGACCTTGTTTTGCAGGAGAATTCTCTCGGCCGCTTCCAGGGTCGTATCTTCCGGTGCTGTGACCAGATTCTCCTTCGTCATAACTTCAGAAACCGGTCGATCTTTTGACTCCAGAAACCGCAGATCGCGGCGAGTCAGGATGCCCACCAGCCTCCCATTAACCGTGATCGGTACGCCGCCGATGTTTCTCTCATCCATCAGTTTCACAGCTTCACCGGCGGGTGTTTCCGGAGGAAGAGTGACAGGGTCCACGATGACCCCATGTTCACTTCGCTTCACTCGATCCACCTGCATGGCCTGCTGCTCAATGCTCATGTTCTTGTGAATAATGCCGATGCCACCCAGTTGGGCCATGGCGACCGCCATTTCGCTCTCCGTCACCGTGTCCATGGGACTACTGACGATCGGCAAACTCAGGCTGATATTGCGCGTCACATGCGAACTGATGTCGACATCTGACGGGATCACTTCGCTGTATCCTGGTTCCAGAAGGACGTCATCAAACGTCAGTCCGCGATAGGCGATGCGATCTTGCATGTTGGAGGCTCCGTGGAAAGTGGTCAGTAGTCAGTGATCAGTTGTCAGATTTGATATTTCAAATTTGAAATTTGAGATCGGAACAAGGTGAGAGATTTCAAATTTCAGATTTCAAATTTGAAATCAGCGTTCAGTTACTCTTCAGATTCAATGGGTTCATCAATCGATTCAATCTGGCCACCCTTCTTTTGAATCGTGGCCAACAGATGATTCGAAAGACGAATCAAAGTCGGGATATCCATGTTTTCTGCGCGGTCTTCGGAGGTGTGTCCGAGCTCACCGAGCAGCTGGTCAATCTCCGGTTTGTCCAGTTGTTGTCGATAAAGAGCGACGAGCACACTCCGGATAAACTTGCGTCGCAGCGTGAACGCTCGCCGCAGGAAATCCTGGTAAAACCGCCGGTCGTTGATGCGGTCGGCTTTCTCCTGATCACGCCAGATGCTGACGATGGCAGAATCAACTTTCGGCCGCGGCCAGAACACATTGGGACCCAGACGACGCAGAATCCGGACGGTGCCCTGCGACTGAATCCAGGCCGACATCGCTCCATATTTGGAATTGCCCGGCTCCGCTTCCATCTTCTCGGCGAGTTCCCATTGGATCGTACAGACCATACGCTCCCATGGCAGATCCGAGGCAATGATGTTGGAAATCACTGGCGTTGCGACGCTGTAAGGAAGGTTGGCCACCAGCTTCAGTCGCCCATTCGGAATGGAAGCGACGTGATGGCGGATCACATCACAGATGTGAGGATCCAGCGTGTTCTTGTTCTTCAGGATGTCGCTGTTGATCAGAGTGACATTGTTACAGTCCTGAACAGCTTCCGCCGCCAGCGCTGACATGTTCTTGTCGATGTCGATGGAGATGACTCGTCCAGCTTCCTGGGCCAGAAACGCGGTCATGCCGCCGGTGCCTGATCCAACCTCCAGAGCGACATCGCGGGGCCCCAGTTCGGCGGCACGCACAGCGAACTCAATCAGATTCACATCGATCAGAAAGTTCTGTCCCAGATCTCCGCGCGGGTTGATGCCGTGCTGCTGGAACAGCGACATCAGAAAAGATCGCGTCTGACGCTGGACGGCTTTCATCGGGGAGGTGGGCTTTCCTGTTTCAGATCAATGTCGGGAAGAATTTCAGTGATAGGCCCCATGGAAATCCCAGGAGCCGCGTTGATCATGCCGGGCGACGAGCTTTTGCCGAACCGACGCTCAAGAAGCTGGTCCACGTACTTGCCAAGAACATCATTTTCAATGTTGACGACGTCGCCCACAGAAACCTGACCGAGCGTTGTGACCTGCAACGTGTGAGGAATCAGCGCGACGGAGAACTGGTCGTGTGTCACATTCACCACGGTCAGGCTGATGCCATCGACAGCGACGGAGCCCTTGGGGACCATCAATCGCAACTGCTCAGGTCCGGGAGCAAACCACATGTCGATCCAGTCACCGTTCCGAACAATGTTTGCGACTGTTGCAACGCCATCGACATGGCCCTGAACAATATGGCCGCCCAGCCTGGCGTCTGCTCGCAGAGATCGCTCCAGGTTGACTCGAGTGCCAACGGTGAAGAGTCCCAAATTGGTTTTTGAAAGTGTTTCCGTGCCGGCTTCAAAATCCAGCATTCCGTCATGGATGGCGACGACTGTCAGGCAGCATCCGCAGATCGAAATACTATCGCCCAAAGCGGCGTCAGTGGCGACAAAGCAACCGGGGTCCGGTGCAATTGAAAGGCGCAGCCCGACTGGAAGTGAGGCGATTTGCCTGACAGTTCCCTGTCCTTCCACGAGGCCGGTAAACATAATGCTTGCACTTGTATGCAACGAGAAAACACTGTCTCCAGTGCGGGATGACAACCCGGCGGGGTTTGGAAAACCTGCCACCATCGATCGTTGCGTGATAATCCTATCAAATCCACGAGCGATTACACCCAACCACCTTCAACTTTCCCGCTCATAACACGGGGAAGCTCATTTTTCGAGGCGAAATCGCGGGTTATGGACATTCGTGGTGGCATCATTCGGACCATTCCGGAAAATGCCAGAGCCATTTTCAACCGACTCGACCCTGCCCGTGGAATGCCCGTGTCAGCTAACTCACCGAATAATCCTGAGTCCGCCGAAGAGCCGGAAACAATCACCGACCTGTCGGAACTCGCTTTTGATTTTGAAGATGCCACACCCTCGACGCGACGCCCGGTCTATGGCACCACAACTGATGATCTGACGCCCAGCGAGTTAACCGAAGAGCTGGAACTGCTGGATTCTCTGGCCGGACAAATCACCGGAGACGGTCCCCCGGAGTTCTACTGCAAACCTCTCGGGCAACTGCTCGGGCCCATGTCGCTGACCGAATTGCGAATCATGGCTGAATCCGGCGCGTTGGCGGAAGACGATTTGGTCCGCTACAGCGAAAACGGGGAATGGAAACCTGCCGGCTCGTTCTCAAGGTTGGCGGAGTCACTGCATCGAGGGTCGTCTATCACTGCCGAACCCGTTTCCAGCGCTCCTCCATCAACTCGTCGACTCTTTCAAACCGGCTATAAGCCGGCCGGCGATTCGTTCGGAGACGAAACTTCCGGTCCAAAGTCGTCAATCCAGGCCGAGCAATCCGCAGCGCAGGCTGAGCCAGCAGCAACCGAGAATGCGGCGACCACTCAGTTGCCCGTTGCCGAAGCCGGAGTCGGCTCGAAAGAGCCTGCCGCATCTCCTGAGAAAGCGGCTGATGAACAAACAGAAGCTGTGAACGATTCTGATGCGAAGGCCGAATCAGAACCTCCGACTGGCGATCCACGTCGAAAGAAGGCTGCGAAGAAATCTCCAGCCGCAAAGAAGGCGGGCAAGAAATCCGCAGGCAAGAAGAAGCCTGTGAAGAAACGCAACGATGAAGACGATGCCATTTTGAACGACATCTTCAGCGAAGTTTTTGCTGACGATCAAAAGACGCAACGTGCAGCCATGCCGCCAGCCGCAAGCTCTGCCACTGAGACACCTGCCGCACCGGCGGGACCTGTAGCAACTCAGAATAATGATCCGTCCGCCAAGGTCACGGATAGCCCTGCGGCAAAGTAATCGATCACTCCATCAGATTTGGTACAGGTCCAAGTGGCGATCTCATCCCCCACTGGGGGTGTTGATTTAACGGCTTTTCACGACCCAAAACGTCATTGAGGGAACAGTACTCCTGTGACAGACGCACAAGATCCCTCACTCATGCTTTTTGAAGTTGCGCATTTTGGTTAGGGCTGGAAGCCCGGCACATCCTCGTCCGGTGGCGTGAGCCACCGGACGACAGAAAACACTGTGACTCAGGCCTGAATGGCCGACACATCCGCCCTTGTGTCGGCCCTCCGGGCCTAAAAAAGGCGCAACTCTAAAATTCACGCTTCGGGTTATGATTAAGACCTGACATCACGGCGGTGGTTTACACCCTTCTGGACGGCTGCATTGGCTTCAGTGAACACCATCACAATCGCAGGGGCTCAAAAAGGCATTTCACAAAAATGCCTTTCCCCTACTGCAGTACTGCGCGGTGCCGCGATAGGAAAACTACTTTTTGAACATCGCGTTGCCTTTGTCGCCGCGAGACAACAAGTAGGCCAGCAGGTCCAGCACCTCGTCCTGATTCAAAGGCTTCAACAAATCCATCGGCATCAGTGAGATCGGTGAAGGTTGCAGTTCCTCGATTTCAGACTTGGAAATCTCCGAGATTTTTGTGGGGTCTTCAGGACTGGTGAGAACTCGGATGAGTTCATCGTTTTCTCCCACGATACGACCACTGTACGACTTGCCCGAAGTCGTGACGACAGTCGTCCCCTTGTACTGATCGCTGACCACTTTGCTCGGCACCATGATCGCTTCCGTGAGATCATTCAGGTTGAAGCGACCTGCGAGTTGCGTCAAATCCGGTCCCGTCGCGCCACCGTCTCCGCCGAAGCGATGACAGATGACACAGCGAGTTGCCGCGAACATCTT
>JBILXT010000407.1:0-6269 GCA_044378235.1 Planctomycetaceae bacterium
GTCGCTGGGGTACGACTTCCCTGTCTTGCTCATTACATAACATCAACATATATCTTCACTTAAGTCAATAACAGGCTCTAGTGTTTCACGTCCATTCATACCTGCCATTGTGTAGTCGACGAGGATGGTGGCAAAATCTGATCGCAGCCTGGTCAGGGCGACAGCCGCTTCTCCACTGGAGGCTTCGACCACCGTCCAGCCCAATAATTCCAGCATTTTAACGAGCGGCGTGCGGACAAGGTCATCGTCATCGACGACAAGAATCGTATTCGAAGCGGCAATTCTCTGAAGAGCGATTCCCGGTGACTTGGTTTGATCCATACCTGATTCTGCCGACATCTTTCTGGGAAACAGGATCGAGAACCGAGTTCCTGCCCCGGGTTTGCTCCAGACTCCCAGGGCCGCATCGTGGGATGATGCGATGCCCTGGACACTGGATAATCCCAGTCCGTGTCCGGATTTCTTTGTCGTAAAGTAAGGGTCAAAAATCTGAGCCACGACGTTTGGCCCCATACCATGGCCTGTATCGGTCACACTCAGTGCGATACATTCACCGGGAGTCGGAGCTGAGATCCAGAAGTATTCCGAACTGCTGATGCGTCCGCTGACAAGCTGGTTGTCGACACGCAACTGAATATCGCCTTTTCCGACGATCGAGTCTGCAGCATTTGTCACGAGATTCATCAATACTTGTTGAAGCTGGGTAGTGTTGCCGTAGACCAGAGCAGGGTCCAGGCTGGCTTCGAAGGAGACCGTAACCCTGTCTGGCAGCGTCGCTTTGATCAGGGGCGTCATTTCGCGAATGAGTCCACAGATATCAATGACAGATTTCTCGGCAGTGGATCGCCCGGTGTAGGCCAGCATCTGTCGACAGATGTCTGACGCCTGCTGGACAGCTCTGCAGATCTCTTCCGCGTGCGTTTTCGTCTCCTGCTCTCGTGACTTGATCGAGATCAACTCAGACATCCCGGTGATGGCTCGGAGGGTATTGTTAAAATCATGAGCTACGCCTGCAGCCATCACCCCAGGGCTTGCCTTCTTCTGAGCCTGCAACAGGCGAGCCTCGGATTCACGACGCAGCTCAGTCTCTGTTTGCAGTTGGCGCAGCATCTCCTCCAGCTGGATCGCTTTTTGCTTCTCGCGATCGCGAGTCTCCTGCAGTGCCCCAAGTGTTCGTTCAACAGAGAACCGCACAACCATGGCAATGGATGGGGCGACAATCAGCAGTTGAACGATTTCGTTTGGGGTTACAAGACCTTCACTCAGCTGCTTGACGATGAGCCACGCTCCCGCACCGATGACCGACACCACCAGAAGTGACGACGTTGCGCTGAACAGTAGCCCTGAAATCACAATCATGCAGGCTGAACCGGTAGACGTTTCCTTATTCGGAGTGAGCAGAATGCAGCACCACTGAATAAAGAAAACCGGCAGCAGGTAACCTGAAACGATCAGATCCAGTTGCCCGAGCGTTCTTGCTCTGGGGAGCAAAAGATTCCGCGCTACGTAGAACAACACGGAAATCAGTGAAACAGTCACTCCAATCGTGATGTTGTGCGGGGCTGGGTAAAGAAGCAATACCGCCAGCCCCGCCAGCACAGCGGAAAGCGAGCCAAATTTCAATGCAATTTGGTTTTACAGGTAGACCGGATGATTCCGCAGATCTTCCAGTTGCGGTTTTGCACTGGGGGAAGAATCTGGCGGGCTCGGCTCCTGATCAGAGTTCCTCATCCGTCACACAGCCTTCAGAAGCAGACTTAACGCAACGAATGTACTTGGCCAGTGTTCCGCGAGTTGCCTTCAACGGCAACGGGACGAAGGCCGCCTTGCGGCTGGCCAGTTCGGCAGCAGAAAGATCCACATTGATCTCATTCTTTTCTGCGTCAACCGTGATCTGGTCACCATCCTTCAAAAGGGCAATCGTGCCCCCGACCTGAGCTTCCGGGGTGATATGTCCCACAATGAACCCGTGCGACCCGCCGCTGAAACGTCCGTCGGTCAGCAGTGCAACATCAGTCCCGAGGCCAGCCCCCATGATCGCCGATGTCGGAGTCAGCATTTCCGGCATACCAGGTCCGCCCTTCGGGCCTTCATAACGGATAACAACAACATCGCCCTTCTGGATTTTGCCGTCTTCAAGACCTTTCAGCATCAGCTCTTCAGAATCAAAACATCGAGCCGTGCCTTTGAAGACAAGACCTTCTTTACCGGTGATCTTCGCAACGGCCCCATCCGGGCAAACATTCCCGCGCATGATGCGGATGTGGCCACTTTCCTTGATCGGATTCTCGATTGGCTGAACGATCTTCTGGCCTTCCTTCAGCGCTGGCAGATCCTTCAGATTCTCTGCCAGAGTCTTTCCAGTGACCGTCATGCAGCTTCCATCAATCAGTCCTTTTTCCAGCAGATATTTCAGTACCGCCGGAGTTCCACCGATGGTGTGCAGATCTTCCATCACGAACTTGCCGCTTGGCTTCAGGTCAGAGATGTAAGGAATGCGATCACTGACGCTCTGGAAGTCATCGATTGTCAAAGGAACATTTACCGCGCGAGCCATTGCGATCAGATGCAGAACGGCGTTCGTTGAACCACCCGTTGCCATAATCAGAACCATGGCATTTTCAAATGCCGCACGCGTCATGATGTCGCGTGGCTTGATGTCCTTTTCCATCAGATTTCTGATGGCAGCACCAGCGCGGAAACATTCTTCCAGCTTGGCAGGGTCTTCTGCAGGAATTGATGAACTGTAGGGAAGGGACATGCCCATCGCTTCAATGGCGGAAGCCATGGTGTTGGCTGTGTACATCCCGCCGCACGCGCCAGCTCCTGGACAACTTCGACGGACAATCGCTGCGCGTTCTTCTTCGGTGATTTTCTTTCCGAGGTATTCTCCGTAAGACTGAAACGCTGAAACGATATCCAGCTTTTCGCCTTTCAGACCACAGCCTGGTTTGATGGTTCCGCCATAAACCATCAGCGCGGGACGATTCAGACGACCCATCGCGATAATGCAGCCGGGCATGTTCTTGTCACAGCCAGGCAGTGAGATATTCGCGTCGTACCACTGAGCGCACATGACGGTTTCGATGGAGTCTGCAATCAGGTCTCGCGACTGCAGAGAATAGGACATCCCGTCGGTGCCCATGGAGATCCCGTCGCTGACGCCGATCGTATTGAATCGCATCCCGACCATACCGGCCGCCTGAACACCTTCACGGACCTTTGTTGCCAGATCCATCAGGTGCATGTTGCAGGGATTGCCCTCGTACCACATGCTGCTGATACCGACCTGAGCTTTATTCATGTCGGCCTGATCCATGCCCGTGGCATAAAGCATGGCCTGGGAAGCGCCCTGAGAAGCGGGTTGAGTAATACGGCTGCTGTGCTTGTTGATCTGTGTCATGGCGATTTTAACTGGTTTGACTGGATAAATTGGGCCGTGGGAGTTGCGAGGACAGAAATCGGTCAGTAGTCCTCAGGCGGCACGATAGCAGCCAGCCAGCCCTGTCGCAAAGTCGGACGAAAACAACCTGGCTATTTCCGGCAGCGGCGGAAAAATGACCGGCAATCCCGATAGAGGGATGGGGCCACAGGGCTACGATGTTTCGTGCAAAATCCCCGTTATGTGCTCGAAGCAGCAGTCGCTCGTCGTTGCGAAGCACGCTGGATGGCCTGCTGACGTTCTCCGTCGGTTCGCTCGAAGATGACTCGCAACAGACGTTCAGCAGCCGGGGATAACTCTCGTCCACGTCGGTGCATGACGATTCGAGCAGTCTCGATGGCCGATTCAAGTGACCAGTCCGTCGTCAGTTCACCCCACATCACGCTGCAGAAGGATGGGATGTGTCTTGGCAGCAAACGTCCGCCCGGCAGAACCATCGTCATCACGCCGACAGAGCTACCCGTGTTGAACATGCTGTCGAGAGAGATTTTCGAATGGTCGCCGATGAAGGAACCGACCTTGGGATAGCCTGAGTCCACGAGTTGACCCACCAGCGGCACCTTGACGCTGCTGTAATCATTCTTCAGGTCCGAAGTGGACGACATCGCACCGATGTTCACCCACGGGCAGACATAGCTATGACCAAGGAACCCTTCATGGTACTTATTCACATAGCCATGCAGGATGGATTCTTCCACTTCACCTCCAACGCGGCAGTTGTCTCCGATTGTGGTGCCGCCTCGAATCAGCGCCCGAAAAATCTGTGAACCTCGCCCCACATGGCAGGGACCTTCAATGCGAGTAAACGACTGGATTTGAACATCACGATCAATCGACACCGGACCACGTCGAGCATCAACGACGACATACGGATCGATCGAGGCCTGCGAAGAGATGTAGATGTCAGCCGCATCTCCCATGATCTGAACATGATCGAAATCAGGGCGATGAGAAATTCCTTCGTCACTGAAGTCTCGTATCAGCTGTTGAGAATTCTGGTTGATCAGATCCCACGGATAGCGAATGAACTGTCCGTTCGTCGGGACAATGCGATGCGTACCTGCATATCGTTCAAGTGAGAGGCAGGGCTCGTTCGCGAAGATCTCTGCAAGGTCTTCGCCTTCGGCAAGCATCCATGCGGGATGTCCGTCGATGAAGCCGGCGCGATGATTCAGGAAGTCGAGAGCATTCAACCGACGTTCAGGGAGCCATCGGCCGTTGATCAGCAGCACCGGGCCATTCCGAAGCCAGTCGCAGTCATTCACCGCAATTTCCGGTTGCTCTTCGGCATAGGACTCTTTGAGCCATGATCGAATCCAGACCCCCAATTCTGCCGTGGGAAACCAACGCTGCAGTCGGCGTCGAAGACAGTCACGCCCGCAAACCAGTTCAAACACTGGTCGAAGCAGAGCGACCGGACTCAGGTTCTCAGCCTGAAGATCTTCGTACAGCAGAATTCGCATTGTGAGTGGCAAACAAGAGAGGCACCTCGGGATCGCGAGGTCGTCGTGATTTCTGGGCGAAAGAGTTACCCCGTAGTCTGCCATGCACCCGGTTGTTCCGAAATGCCATTTGCGGAGCGACTCCCTGGCCCCGGATGTCCTCTGCAGGTTCCCTCGAACTCCAGCAGCATATGTCGCCTTGTTTTAGCAGAGAACGGCAGAATTCGCTGACGCTCGGTCCGGCCTACTTCCCTCATCCCTGGGCTAACAATGCAGGGTGACTGCCATCATCGTATTCACACTTACTTATCCGATCTCGTAAGTGACAACTCCATGGCGCTGAGCACGGCTGATACGATCGGTCGCATAAAGACCCGCAAGGACAAACTCGACGCAGGATGCTCTGACGGCAGAATTCTCCGAGGCGTTGAGTTCAAAAGCTTTATCCCAGATCGGCGGGACTCGCTTCAACAACGTTTCATAATGTTCGCTCGGAAGCATATCGCCAACTTCGATCTTAACGCCTTTGGCAAAGATCTGGGAGATCGCTTCGAGCCCATGCTGCTCAACGTACTCCGCGAATACACTCTTCACCGCTTCAGCGATGACAGCATCCAGAACCTGACGCTCGCTCATCTGATGACTGCTCATCAGATCGATCTCAAGCTTTCCAAGTGATGATGAATACAGATGTCCGAGATCACTGATGCGAGGAACCGCAGGCTTTTCACCCAGCACCGCACCTCTGCGACGAGCACTCGCGATCATCGTCTGATAGTTGGCAATGCTGAATCTGGCACTGACGCCGGAGGTCTGATCGATGTAGCGACTTTTCCTTGCGCTGCGGCTGATCTCTTCGATGATCTGCTTCATGAAATAAGGAACAATAACTGGGAAGTCGCCGTCGAGCGGAACGTCGCACTCCTGTTCCATGATCTGGATCCCGGCATCACGATCATGCGGATAGTGAGTCTGAATCAAACTGCCGATTCGGTCCTTCAACTGCGGAATGACTTTGCCACTGCGGTTATAAGTCGCCGGGTTAGCAGAGAACAGAATCATCACATCCAGATCAAACTGGATAGGGTAACCGCGAATCTGTACGTCTCGTTCTTCAAGGATATTGAACAGGCCGACCTGCACGAGTTCATCCAGTTCAGGGAGTTCGTTCATCGCGAAGAGTCCTCGATGCATTCGAGGAATTAATCCAAAGTGTAATGCTTCCTCTGCAGACATGCTGGTTCCTCCCGCCAGTCGGGCGGGATCGATTTCTCCGATGATGTCGGCGAACTTTGTTCCCGGGGCGAGCCGTTCGGCGTATCGCTCTTCACGCGACCACCATGCAATCGGGATCTGGTCGGGAGACTTTTCAGCGATGCAACGTT
>JBILXT010000716.1:0-6263 GCA_044378235.1 Planctomycetaceae bacterium
GCCGAACAACAATCGAGTCGGTGATTTCGACGCCTACGCGATTCCTGTGATCATGAAGCGAACGGGCCTGACGTTCGAACAGGTTCTGACGGAGATGTCTTCCAAGGGTGGTCTGCTGGGCATCAGCGGACTCAGCGGTGACTGCCGCGACCTGGAAGAAGCATCAGCCAAGGGACATGATCGTGCCGAGAAGGCTCTGAAGCTGTTCGAAGCATCGATCCGGTCTTATGTCGGCTCTTACATGGCCTTGCTTGGCGGTGCGGATGTGATCGTCTTCACCGGCGGCATCGGTGAAAACAGCGATCGCATTCGAGCCAACGTCTGTCGCAACATGGAATGGGCCGGTGTCGAACTGTGCCCAACCAAAAACGCGGGCGTGAAAGGCGAAGCATGTCTTAGTAAGGACGGCAGCAAGGTTCAGGTCTGGACGGTGCCAACGAACGAAGAACTCGTAGTTGCAAGACAGACGAGAGATGTGCTGACTCACTAGGTTTTCGGTTTTCAGTTTTCGGTTTTCAGAAAGGCAGTTTTGGGTGGCGGTGGTTGGTTGATGGTGAGTCCTGCGATTCTCCGAAAACCTCAAACCTCAAACCGAAAACGCCCGAAGGGCTCCCATGTTTCTCGCTCGCATCACCGGCAGCCTTGTGGCCACTCACAAAGTTGAGTCGCTTATTGGCCAGAAGCTGTTGCTCGTGGAACCACTGCGAGTCGACGAGAAGGATCAGAAGAGTCTGAAGCCTACTGGACGTTCATTCGTGGTGGTCGACACGGTCGGAGCTGGTGAAGGTGAAGTTGTGTTGTGCGTGCAGGGCTCGAGTGCTCGGTTCACACCGGGGACGAAGGAACTGCCAATCGATGCGGCGATTATTGGAATCGTGGACACAGTACAGGTGAAGCAGAAGACGGTGTTTAAGGCGGGGGAATAATCGCCTGATGAACCAAAACCCATACTCAGTCAGCGAACAACAGACTTCCGGTGACCTTCAGTCACTTGGGCCTGATTTCGACCAGCAACTGCGAGTGATGCAGATCATTGCCGGTGCATTGATGATGGGTGTCATCACGTTCTTTGGTGTTGTTTTGGTGATCACCAAAGGAAATGTTTTGGGGCAGGAAAACCCGGGCATTGTCACCATGATTGCCGCTGGGTTTGCAGGGTTGATGATTGTTAATCATCTGGTCATTCCGAGCATCATCACAAAGGCACGTTTGAACCAACTGAAGTCGCAGGATTCTGATGGTCAAAACACTGAACTGAACCTGGCGTCACTACTCGGCATTTATCGAATGCAATTGATTATTACGCTGGCATTCCTGGAAGGAGCTGCGTTTTTCAATCTGGTGTCGGTGATGATCGAGCATCACGTTATTTCACTCATCGCGGCAATGGTACTTCTGGGATTAATGGCAGTCAGATTTCCCACGCGAACGAAAGTGTCGTGGTGGGTTCAGGACAGGTTGAGGGAATCACAAATGTAGGTCCTCCCTGCCGGGGAGGACTTCGCGGCTCGCCGCGACCGAGTATGCAACTGAAACAAGTTCGAAATCAAATTCGCAGCGCGAAGTTCGCCTGCGGCGAAAGTCCTTTCCGGCAGAAAGGACCTACAGGAAGAAACAAATATGCAAGCAACTGCTAACGAACAAACGATTCGCAACATCGTTCAGGAAGTGCTGACTCAGCTCACCAAAACCAACGGTGCCGCAGGGAAGGTGAACGGCTCAACTGGTCCTGATTCACGCTGGGGCGTATTCGGCACTGTTGATGAAGCGGTCGCAGCGGCTCAGAAGGGTTTTGAAATACTCAGCCACGCATCACTGGAAGACCGCAAGAAAGCCATCAGCATCGTCAAGCAGATCTGCGACGAACAAGCTGAAGAACTCGGCAAGCTTGAGTTCGAAGAAACCAAGATCGGTCGACTCGAACACAAGATCGCCAAGCTGAAAGCCATTAAGGACGTGCCGGGCGTTGAGTTCCTGCGGACCGATGCGATCAGCGGCTCACACGGCTTGATGATTACCGAGTACGCTCCGTTTGGAGTCATCGGTGCGATCACTCCAGTGACCCACTCGCTGCCAACTCTGGCTGGCAACTTTGTGAACATGGTGGCAGCCGGTAATACGATCGTCTGCAATCCGCATCCAAGCGGAGCCAGGATCGCCAGCGAAGGTGTGCGTCGTTTCAACAAAGCGATCTTCGCAGCAACTGGACTTGAGAATCTCGTCAACATCATTGGCACGCCGACGATTGAGACCGCTCAACAGGTCTTTGATCATCGCGGCGTCAAGATGCTGGTTGTCACCGGCGGTCCTGCGGTGGCTCGAGCAGCTCTGCAAAGCCCTAAGCGAGCGATCGTGGCTGGTCCCGGCAATCCACCGGTTGTCGTTGACGCAACGGCTGACATCGACAACGCAGCCAAGTCGATCGTTGCGGGAGCGGCCTTCGACAACAGTTTGCTGTGTATCAGCGAAAAAGAAGTCTTCGCGGTCAAAGAAATCTTCGACCCGTTGATGACTGCCGTTTCGAATCATGGCGGCTATCGACTCAATGCGGCTCAAGTAGCCGCGTTCACGGCGAAGGCGTTTGGACCTCCGAAGGAACCGGGCGGGCACTATCAACTGAATCGCGACTTCATCGGCAAAGACGCAGCCTGGTTGGCGTCCCAAATCGGCTTGTCAGTTCCTGCGAGCACATTGATTCTGTACGGCGAAACCGACGAGCACAATCCGTTCGTGACTGAAGAGCAGATGATGCCGTTCATCCCCTTCGTGCGAGCCAACTGCAGCGATCACGCGATTGCTCTGGCAAAGAAATACGAACACGGCTTCGGCCACACGGCAATCATCCACTCTCGCGACGTCCATACCATCACCAAGATGGGCCGCGTCATGAATACAACACTGTTCGTCAAGAACGGCCCCTGCATGGCAGGACTCGGACTTGGCGGCGAAGGCTATCTGTCATTCTCCATCGCAACACCAACCGGCGAAGGCGTCACGAACCCAATGACGTTTACTCGTCAGCGACGATGTGTAATGGTTGATGACCTAAGGATCATCTAGTTTTCAGTTTTCAGTTTTCAGTGTTCAGTTTTCAGTAAGAAGCACGTGAAGTACTTAAATTGGACACCTGATTCAGTTTGACGTCACTGAACACTGAACACCTTTAACTGATCACGTAACGATGGCTTTTCAGTCTTTTGAAGATCTGGAGGTTTGGAAAAGGGCGTGCAACCTTGCGGTGTTTGTCTATGAGGCGTTGTCATCTTCTCGAGAGTTTGCTCTTCGAGATCAAATGCAGAGGGCAGCCGTCTCAATAGCGTCAAACATCGCAGAAGGCTCTGAGCGATCTGAGCGGGATTTCCTTCGTTTCCTCAGCATTGCTCGCGGCTCTTCTTCAGAATTGAGGACACAAGCCTACATCGCCTACAAGATCAAAATCTTCGATCATCAGCAGATGAACCATGTCGTAGATGAAACGAAGCAAATCAATCGAATGTTGATTGGCCTGTCACAATCGATCCAGAAAAAACTGAACACTGAACACTGAACACTGAACACACCGATCATGCAAACAGCAAAGGTAATCGGCTTCGCAACCGCAACGATGAAGCATCCCTCCATGACAGGATGGAAGCTGGTTGTGTTGCAGCCTTTGGATATCAACGATGAGCCGGATGAGTTTCCTCAACTGGCCATTGACCCTCTGGGGGCTCGTCAGGGCGATCATGTGTTTTTCACGAGTGATACGAAGTACATACAACAATTAGTCGGCCGAAAGGATTCGCCGATACGGTTTTCGATCCAGGGGATCATGGATGAACAGCCGGAGGCTTAGTGTTCAGCTGCCAGTGTTCAGTTTTCAGTGAAGACAGGACATTGGCACGATTGTTTTTGGCTTACTGAACACTGAAAACTGAAAACTGAACACTGAAAACTATCGAATGACCATCGACGCAGCTTACATAGACCAGATCGTGCAGAACGTGATGCGAGAAATGAAATCTCGCGTGACAGTTCCCGCCGTTGCGTCTGCGCCGATGGCAACATCTCAGACCAAACCTGCCACAGCAACAGAGGCACCGACGTCATTAACGATCGCCGCCAGGGTTGTCAGCGAAGACATTTTGGTGGCAGCACGAGCAGCGGGAAGAACGATCGTGCTGCAGGCCGGAGCAATCATCACTCCGTCTGGAAAAGACTATATTCGGAAGAATGGTGTGACGGTTGCCGGATCAGCTTTGAATAAGCCTGCGACTGTTTCCACTGGAAGTTTTATTGTCGTTGGCAACAACGCGACCTGTCAGTCGGCGGCATCCACCGCAGGCTGGAAAACAGCAGCGGTCAATAACGAACACGATGCGGCTTTGGCGGCATCTCAGACATTGAAGAACGGCATCACTGTCACTTGCGGCGGAGAACCGTCCGTCGTGGCGTGCCTTTTGAATCGTAATCCCGATGTGAGAGCAGCCGTGATTACGAGGGCGACGAATTTGATCACCTTGACCACTGTGATGAGTCCTCAGGTCGTCTGCCTCGATTCTTCCGGCTGGTCCTTCGGAGATGTTTTGAAGCTGTTGAGATCTCTCTCGGCAGCAAACCGGCCGCAAGGCTGGAAGGAAATCTAAAAAGGGCAGAGTGTTCAGTTTTCAGTGTTCAGTGTTCAGCAAAGACAGGTGACTGCGATTTTCTGAAAACTGAAAACTGAACACTGAAAACCTGCGTCGAAGACGCTATGAGAATCATGGAATGCATCGGACGGGTAACACTGTCCAAATGGGACCAGACGCTGACCGGCGCGAGCTGGAAACTGGCGGTGCCCTTGATGCATGCCGGATTGAAAGGCGACGCATCGGGACGAACAGAACCGATCGTCATTTACGATGACATGGGAGCGGGCATCGGCAGCTTGATGGCTGTCACCGAAAGCGCTGAAGCGTCCACTCCGTTTTATCCTGACTCGAAACCGATTGATGCTTACTGTGCCGCATTGCTGGACACGGTAAGTGTGGAATAAAGAATGTGAGTGTTCATTTTGCAGTGTTCAGTGTTCAGCAAAACACCGAAGACTGCGATTTACTGAACACTGAAAACTGAACACTGAAAACTTTTTGCGAAGCAAGACACATGGCCAACAAATGGAACAGCGGAATTAACGACCGAGCCCTCAAAGAAGAGATCTGCGAGATCGGGCGTCGTGTTTACAACAAGGGCTTTGCGGCTGCGAATGATGGGAACATCAGCATTCGAGTTGGCGAAAACGAAGTGTTGTGTACTCCAACGATGATCTGCAAAGGCTTTATGAAGCCTGAAGACATCTGTGCCGTCGACATGGAAGGCAAGCAGATCGCCGGCGTTCGCAAACGAACCAGCGAAGTTCTGCTGCATCTCGAGATCATGAAGAATCGTCCGGATGTGAAGTCCGTTGTACACTGCCATCCGCCACATGCCACGGCTTTCGCTGTCGCTGGTGAGCCGATTCCTCAGTGCATTCTGCCGGAAGTTGAAGTCTTCATGGGCGAAGTACCAATCGCTCCTTACGAAACTCCAGGCGACCAGCGATTTGCTCAGACGGTGACACCGTTCCTGAAAGCCACGAACACCATTATTCTGAAGAATCACGGCACGGTGTCGTTCGGCAAGAGCCTGGAAGACGCCTACTGGAAGACTGAGATTCTTGACGCTTACTGCCGCATTCTGTTGCTGGCCAAGCAGATTGGACAGCCTCAGTATCTGAACGAACAGAAGAGCCGCGAACTGCTCGACCTGAAAAAGAAATGGGGCTTCGACGATCCTCGTTTCCACAACGAAGATTGCGACCTCTGCGGCAACAGTGCATTCCGCGAAGGTTACAAAGAAAACATCCCGGTCCAGCGAGCTTTCGACGCAGCTCCATCTTATCCCGGTATCCTCCAGAAGCCTTGCGGCACAGCCTGTGAAACTCCGGCCGCTGGTGTGAGCGAAGATCTGGTGAAGATGATTACCAGCCAGGTTCTGGCAGCATTGGGGAAGGCCTGATTTAAGGTGTTCAGTGTTCAGTTTTCAGTGTTCAGTACGGCACAGAGAACTGCGATTCACTGAACACTGGTTACTGAACACTGAAAACTTGAGCCAGAGGCGAAAATGAAAGTCAGCATTATTGGTGGTGGTGGATTGGTCGGTTCCTGTGCCGGGTTTGCGTTGCAGGCGGGCAAGATTGTCAGTGAGATCAACCTCATCGACGTCAATCAGGAACTGTGCGAAGGCCAGGCTCTGGACCTGCTGCA
>JBILXT010000408.1:0-6257 GCA_044378235.1 Planctomycetaceae bacterium
CTGGGAGCATCCGATCGAACATCAGTCGTCGCATCGGGCATCGGGCCGGAAGAACTCATGAGGCATCCCTGCAGTTTAAGGTCAAGAATGCTGAGGACTCTAACAGCCGGTTTCTTCCGTCGCCAGCGGAACCTTGATTCCCGCCGCAGAAAAAGGGGGACATTCTACTTTTTACATAAAGTAGAATGTCCCCCTTTTTTGGATCGTTGGAATCACTGAGCATAACCAGTACGCTTCGTCTTCAGCCCGCCATGCGGCTATATTTCAGTTTATGGGCCGCTGATTCGTGGGCCTGCCCCGAGAAACAAACATCAACTTCGAAACGCTATCGTAGTCTTACGATAGTGTCAGGAAGCCTTGCTCATGCATACATTCAATCGTCGTGAGATGATTCAGGCGACTGCTGCCTGTGGCCTTGGTGCCATGATTGGCGATCTCAAGGATCCAGGTCGCGCTGTTGCGGCGGAATCATTGGCGACCAGTCCGCACGGCAGCGACTCACCGATTCAGACTCGTATGTTCTGGACCTGGGATCACAGCACCGAATGGGCTCTGAATCGACCGGGCGCACATACTCACGGTTCCTGCAATGAGTACGGCCGCAGCACGGATTCCTTCGTGCAGGACTATACCGATTTGCTTCGCTGGTGTGGGCAGAACAGGATCGATGCGGTTGTCATCTGGGGCTTGTTGCGTGACTGTCATGGTGGGCTTGAGTCGGCGAAGCGGTTATGTGACGTGGCCTTAGAGGAAAACGTCCGGCTGCTGGCTGGCGTGGGACTCAATGCTTATGGAGGCGTCTATTACGAAGGCAACTCGCCGCACAATCTGGAACGTCACCTGGAGAAGCATCCTGACCTGAGTGCTGTGGATACCGACGGTAACCCGGTGAGCTTCACGGTTGATCTGAACGGGACAAAGACTCCAATCACCACCACAGGGCAACCGGGCCCAAGGGGGTTCTATCAGGCCTGCCCTTCTCGCAAGGAGAATCAGGACTTCCTCGCCGAGTCATTATCCTGGCTCTTCAAAAATCTTCCACTGGGTGGATTGCAGATGGAGACCGGCGACACCGGAATCTGCCAGTGTGCACTTTGTCGTGATCGACGTCAGCATTCCCCCACTGACTTTACCTGGTTGTCGTGGGAAGACATGGGGCTGATGTATCCGCTGGCCACCGACATGGTGCGATCTGTGGCTCCGGATGCATGGATTGTTTGCGAAACGTACTCGCATCCTCAGATCAATCCGGATCCCAACAAGCGGCCAAAATTCGGTGATGCCATGCCCGCGTGGGCCCTGGCCGAGCTCGCCAAGTTTCCTCGCGGCGTTTTCGTTCAGTGGGTTGCTGACTATTTCATGAAGAACGGTGAGATTACTCCGGCATGGACCGCGGAAGGACGAGTGCCCAACAACGATCACCGCCACATCATGCGATCACATTTGTCCACATCATGGTTTGGAAATCGCGGCGAACTGGCCGTTGATTGGCTCGCAACCCTTACTCAACGCAGTATCGCTTCGGGCTTTGAGGGCATGTCGTTGTTTGGTGAAGTCTCACCGTTTCACACAGGAGCGGAGCTGAACTACCTGGCGTTGGCTGATTATGGCAGCAAGGAAAACTCAACTGCACAATTGGACTCTTTCCTCGACCGCATCGCCGGGCCAATGTTAGGTGGCGCTGAGAACGCTCGTGACTTTCTTCGCTTCTCTCGCCTGCTGAGTAACCGAGAGCAGATCTCGGCGGCACTTCCGGAAATCTACAGTCGCCTGGCCTCGCTGCCTCCGGAAGCTGCTCGACGCTGGTGCTGGCTGGCCAACCATCTGGCTTCGTTTGTTCCAGTGGTACCGTGAGTTCGAGTTAGCGGTAGTGGATCTTGCTAAAGATCCCTTGGCTGCAGGACCGTTAGCAAGGTCCACTCCCTGAAATTCGAATCTTGGCAAGGCTCTACACTGTGAAGCATTCTCCCAGCAAGGCGTTGTGTTTGTAGCGGCACGGCGCGATCCCTTCGGTGAGTCTACGTCATGGATTCACCAGACCGCTCGCGATGTTTCGCTTCAAAATGCTTTACTGCGTTGCCCAAAAGGCGAAACTCGGCGATTGCAGGAGCTCAAGGAGTTCCCATGGAGCGATACGCATCCGGAACGCGTTGCAGATCGGCGTCTGGAAGGATGAACGAGCCATCCAGCAGTTTCGTGTCGTGATTGACAAGATCGGGATATCGAATTCCCGGGACGACTCGAACGGCGAAGATTTCCTGAACAGCGTCTTCGAATTTGACAAAGCCAAGAATCTGTCCGGTCTGGATGTGGATCGCCCAGACTCCGCAAGTGCGTTCCTGTTTTCGTTCGGTGATCGGGATGCCGCTGAAGACGGCCGATTCACGAACCTGCGACAATCCCACGAACGCAACCGGGCCGCAGAAATCCAGTCCGCGAGTAAACCCGGGAACTTCGGCGACAGGATTGTACGATCGTTTGGCGATATCGACGTGCCCGATCGTGCCAGCTCCGGATTCCAGCACCCACAGCTTCTCGTTGTACCATCGCGGCGAATGAGGCATGGCGAGACCATCCAGCAGAATCTCATTGGTGGTCGTATCCATCACGATGCCGCCGTCTTTCTTTCGCTTTCGCCAGCCGGCCGCTTCATCACTTTGTCCAAGAGCTGTGACGTAACGAATCTGGCCGTCTCTCAGACCCAGTCCGTTCAGGTGGCAGCGATCTTCGGGCGCCAACGACGTGATGAACGGCGGCTGCCACTTCGGAAGAAAGCTGTATTGAACACTACGAACGGCGAGACAGGAGAACAAAGTATTGACGAACCAGAGTTCATCATCTACCCATTCCATTTCATGAATCTGCATGTCGCCTGTGACGTGGCCAACTCGCGGCATAAAGCAGCGATCACACTTCCCGAGCGGTTCCATTTTGGGAGCGACCGCGTCGTTGGCGTGATATTCCCAGACTTCATGCTGAGTTCCGATCGCCAGCTGAGGACCTCGCAGAGCCAGCCCCATCGGTTTTGAGAAGCTGCGGAAGTGAGTATTGAGGACTCCGTCGTCCGCTCGCAAGGCGACCAGTTTCCCGGCCTGGTAAGTTGTCACCAGCAGCGAGATATTCAATTCTTCCAGCAACGCTGGAAAGGTATTGGTGTGGACGCTGCGAAGTGGTTGTTCGTCTGTCATTGAAATTGTCCTCGGCGAGCGGCAGGGCGTCAGCCCTCCGTGTAAGTCCGCGCAGTTTGTTCTGTTTTGCAATCGCAGCGAACATTCGCAGAGACACGGATAGCTGACGCTATGCCGCTCGCCGGAGTTATGACCACGTCTCGACGACAGGATTGATCCAGATCAACAACGGAAATTCCTGATCGCGAAGATATTGCACTGCATTCAACACTGCGGTTTGATTCGGGAGTTTGCGCTTTGAGCCGCCTTTCGTCCACCATGTGCCCGATTTCGGTTTTTCGAACGATCGATTCAGTGTGCCACTACCATACGCTTTGATGTCACGAAGCAATCCATCCGGATCAGGATCGCCGGGTACGTCAAGGATGATATGCCAATGTGATTGGCCATGATCGCTGTTCCGACCAGCAGCCACTTACGAATATCACAGGTTTCGTGAAATTGAACCAGTAGACGTTCGGCGTTCTCCTTCGTCAGATAAACAGGGTCACCCTTCATCAGTTTTCGAGAAGCCTCGTTGAGTTCAGGCATCGGTTCGCTACATGGAACGCCGAGTTCGTTCTGCAACTGTCGATGCGATTCGCCTGAGACATTTTCGCGACTGACAGACCCACGAGGATCACCCGGCAGCCACTGTCCATAGGTCGTCGAAGTCAGAAACCAGAATCGATCGATCCCTTTCATTAATCCCCCTCCGTTCCGGCGAGCGGTTGGGCGTCAGCCCTCCGTGTGCGTCCGCACTGTTTTTCGTGTTGAACTTTACAGAACGATGAATCGCAGACACGGATAGCTGACGCTATGCCGCTCGCCGAAATGCCGTGGGGCAAAAAAAATTTCATTTTGTGGAAGAAGCGGAAGACTCGCTGCGTACTTCTGGTACAAGGTCTCTCGATCCCGTTTTTGTCCTCGAACTGTGAACTCCGCCATGATTTCCAAAAACACCCTGCGAAATTTGGTCTCCCGAGCGTTGGCAACCACGGTTCGACGAACCAGCAAACGCCGAAGAAACAGGAATTCAGCCACGGAGCCACTGGAAACCAGAGCCCTCCTGGCGGTTTTCACGGTCACTTCAACGGCCGACACAACAGCCGCTGGGACACTGCGGAGTGCCATTGATCAGGCCAATACCACGCCTGGGGACGACGAAATCAAATTTGGTATCGCGACGAACGCGACGGAGTTTGACCTGGGAGGCACCCAATTCACGATCACCGAATCCCTCACCATCACCGGCAACGGACCCGACAACACAGTCATTGATGCTCAATTGAACTCGCGGATTTTTGAGATCGCATTTTCCGCCGTGAATGTCACGATTTTCGGGGTGACACTGAAAAACGGTCGCGTTACGGGACCCGGTTTGCAGGTGGGTGGGGCGATTCAGAGTCTGGCATCCGGCACCCTGTCGATTTCCAGCAGCGTGCTCTCCACAAACACGGTCGATGATACGACCGGGACCGATGCCTATGGCGGAGCCGTGTTTGTACAGGTCGGGAACTTAACGGTTTTTGACAGCACGATGACCGGCAACACCGCGGACTGGGGTGGAGCCATCTACGCGGCCGGCGACAGCCACGTCGCGATCACGTCCAGTAACGTCGATGGCAATATCGCGAGCAATGATGGCGGAGCAATCTATGCGGGATTCGGTGGACAGGGCGATGTGACGATTACCAGCAGTACGCTCGAAAACAACCAATCACAGCGACGCGGAGGAGCCATTAAAGCCGACAACGTGACAATTATCGGCGGCAGCAGCGTGCGGCTCAACTCGGCGACAACCGAGGGCGGGGCGATCCATGCCGACGGGAACGTTACCGTGACGAACAGCAGGATCGAAGATAACACGGCGACAACCCATGGCGGAGCGATCCACGCGGGTGGCAACGTGATGGTGACCGGCATCAGCACGATGAGCGACAACACCGCCAACGGCGATGGTGGAGCGATCTTTTCCATCGGCTCGACGGAGGTGACCAACAGCACGCTCGCCAACAACTCCACGACTGGAGATAACCACCGGGGCGGTGCGATTCACTCCGACTCTGGAGCCGTGACGATCAGCCAAAGCACGCTCTCTGGAAACTCAACGGCGGGAAGTAATGCCGAAGGCGGGGCCATTTTCGCACATTCCGGTGCGGTGTCGATCAGCCAAAGCACGCTCTCTGGAAACTCAACGGCGGGAAGTAGTGCCGATGGTGGGGCCATTTACGCAGATTCCGGTGCGGTGTCGATCAGCCAAAGCACGCTCTCTGGAAACTCAACGGCGGGAGGTAGTGCCGAAGGCGGGGCCATTTACGCATATTCCGGTGCGGTGTCGATCAGCCAAAGCACGCTCTCTGGAAACTCAACGGCGGGGACCGGTGCTCAAGGCGGAGCCATTTACGCAAATAACGGCGCGGTGTCGATCTGCCAGAGCACGCTGACGTTGAACAATGCGGCTCAGAGCCTGGGTGGAGCGATCTACAGCTATTCCTCACCCGTGACCATCCGCAACAGCATCGTCGCCGGGAATACCGACAATGGCACAGCACCTGACGTTCGCAAGTCGCCCGCTGTTGGCGACGCCTTCACCGTCACCAACAGCCTGATCGGCCGCAACAATGGCACTGGGCTGACGGCGACTGGAACAACTCCCGGCGCCAACGGCAATCTCATCGGTGGTGACAACGCGGGTGCGGCGATCAATCCACTGCTCGCACCGCTCGCCAATAACGGTGGCCCGACGCAGACGCACGCTTTGCTGGCCACCAGCCCTGTCATCAACAAGGGCAGCAATGCACTGGCAGTCGACGCGGCAAACGGTAGCTCTCCACTCACCACGGATCAGCGAGGCAACCCGTTCGTTCGCATCTTCGACACAACGGTCGATATGGGAGCGTACGAGTTTTTCACCGGCCCGTTGGTCGTCAGCACGACCATTGATGAATCGGATGGCAACTTCAGCAGCGGCGATCTGTCGCTGCGGGAAGCCATCGAGCTGGCGAACAGCAGTCCCGAGACGAACAGCATCACTTTCGCCACATCCACCAACGGCACCGGGTTCGACCTGTCGCTGAATGAGATGTT
>JBILXT010000409.1:0-6245 GCA_044378235.1 Planctomycetaceae bacterium
GAAGTCTTGCGAGATGCCTTTTTCTTGACGCCGGTTTCAGCTTCTGCGGCTTCCGCAGCTTCAACCTCGCGACGCATTGAGAGACGACTCTTAGCCATTTTTCCTGCCAAACACGCGGACTGGAGAACCTTCGCTTTTCCCAACGACGTCAGGAAAACGGCGGCTCAATGTGAATCAGAAATGTGTCCGGAACACGTCAAAACATCCTTTCGACGCGCAAAATCCGGGACTTTGAAGGGCGGGAGAATAGCAGGCTTCCGTCCTGGAATCCACCCTTGATGAAGAAAAGATCGTTTGAAGGCCGTTCCAACCACCGTCCGGGGCATACATGTTGACTTGATCGTACCCGGCGAGATCAAGTTTACCGCCCAGCCGAATGCGCCGACCAAAAATAGAGCCGGCGCCTCCGGCTGGGCGGTAAACGATCAATTCAAGGATCTGCAGGGGCGGGAATGGCCAAAACAACGGGCCCGATTTAGCGGCGGGCGGCTCCCTCGGAAATTGCCCCCACTCGGTCAACGACGGCCTGAATCGCCTCCTTCATGCGAGTTCGATCCACTTCGTGAACGTCAATCGGTCGTCCGATTTCTGACAACATCGTGACCGTGAGACGACCTCCCAAATGCTGCCGGAACTCTTCCAGTCCCTGGAAAAGCTCGTCCGTTCGCCGGAGCGTTGGGTGATCTTTTAGTAGTTGTAGCCTCTCCAGAGATTGAAGAACTCGGTCAGCCTGGGTCGCAGGCAGCCCATGGACCAGGCTCGAATAGACCGTGTCGACCGCAACACCGATGGCAACTGCTTCGCCATGACGCAATTCGAACTGGCTCATCGCTTCCAGTTTGTGAGCCGACCAATGCCCGAAGTCCAACGGTCGAGCTTCCAGCATCTCAAACGGATCACCACCAGCCGTAATGTGTTTCAGGTGCCAGTTCGCCGAATCCTGTATCGCGGACCAGCAGGCATCACCACGAATGGCAATCGACTCGGCGTTGTTCAGAATTCGTTCGAAGAACTCGGGGTCCTTCAACAAGGACACCTTAACCGCTTCAGAGAACCCGCAGCGAAAGTCACGATCGCTGAGGGTAGTCAGCAACGAACGGTCGTTGACGACTCCCCACGGAACCGCAAAGGAACCAAGCCAGTTTTTCTTTCCAAAGAGGTTGACGCTGTTCTTCACACCAATACCTGAATCGGCCTGAGCCAATGTCGTGGTGGGAATGCGAATAAGCCGCAGGCCTCGATGAGCAATCGCCGCTGCGAATCCAACCGCATCCAGAACAGCTCCGCCGCCAATGACAACGACGTAGCTTCGCCGATCCAGATCGGCTTCATGAAACACCTTCAGCATCCGTTCCAGAATATGAATGTCGTTCTTGACGGCTTCACCGCCGGGAACAATCTGCGGATTACCAACCACTTGAAACTTGTCGGTGTTGCGGCGAGCAATCGAATGGAGACGCTGTCGCAGATCAGGGTTGGCGTTGGCGACATGCTCATCAAGCCAGAACTGAACTCGAGGAATTCGGCCCTCTGAAGATTCCAGCAGTTGCACAAGCACTTCAGAATCAACTCCGAGCACATCGTGAGTGAATCTGAGTCGGTGACGGAACGCGACCGTGAAATCGACGTCGACGGTGGAGCGTGCCGCTTGTTCTGGCGAGGGGGAAGTCGAGGGCATCAGGGTTCAGGCAGGAGAAATTGTGGGAGGCGATTCTCCATGGTCGGCATCCCTTCCACCATGTCCAGTTGCCCACAGCATACCCCGCTCCTGGAGGTTTTGCCAATCGTTTCGGGAATGACCGCCGGACTGGTCGAGGCGGGAAGCCCTCCGGAGACCGGCGTTCGGATTGCGGAAAACAAAGGGGTTATGCCACTTCTCCCGGTTGAACCATCCGCCAGTTTGCGGGGGCAGACCGCATAATCGATACAGCCGTCACATCCGGGCGCAGAACGCAGACTGACCGGCAATCGTTGCGCTTTGCCTCGACCGCCCATTCTTTGTAGTCCGAAAACATTGGCAGTGTTACCCAAGAGAGCGAGTCAAAGACTCACCAGAAATTCTGAATGCGGCGTGTGCATTCAAGGTGTTTCCCCGACTCACTCAGCAAGAACGATGTGTAGGAGAATTGAGATGAAGGCGATGAAATTGTTTGCGGCTCTGGTAGTGTGTTCAATGGCGAGCAGCGCTCAGGCTGGGCTGTTCGGATGTTTCAAGAGCAATCACGGCTGCGGATGCAGCGTTGAGCCAACGTGCTGTGCTCCTGTTGAAGCTTCATGCTGTGCACCTGCTGCTTGCGGTACAGCTTGCGAGCCAACCTGCTGTGCTCCAGTTGAAGCCAGCTGCTGTGCTCCAGCCGCTTGCGGAACAGCTTGCGAGCCATCTTGCTGTGCACCAGTAGAAGCCAGCTGCTGTGCTCCAGCTGCTTGCGGAACTGCTTGCGGAACTGCTTGCGAGCCAACCTGCTGTGCTCCAGTTGAATCTTGCTGCGACAGCGGTTGTGGAAATGGTTGTGGCGACTCTTGCTTCAAGATGCCTAAGTTCAAGATGCCTAAGCTGAAGCTGCCAAAGCTGAAGCTGCCAAAGCTGAAGTTCCCTAAGCTGGGCTGCGGCTCATCTTGCGGCGACAGCTGCTGCGAGCCATCTTGCTGTGCTCCAGTCGAAGCTTCTTGCTGTGCACCAGCAGCTTGCGACCCAACCTGTGCAGCACCATGCGGTGGCTGTAACTGAGATCAGGTTGGCGTAAGGTGAGGTAATTAGCCAACGTGATTTTCAGAGTCTGACGGTCAAAGAGAGCGAATGTCGTGATTCGCTCTCTACCGTCCCTGAAAGTTTCGATCGTGCGGATTGAGGAGTTCAAGTGGACGCCGGCAGATTAGCCTGAGTCACGGTTAATAGCCCAGCCTTCCGCCCCGACGATGCTGAGGATCGTGAGGAAACTCACTTGGGGAACACGCTCAACGGGATGTACACCCGAAACAGCGGTTCCACCAGAATGGATCAGCAACAGGGTGGAACCGTTGGAAAAACAACAGAACGGCGATGAATCACTTCCTGGTTCATCGCCGTTTCTGCGTTGATACCCGGGAAATTCGGCCTTCTAATGCACTCCGCGTTGTTGACTGATCCAGTCTCAAGAAGATCGCTGAGTGGTCCGCGAATCCGGATGTGGCTTGATCCACCACGACCACACCTTATATATACACGTTTTCTGTTGCATCGAATCGCCGGAAAATGGATAAGGTGACTCCGTGGACGTCAGCATGAATTATGCAGGACGCAGTCAGTTGACGCTGCTGTCCGGCGGAGAACGAATTCTTGACCTCGCCCCCAATCTGGTGCGTGACAAGGTCGAATTCAACGCCTGTCTCACCGATCCCATTCGCTTTCGAGAAGCCATCAGTGCGCTGCACGATGTGGTCATCAATGACCTGACGTTCACGCCTCGCGACAAGTCGGGTTACGAAGACTGGAAGAAACAACAGGCGGCTCGCGAATCGGCATTGCGAAAGCAGGCTCAGGACGGAGCTCGCGAACTGGTTCGCGCTGGGAATGCTCCACGTGCAACGGCGGAACAGAAGAGCAAACATCAGTCCGCGTTGGTGCGATACTGGCAGGCTCGCAGCCAGTTCAATACTCGCCTTCGTGAAGAGAACCAGACACTGTGGCGGCGGCTGATGCCCTATGATCCTGTCATCACAGTGGCCGACGATGTTGTGTTCTTCGAATGCTTCTCAACCGACGAATCCAGTTACGGCTGCCTGACGGTTGATCGTGACTCGGGATTCACCGGAGCTCAACACGCCGCGCCGGGCACGACGAATGTGGACTACTCCTGGGATCTGTATCACAACTTTCAGTCACTGCGGACGTATCGAGAAACTCGGTTCAATATCAACCCAGAAGGCTTCTCGGTTCAGACTGACCAGCGTGCCGACTACCATGAAGAGAAGATCACGCTGCCTGATGGTTGGCTGCGTGGTTTCATGCAGTTGCAGGCCGCGATGGCTCTGCCGATGAAGAAAGTGACTCTGAGCATCGACGCGGTTTATTCGCTGCTGGCCTGGCTCAAGCGTCATCGGGAAAAGAGCGGACCACGAGCGATTCGGTTTGAGCTGCTGGATGGTCATGCTCCGCGGCTGGTGCTCGAACCGTGGAATACGATCATCGAAAACGCTGGTCCCGTTTTTCGAGGTGCCGCGACACAGCCCATCCGTATCTGGGGACGACGACGACTGCTGAGTCTGGCTCGTTTGCTGCCGATCGCTTCTCATGTGGATGTTTATCTGACGGGCACCGGGCTACCAAGTTTCTGGGTGGTTCAGATGGGCAGCATGCGGCTGACTCTTGGCCTGAGTGGCTGGACAACCAACGACTGGACTCGGGGCAGCGCGGTGCAGATGTTGTTGCCCCCGGTGTCGGCCAGCCTGCCTCAGGTGGCGGCCGCTGCAGAGAAACTTAGCCTGCAACGGACCATGACAATCGCTCGAATGACCACAGAGCTGAACGTTTCCTCCGACGCGGCCGTGTCCGTTATGAATCAGCTCGCTCTTCGCGGGCAGGCGATTTTCGATTTGCATGCCGGAGTACACCGATGGCGACAAGTTCTCCCGATGGCTGTGTCCGACCAGGAAATCGGGCCTCCACATCCCGAGATTGAAGCAGCCACGCGCATGATGATTCCCGGAGTCGTCAAGATTGAAACTCAGGTTGCGGCTCCTCGCGGCGGTTGGATCCTGACGGGCAAAGCGGAAAACCAGTCCTGCGAAGTCCTGATCGACAGCGACGGTATGGTTCGAAAGGGCAAATGCCGCTGCAGTTGGCACTTCAAGTTCGGGGTGCGAAACGGTCCCTGCCGACACCTCCAGGCGTTGCGCAATCAGGCGTGGAAAGCGAATTCTGCAACTGATCAATCGCCGCGATGATCGTTGAGAAATCTCGAGACCGTTTTGTCGCGATGCCAGACCAGAAACGAAAAGAGCGACGCCGAAAGGCGTCGCTCTTTATTTTGCGGGAAGAATTGTAACCCTATCAACAAGCCGACAAACTCAATCTGCCATTACCGATTGAACAGGAATCCCGGGCTGTTGATCAGGGCCCACATCAGGTCTTCGCCAGCCGCTTTCGGATCGCCCGCACCAGCGAAGTACTCGACAGCTTTCGCTGACTCTTCCGCCGATGGCTTGCGACAAAGGGCCGAGAGATAGATCGTCTCGATCAGCTTGTCGTTTGGCATTCCGGCAGCCACTGCCTTCGCAATGACGCCTTGCGGATGAGCAATGGCATCACCGATCGTCGGACCATTCACCATGTTCAACGTCTGCCCAAGGCTGACGTCACTGGTTCGCTCACATTCACATGGTGATTCACGAGGTGCTCGGCCGAACATATCCAGGAACGCCACTTCGACGTCCGAGTCCGGCAGTTCGGAAGCACGGAATCCTGCAGGAACTCCTGGCAATGCTCGAGGAGCACCGGTTGCCTGAATGATAGCGTCGTACAGCTGTTCAGCGGAAAGACGTCGTGGCAATGCGTGGGAGAAGTTGATCGTGTCATCTTCGTTCCACTGCCCGGCTTCCAGACTTCTCTGGTAAGTCGCCGAGTTACAGATTGTGCGAATCAGTTTCTTCAGGTCGTACCCGCTGTCCACAAAGTCTTTCGTCAGTGCATCCAGCAACTCAGGATTCGAAGCCGGATTTCCGGCACGGATGTCGTCGACAGGGTCGATGATTCCGCGACCGAAGAAGTAGCTCCAGTAGCGATTCACGATGCTGCGAGCAAAGTACGGATTCTCTTTGGCCGTCAGCCATTGAGCCAACTGTTCACGACGAGTTGAGGCTGCATCGACCGCTCCGGCATGAGCGAACGGGAACTTCGGATCCGCTGGCTGATTGGTATCTGGATTCACAACGGCAGTAGGTGATGCCATCGTGAAGATGAACTCATCCCCTTCCGGCAGAGGACGTCGACCAACATCCGCGAAATACGCAGACAGCTCATAATACTGCCTCTGTGTCCACCGTTCGAAAGGATGGTCATGGCACTGATTGCAGTTGAAGCGAGTTCCCAGGAACACCTGTGTCATGTTTTCCATGACAAGCTTTGGCTCGCGAGCAATTCGGAAATAGTTGGCCGCCGGATTTTCATACGCGCTGCCGTTGGCGGTGATCAGCTCTTTCGCGAACTGATCGAACGGCTTATTGGCGGCGACAGATTGACGAATCCAGTTGCGGAACGCCCAAACGCC
>JBILXT010000410.1:0-6244 GCA_044378235.1 Planctomycetaceae bacterium
TGCGTCGAGTCAGCCTGGACGTGACAGGGACGTTGCCGACTCCAGCGGAAATCAAAGCGTTTCTCGCAGATACACGATCGGACAAACGAAAGCTGAAGATTGATGAACTGCTGGAGCGTCCCGGTTACGTCGCATGGTGGACAACGAAACTTTGCGACTTTACCGGCAACAGCGACGACAAGTTGAACAACGTAACACCGGTGCAGACAGAAGCCTCGAAGCATTGGTATGCGTGGATTGAAAAGCGAGTTCGTGACAATGTCCCCTACGACAAGATCGTTGAGGGAATCTTGATGGCGGTCAGTCGCGAGCCTGGTGAATCGTACCAGCAGTACTGTGAGAATATCTCAAAGCTGTACCACAAGGATGGCCCTGGCGCTGACGGCTATGCGGAACGTTCCGGACTGGCACACTTCTGGGCTCGGCAGAACTTCCAGACATCGGAAGACCGAGTCATCGCGTTTGCCTACACCTTCCTGGGAACTCGAATCCAGTGTGCTCAGTGTCACAAGCATCCGTTTGACCAGTGGACTCAGGATGACTTCAAACAGTTCGAAGGCTTCTTTAAGGCCACCACTGGTCGACAGAATGCTCGTCCAGACGCCAAGGCCGAATATGATGCCATGGTGGCGAAGTTCGAAGAAACAAAAGGTCTGAAGGGTAACGATGTTCGCAACATTCTGGCCAAGAAAGTCCAGGGCGGCGAAATCATTCCGTTCGCAGAAGTTTACTCGGTGAAAGCCAAGGCCACGCCGGCTCGAACCAAAGACAAAAAGAAGGACAACGGCAAACCGGATCGCAAAGCTCCGCCAGTGGCCACGGCGAAGTTGCTGGCCGGGCCGGTTGTCGATTTGACCCAGTACGAAGATGTTCGTCAGCCGCTGATGGACTGGTTGCGTGCTCCGGAGAATCCGCTGTTCGCTCGCGCGTTTGTGAATCGTGTGTGGGCTAACTATTTCAACGTGGGAATTGTGCAGCCGTCGGATGACCTGAACCTTGCGAATCCGCCGGTGAACAAGGCTCTGCTGGATTATCTGGCGGCCGGGTTTATCGAACACAACTTCGACATGAAGTGGCTGCATCGAGAAATCCTGAACAGCCGCACCTACCAGCTGAGCTGGGTTCCGAATTCGACAAATCGACTCGACGAACGCAACTTCAGCCGGGCAGTGCCTCGACGAATCCCGGCGGAGATCGCTTACGACATGATGGTCCAGGCCACTCGCAATGATGCAAAGAATCAGGAGTTTGTGACCGAACTGGAGAAGCGAGCGGTCTCAATCCCTGGCTCCGGCCTGCGAAATCGTAACCGCAACCCAGCGGACTATGCGATGACGGTGTTTGGTCGATCAACTCGCGAAAGCAACTGTGATTGCGACCGTACTGAAGAGCCAAGTTTGCTGCAGACCATCTTCGTGCGAAATGACAATCAATTGCTGGCCATGATCGACGATGGAGATGGCTGGTTGCAGGACATGGCCACGAAGAACTCGCTGACGTTCACTCGCAAGTCCGTTGCGGATGCCGCGGATTCGAAGAAGGATCAGCGTAATCAGGCTCGTGATCGCTACAAAGGTCAGATCAAGAAGCTGAAAGAACGTCTGGCCGAAGCAGAAAAGAAGGGCAAAGAAGCCCAGATCAAGTCGTTCCAGGATCAGATCGCCAAACTGAAGGCTCAGGCCGAAAAGGCGGGGGTGAAAGAGGAAGAAGTGGAGTCAGCCCCGGCTGCCGCTGAATCTTCCAAGCCAGAAGCTATTGCGGCTTCGAATGTCAACTTCACAGAAATCATCAACGAAGCATACCTGCGTACGTTGAGTCGATATCCGACGGAAGAAGAAGTCCGGACATCTCAGGCGTATATTTCCGAGTCATCAGATGCTGTAGACGGAGTTCGCGGCGTGCTGTGGGCTCTGTTGAATACTCGTGAGTTTATGGTGAATCATTAGGGCAAAAACAAAATTCGCCACCGGGTTTATCCCGGTGGGCCAGGGCCTTTGCACTACCTCCGCGGTTAATGTGAGGGAGTAGTGCTTTCCTTGACGAAGAATTGACGTGGTGCAGAAGCCGGTGAACCACCGGGGTAAACCCGGTGGCGGAATGGACTTTTCGAATCATCTTTTTTGAAACCAACCTCTAGTTACTGATAAGTCTCCAGGAGTTTTCTTATGGCATTTTTTCGAACCTGTGATGGTGTTGGCCGACGCGATTTTCTGAAGGCAGGAGTGGTCGGCGGAACCGGTCTGTCTCTGGCCAGTTATGCTCAGCTTGCGGCTGCCAGCCATGTCAATCCAGACGCCAAAGGCAAGGCTGCAATCTTCGTCAATCTGAACGGTGGTCCTTCTCATATGGACACGTTCGACCTGAAGCCGAATGCTCCGTCCGAGTACCGCGGTGAGTTCAATCCGATTCAGACATGTCTTCCAGGTGTGGAGATATCCGAACATCTGCCGAAGATCGCGACCTGCATGGATAAATTCACGTTGCTGCGAGGTGTGAGTCACTCCGTGGCGGCCCATGATCTTGGGACGAAGTATGTGAACACCGGAAATCGTCCATTGCCATCACTGGAGTTCCCCGGCTACGGCTCGGTTGTGACCAAGGAACGTCCGGGCATTCCTGAGATGCCTCCGTTCGTCGCGATCCCGAACAGCGCGCAGCGACCGGGATATTTGGGAGTCAAGTATGCTCCGATGAACACGACGACGACTCCTCAGATTGGTTCGGCGTTTCGAGTTCGCGGGATCTCGATGTCAGGCGGCCTGACGGTTGAAGATGTTGAGAAGCGACGCAACCTGCTGTCGAATCTTGACCGCACTTTCAGCGACGTCGAAAAAGACAGCCAGTTGCTGGACGGCATGGATGAATTCGGCCGCCAGGCTCATACGGTCATCACATCGAACATGGCTCGCGAGGCGTTCGACATCAGCAAGGAGTCTCCAGACTTCACGAAGAACTTTGGATCATCCGGGCTGGGTTCCAGCTGTTTGCTGGCTCTGCGTCTGGTCGAATCCGGAGTTCGTTTCGTCACCGTGACAAACGGTGGCTGGGATACTCATCGCGACAACTGGAATACTCTGAAGACGAAACAGCTGCCTGCTCTGGATGAAGCTCTGTACGGGCTGTTCACAGGGCTGGCAGCCCGTGGTCTGCTGGAGTCAACCGTTGTCTACGTGACTGGAGAATTCGGACGCACTCCAAAGATCAACACCGAGCGAATTGGTCGCGACCATTATCCTCGCAACATGTTCATGATTCTGGGTGGTGGCGGAATTAAGGGCGGTCAGGTTCTGGGCGAAAGCGACGAAACTGCCAGCCTGCCAAAGCACGAAGGCTTCTCACCGGATGACGTGGCGGCCAGCTTCTACCATGCTCTGGGAATTGACCACACCTACGAATATCACACGCCGACTGGTCGACCGGTCATGATCGTGCGAGATGGCAAGGTGATTCCAGGGCTGTTTGCCTGATCGTCGCTGAACTTGCGGCCGTAAAATAATCCGCTGCATGGACGAGTTCTCGTTCATGTAGCGGATTTTTTTGTACGTTGAAGCGTCAAGGCGCGAGCCGTACGGTGAGGAAAACAACACCAGACGCGCACGGCCCACTGACTGCTGATCCAGTCGCATCCTGCGTGCTTCGGTTTACCGCCCAGCCGGAGGCGCCGGCTTTTTGCTGGCCGGCGCCTCCGGCTGGGCGGTAAACGATTAAGTTAACGGCCTGCTTGCGCCGTGCCGCTTTAAGATCTTTAGAACGGAGCAGATTCATCCGCTGGGCCGAAATCGGGTTCGTCATCAAAGGCGGCCGAGGGGGAGGAGGAATCGCCGCCGGAGAGCAACTGAAACCCTGTGGCTTCCGCACTGAGGAAGAACTTTACTTCACTCATTTCATCGCGCTGCCACTTCCGGCCCGTCAGTCGATATGAAACCTTCACTTTATCGCCGACCTTCAGGTTGTCGACGGAATCACACGCGTCAGAAACAAACTCCAGAGGCAGGTAGTTGGTGAAACGACCGTTGGTCTGTTCCAGCACAACCATGCGTTTACGGAAACCTTTTTGTCCGAAAGTTTTTGTCGGTTCAATTAAGTGAACCTGACCGGTGACCGTAGCGTCGGCCATGGAAATCATCCTGTTTTCTGATGTCATTAATGCGTAGAGACTGCATGGTACGCCACCCGACAGCGAGTCTCAAGCAGGCCACCATTCTGCTCGCCCGGGAATCGGAAACAAGTGGTGCGTTGATCAGCCGAACCCCGTCGGCGTCCGGTTGTCGATCTTCCCGGGGCTTCCCGCGTGGAAAAATTTCCCTTTCGCCAATAAATCGCTGTTAACGGCGAACAATCCGAACGGTACAGTAAAACAATCCAACTAGTTTTCTGCCCTTGAAACGATGACAGCCGTGACTAAAGACAAGATCTGCGAAGCCGCAATTCGTATCGCCAGCCGCGATGGGCTGCTGGCGATGACGCTCGAAAACGTCGCCCGGGAGGCCGGTATCACCAAAGGCGGCGTGATGTACCACTTCCCCAGCAAGGACGAACTCATCCGAGGCGTGCTGGAATACTTCAGTCAGCAATGTGAAGTCATGCTGATGCGGCGAGTGATCGACGATCCTGAACCGCGCATGCGATGGGCTCGCTGTATGCTCGACTGCCTTTTCCCACAATCGCCCGTGGCTTCACAGCCTGATGGTTTTGACAGCGAAGTATTGTCTCGTTTCTTTATTGCGACGCTGGCCGGTGCCGTCACAAGTCCCGGTGCAATGCAACCTTTAATCGACCTGGCAACTCGGATGCGAAACCGCTGTCTGAGTGATCCGCGAGACGGGATGGAGCAGCTGATGGTCTGGCTGACAATCGATGGTTTGCTGCTGTGGCAGTTTATGGGCCTGATTGGTCCTGATGATCCCTTGATCTTGAAGGTTGCTGAAACGTTGAGAGCTCGTATCGCAAGTCAGATGCAGCTGTCGTCGCCGACCGGGGAAGTCTCCGGACAACAGGTCTCGGTGGCGGAGATACAGCAATGAGTAACCCTTCTCCGAGAAGAACAGGACGTGGTCGACTTCGCCTGTTCATGGTGCTTGTATTGGTCGGCGGCAGTGTTGGCGGTTGGTTTTATTACCAGCATGTTCAGGCTCAAAGCATCGCTGCAAAGGCTGCACTGGAATCATTGAAGCCAGTGAAGCGAGTGCAGGTCCATTCGCTGGGGCGACTGGAACCAACCGGAACAATTCTGCAGCTGTCTCCAAAGTCCGGTAACGAAGGCGCGGTGATTGAGAAGCTGCTGGTCAGCGAGGGCGACGACGTGGACGCCGGGGCGACGCTGGCGATACTCGACAATCAGGCACGCCGCCAGGCGGCTCTCGAGGAAGCTCAGGCTCGTTTGGCTGCAGCGGAAGCTCGTCTTGAGCAAATCAAAGCCGGTGCAAAAGTCGGAGACATCGAAGCTCAACAGTCAGCCGTGAATCTGGCTGAAACGCAATCGAAATTGGCGGCTCGTGATTTGAATCGCGCGAAAGAGTTGCATGCCAAGCAGGCGATTTCCATCGAGCTGGTGGATCAGCGGCAGTGGGAATTCGACCGGCTGCAACTTGAACAGCGTCGAGCCACCGGAACTCTGGAAAGCCTGAAAGAAATTCGCGACGTCGACGTGGCCGTGGCAGAGAAAGACATCACCGGGGCCCGCGCGGCGGTTGCTCGAACCCAAGCGGATCTGGACGCTTCGGTGGTGACGGCTCCCGTGTCCGGCCGGATCCTGAAGATTCATACTCACCCGGGCGAAAAACTGAGCGAACGCGGCGTGCTTGAAATGGGCGATGTGCTGCGAATGCAGGCTGTCGCGGAAGTCTTCGAGGCGGATGTTTCGCTCATAAAAGAGGGCATGCAGGCGGAGATCAGGATTGATTCGTCAGGCCATCAGATCGAAGGAACCGTCATTGAAATTGGAAATCTTGTCTCACGCAAAGTGGTGCTGACCAACGACCCGGTGAGCGATACGGACGCGCGCGTTGTGGAAGTACGCATTGATCTGAACTCCGAGCAGATTGAATCGGTCGCACGTTTAGCGAACGCTAGAGTGGAAGTCACGATCTTACTGGAGGGGCCGGAGCCGCAATCGACAGAGGCTGCTCAGGGTTCCGTTCAGACCATTAGCCATCAGTCGGCGAGATAAGTCGATGTTCTCTGCATTCTTCGTGGCCTGGGCACAGCTCACGTACAACAAAGTCAAGCTGGCGGTCGCCGCGGC
>JBILXT010000412.1:0-6224 GCA_044378235.1 Planctomycetaceae bacterium
GAAGGGAGCCGAAGCCACCCTGGACGCTCTGTCTTCCGGAGCAACGGACTATGTGCCCAAGCCAACCGGCGTTGGACATCTGAACAAGGCGATGGATTATCTGCGTCAGGAACTGATCCCAAAAGTTCGCATGTGGGGAGCCCGTTTTAAGTCACGGCAAGAGAAAGCTGCTCAGGCCAGTGCTGCGGCTCCACAAAAGACAAATGGCATGTTGAGCTCGACGACTCCGGCTGCCAACAAGGATGCTCGCGGGAACGCCTCGTTTACACTGACCGCCGCAAAACCGGCGATCGTTCCGCCTCAGACAGCTCAAAGACGCAGAAACGTTCCGATTGGAGTTCTGGCCATTGGATCCTCCACCGGTGGTCCGAACGCCCTGGCAGAACTCATCGGGTTGCTGCCTGGTGATCTCGGAGTTCCAGTGCTGATCACTCAACATATGCCTCCTGTGTTTACTCAGTTGCTGGCCGAACGTCTCGATCGAAGCTCACGCTTGAAGGTCAAAGAAGCCTTCGATGGAGCCATCGTTCGAGCGGGCGAAGCATGGGTTGCTCCGGGTGACTTCCACATGATCGTCACTCGCGAAGGGACCGACACCATTCTGCGAATCAACAAGAACGCCCCCGAAAATTCCTGCCGCCCGGCAGTTGATGTGATGTTCCGCTCAATCGCCGACGTTTACGGAGCCAGCACACTGGCCTGCGTGTTGACGGGAATGGGACGAGACGGAACCGCCGGTGCTCAGGTGCTCGCCAAAACCGGAGCCAGCATTCTGGCTCAGGATGAAGCGTCATCAGTCGTTTGGGGTATGCCGCGAGCCGTCTACGAAGCCGGAATTGCGGACGCCGTTCTGAACCTGAAGGACATGGCCGCAGCGATCACAACCCGAATTCGCGGCTCAAACAATACAGCGTCCTTCGCGGCCGCCCGCTGAAACATACCTTGCGAGAATCCTGTAGTTGATCGTCCGGCCCGCCCCACCAGCCGGAATGCACTCCCCGTACATTCGAACCACGCTCTTGACTCCCTCGGGACTGATAACAATGCCTCTGGCCACCATGGAGATCGATTTCCTGAAGCAGCTGATCGCTCAGCGTTCAGGGAATGTTATATCGTCGAATCAGGACTACCTGCTCGAATCCCGTTTGCTCCCTGTGGCCAAGTCGGCCGGACTTGCGAACGTCAACGCTTTAGTCGCGGAACTCCGCAAGCATGCCAACGGAGTGCTGCCGGAACGCGTCGCCGAAGCGATGACGATCAACGAAACCAGCTTCTTCCGGGACATGGCTCCGTTCGAAGCCCTTCGTTCCAGCGTGATCCCGTACATGCTGCAGGCTCGTTCGGCTTCAAAGTCATTGAACATCTGGTGCGGTGCCAGCTCCAGCGGTCAGGAACCCTACACGATCGGCATGACGCTGCGTGAGTACTTCAATGAGCTGGGTGCATGGAACGTAAAGATCCATGCGACTGACTTGTCAGAAGAAATGGTGAAGCGAACTCAGGATGGAACCTATAGCCAGTTCGAAGTCAACCGGGGTTTACCCGCACAGATGTTGTTGAAGCATTTCGAGCGATCCGGCAACTCATGGCGCGCTCGACCTGAGCTGCGAAAAATGATTGATGCTCGTCGCATGAATTTAACAGGTCCGTGGCCCACAACGACTCAGTATGACATAGTGTTTCTTCGTAACGTCATGATCTACTTTGATCAGCCAACGAAGGAACAGATCCTGAAACGAATCCATAAGGTTCTGCGTCCCGACGGTTACTTGTTTCTCGGAGGCGGCGAGACGCTGATCACTTTGAATGTTCCGTTCACCCGAGAGACCATTGGCAAGACCGTCTGTTTCAGACCGGTCGCAGTATAGGACTTGACTCCATGACGATTGATGAACAGACACTGCAGCAGGTCGTGTCCGATGTCTGCTCCGGTATGCTGGGACTGGAACTTGAACCTTCCGAGCATTCCGGATGCGATGAATCGGACGCTCTGTCCGCAGTGATTCGAATCTCGGGTGACTGGGATTCCCTGGTTCAGGTGCTGACGCCTCGAAGAACAGCCGTCGCCATCGCATCCAATATGTTTGCGATGACGGAAGAGGAGCTTTCAGAGGCTGAAATTCGCGATGCCGTCGGGGAGATCGTCAACATGGTTGGCGGAAACCTCAAGGGAATCGTCGAAGGCGACTCGGCGTTGTCTCTGCCTTGTGTCGGCGAATGCGTCGGCGCGGCTCCTTTCGACAGCAGTTTTAACGGCCTGACCGTTTCCAACCGCTGCCAGGGGGATCCGCTGATCGTGCGAGTTCTCGATCGTACAAATCAGACGTAAGGAATAGTGCGAGTTCCTCCGGGAGTCGCAAGTTGTACTCGTAATTATTTTGCTGGTCGATTCATCGAATCGCTCCGGCTGTTTCGTTTCTCTTCGAATCCGACGCTGTTGCTGTCACACGCAACGCATATTTTATGACTAAGGGGGAAGTCCAATGAAAGTTCTCGTCGTCGATGACAGCAAAGCTATGCGTATGATCGTGATCCGGACTTTGAAGCAGTCCGGGATTGCCAACCTCACCACCGTCGAAGCCGGCAACGGCCTCGAAGGTCTGGCGATGGTGGCCGAACACAAGCCTCACGCGATCTGCTGTGACTGGAATATGCCGGAAATGAAGGGCATCGATTTCCTCAAGAAGCTCCGCGCTGATGGAAACGAAGTTCTGTTTGGTTTTGTAACATCAGAATGCAGCGCTGAAGTGAAGAAAGAAGCGGAAGATGCTGGTGCTGCGTTCTTTATCGTGAAGCCGTTTACTCCGAATGCGTTCGAAGCTGCTCTTACTCCCGTTCTTGCTCATTGATTCCACGAGGTGACTCATGTGCAGCAACCCACTGCCAACTTTGAATACTGTTGAAAAACTGATGCAGTGCCTGCTTGGTAACCAGGTCGAGGCACGAAATTCGGCTCCTGGTCCGGATCTGAATAAGCCTCATGTGGTCGCCAGCTACGTCGATGATGCTCAGACCGTGCAGCGAGTTCTCGTATGCGAACTTGGACTTGCAAACTCCATGGGAGCTGCGATGTCGATGATTCCGGCAGGCGTCGCGAACGATGCGACAAAAGCCGGTGTCGTGGCAGAGAACATCGCGGGGAACTTGGGCGAGGTTCTGAATATCTGCGTCAATCTGTTCACAGAGAATGCTCCGGATCGACTGACGTTTAAGGAACTTCAGGTCTGCGGACCGAAGAATCCGGCCCCGGCCGTTAAGCAGGCGGTGAAATATGCGATCGACATTCCTCGCTACATCGGCGGAAGCCTGCTGGCGGGTAGTGTGTAGATCCTTATTGAAATCATCGAGGCTTCTCGGGCAAGTTAAAAAACGAGAGTACCGGTAGTGGATCTTGCTAAAGATCCCAAAACGGGGAGGACCTTTAGCAAGGTCCACTACCCCAAAAGTTAAACCGTAACAATGCACTCATGAAGTTTCAGAGCCCGCAGTTCTCCTGCGGGCTTTTTCGTTTCCTGTTGAGCGGTCACAACAGGTGGCTTTTACGTCTTTTTGAAGGAGAAGCCCGGCCCCAATCCCCACCTGAATCTGCCCCGCTTGCAATGCAGCAGTCGGCTCGATAACTTCTCGTTCCCCGCGGTTCCGCGGCGACTGGAATTATTGTGAAATCCACCGGCTGCGTTCTGATTCGTCGGGCTCAGCGTCTTTTTAGGTTCTGCAGTTCAGGAAGTCTCCATGAAGGGAAATATTCGGCACTCTGTAGTGTTCTGGTGCTTTAACATCGCCGGGGACATGTGGGATATCGACAAGACCTGCGAAATCGCCAAGAGCCTCGGTTGCGAGTCCGTCGAAATCTGCGGTCCTGCAGAATTCCCGACGATCAAGAAGCACGGTCTCACCTGTGCCCTCGCTGCCAACGGGATGCCCGGCGCGCCGTTTATGAAGGGGTTGAATAACCTGGCTTACCATGAGCAGGTGATCGACGTCACGACGAAAATGATTGACGAGTGTGCCAAGTATGGCATGCCGAGCGTCATCGCTTTCACTGGCTACAAGTGGCGTGATGCGGAAGACCCAAACAGCGGCGAAATCTCACTGGAAGAAGGTGCTGACAACTGCGTCGCTGGCCTGAAGAAACTGGCTGTGCATGCAGAAAAAATGGGCGTCACCATCTGTCTGGAGCACCTGAATACTCGCGATGGATCTCACCCGATGAAGGGTCATCCAGGTTATCAGGGCGACGACATTGATTATGTGGCAAATATCGTTCGTCGTGTCGGCTCACCACGAGTCAAACTTCTGTTTGACATCTATCACGTTCAGCTTATGAATGGTGATGTGATCCGTCGACTGGAAGAGAACATTGACGTCATCGGCCATATCCACACCGCAGGCAATCCCGGCCGTTGTGAACTGGACGAAGATCAGGAAATCAACTTCCCGCCGATTCTTCGAAAGCTCGTCGAACTCGGGTACAAGGGCTTCGTTGGACATGAGTTCATTCCGACTCGCGATCCTTACGCAGGGCTGAAGCAGGCGATTGAGGTTTGTGACGTCTGATTAATGCTCTCGCGAGACCTGTGCAAGCCATGCTCCTGAATGATTCAGAGCATGGCTTGCAGCATTTCTGGGCAGTCGCCGATTCATTGGCTTTTTCCATTCCCTTTGCAGCCATCCACTCCCCTCTGACATGCACGACATTATTGGCGACATCCACGGCCATGCTGATGAACTGGTGGAATTGCTGCACAAACTGGGTTACTCGGAAGAGTCCGGTGTATTCCGGCATCCCGAACGCATGATGCTGTTTTGTGGTGACTTTATTGATCGAGGGCCGCGAATCCGTGACACGATCAATATTGTACGCAACATGTGTGAATCGGGCTCAGCGGCCGCCGTCATGGGGAATCATGAACTGAATGCCCTGGCGTTTCATACTCCACATCCGACGAAGCCTGATGAGTTTCTGCGAAGGCATTCGGAACACAATTTGAAACAACACTCTGCGACCTTGAAACAACTTGATGCCGCCGATCTGGAAGCTGCATTGAATTGGTTTCGTACGTTGCCGGTTTCATTGGATCTGGGCAGTTTGCGAGTTGTCCATGCCTGCTGGGACGACAGAGACCTGAAAACGCTTGTGGACGCTTCCATACAGTTCGGCCATATGTCGCCCGAGTTTTTGTTTCACGCGACTCAACCCGGAAATCCCGTGCTGCGGGCCGTGGAGCGATCCATGAAAGGGCCCGAAATGAAACTTCCGGAGGGAAGTTATCTGGTCGATCGCGAAGGCGCTCGCCGGGAAAGAACGCGTATCCGCTGGTACGATCCTCCCGAGAAGCACACGCTGGCTACATACTCCTGGCCCGCCATGGACGATCCAGCGCTTGCCACGTTGCCCGTTCCGCCGTCTGTACGCCCTGCGGTGTATCCGCCGTCTAATCCCCCCGTCTTCATCGGCCACTACTGGCTGTTCGCAGAATCTCCGGCACCGCTGGCGGTCAATGTGGCCTGCCTCGACTACAGCGTCGCGAAATACGGCATGTTGACGGCTTACCGGCACCACGGCGAAAAGATTCTCCGGCCCGATCGCTTCGTCACTGTACCTTCTCGAGCCCGCGAAGCGTTGAACTAGTGCTCCGTCAAGAGAAAGAATTCGAGTTACTGGTAGTGGATCTTGCTAAAGATCCCCTTGCTGCAGGACCTTTAGCAAGGTCCACTACCCGAAATCCAAATCTTGACTAGGCACCAGTTCTTAGTGCCGACTTCAATCGGCATTGTTGCACGAAATTGCAATCTGATTGTTGGCTGAACCCAGCACTGCATTCTTGAAACCAATGAAATTGGTACTCCGGCCGTGCCTGCGCGGCACGAATCTCCGCTGAAAACATGACTACTACCCACGGAAATGGTAATGATTGGTCGTGCCAGGGTGGATGATTTCTGGCGATTGCTGCACAATACGGCGCAGATGTGCAAACCGGGGTGCGACGGAGACAGGTCTTCGCGCCCAACTGCCGGATGACATCATTTTACGGAATTGAGTACACCGCAGTGACGACAGGTTCCCATTACACTGTTTTGGCACGACGCTTTCGACCTCAGGCGTTTGACGACGTCGTGGGGCAGGAACACGTTTCGCGAGCACTCCGCAATGCCATTCGTGCGGGCCGAGTTGCTCACGCGTACATGTTTACGGGGGCTCGAGGAGTCGGCAAAACTTCAAC
>JBILXT010000413.1:0-6203 GCA_044378235.1 Planctomycetaceae bacterium
GACTTCCTCTGGCGTTCCCGGCCGGCCGATTGCGTGAAGTTGGGATGAAGCCGCCAGCGATGTTTCTGATTCGCAGATCTTTCGAGTTAGTTTTGATTTGATGAGGCCGGGGGCCACGGCGTTCACTCGGACTCCGCGGCTTGCGTACGTCGATGCCGCAGAACGCATGAGTCCCATGATTCCTGCCTTCGCGGCTGCGATTGCTTCATGATTGGCAAGGCCGATTGAAGCCGCTGCGGAGGAGATCAGAACGATGGATCCTCCCTGTTTGCTCATGGCCTTCGCGGCAGTCCGAACGATGTAGAATGATGATGTCAGGTTCGTCGTGAGAGTATCGTTCCAATCACTGTCGGAAGTGATGTGAGCAGGTTTCAATAGCAGCGAGCCCATGCAGTTCACGACTCCGTCGACAGATCCGAATCGCTCTTCAGCCTTCTTGAAGCAGGCGTCGATTGTGCTGGAGTCGGCAGCGACGGCGATGCCGGTTTCGCATTGGAATTCTTCTTGCAACTCCTCGGCAGCTTGTTCATTTCGCGCGGTGAGGAACAGGTTGGCTCCGCTACTCAGGAGTCGGTGTGCGGTTGCTTTGGCAATGTCGGAAGTCCCGCCGAAGACAACGATCGTTTGCGAGGTGGTCATTTGGTGCTCTTTATAGATTCTCTTTGAATGAGAGTTTCGAGTTCCGCTGCGACAGTTCAGTTTGCCGTAAGGCCTTCCAGAAACACCAGAGGATGGTCGAGCATCCATCGCTGCATCTGAAGGGCGTTCGCGATGGCGCTGTGAGATGGGACGGAATGTCTGGAACCTGAAAGAGGTTTTAGAATCATCAGGGTTGTTCCGAGCGGATGTCCTTCTTGCTGTGCTCGAATAGTGACTTCGCAAACGCCGTGAGAATTCTCAACAAGCAGCGAAATCTGAATACAGTTGCCTGGCTCATCTGACATGGCTTACGGGACCTTGCTGTATCTCAGCGTAGCATTTAGTTCAATGTGCTTGCGGCGGACCGCGTCTATGGAACGCACCGCCTGCCACAAACGCATTTGCCTTACCGGCTCGAAGCAAAGGTCAAAGAGGAGACACCTAATTCGCCGCGCGAGTGAGCAACTGCCCCGAAAGTGTGGCTGCATTCCAGATGCCTGTCAGAGACCTCTTTTTGAAGTCCGCTTAGAGGTGCGATGATTAACTGATGAGGTTCGGGCTTCGATTGTTTGCGGTGAATGATCGGTTTTGTGACTTCTTACGAAAGGCGGTGGACTGTGTAGAAGGGGTGCTGGACGTGGGTAGAGTGAACGTTTTTCTTCGTCGAAGAAAAAATCATCAATGGCTGTTATATGTATGGTTGTTCTGCGGTTATTCAGATGAACGATATGAACGTTTATCGATCAGGGAATTCAGTTTGTTTGGCCGTGCTAAGGAACATCACTATGAAGAAGTTGATTTGTGCTGTTGTTGGTGGTTTGCTGATCTCATCCTCTGTGCATGCAGGATCGAAATGCAAGTCGGCTCCTGTTGTTCACCGGGGAGTTGCCAGAAGTCATGTTCTGACCTCAACGGCGGTAAAGCCTCAGCAGAAGGATGTGGTTGACACTGCAGTCTCCGCTGGTTCTTTCAAGACGCTGGTTGCGGCTGTGAAGGCTGCTGGGCTAGTGGAAACTCTGAAGGGAGCAGGTCCCTTCACGGTTTTCGCACCGACTGACGAAGCATTTGCGAAACTACCAGCTGGCACTGTCGAGTCATTGTTGAAGCCGGAGAATAAGGCCAAGCTGCAGGCAATCCTGACGTATCACGTTGTGCCTGGCAAAGTGATGGCTGCTGACGTTGTGAAGCTGAGTGGTGCAGTAACAGTTCAGGGTCAGCAGGTCGACATTGCGGTCACGGATGGGACCGTCACAGTCGACAAGGCCAAGGTTCTGAAGACAGACATCGCATGCTCAAACGGCGTTATCCATGTGATTGACAGCGTCATCCTGCCAGCGGAGTCAGACATTGTCGACACTGCGGTTGCAGCTGGCTCTTTCAAGACTCTGGCCGCAGCACTGACAGCAGCAGGCCTTGTTGACACTCTCAAGGGAGAAGGTCCTTTCACTGTTTTTGCTCCGACCGATGAGGCCTTCGCGAAGTTGCCGGCTGGAACGGTCGAGTCGTTGTTGAAGCCTGAGAATCGCGAGAAGCTTGTTGCGATCCTGACCTACCACGTAGTTCCCGGGAAAGTACTCGCCAAGGACGTGGTGAAACTGAAGTCTGCGAAGACAGTGAACGGGAAAGAAGTCACAGTGAAGGTTGGAGATGCAGGAGTTATGGTCGATGGTGCAAAGGTCGTTGCCACCGATATCGAGACATCAAATGGGGTGATCCATGTCATCGACAGTGTGATTCTGCCGTAGTCATAAGGGTAAAAGTGTTTGATCCGCCCCGGCTGCACGATGCTCAATCTCGTTCAGTCGGGGCGTTTTTTCTGCAGCATGTACTTTGATTCCAATACTGCGTACGGACTTTTGTGGCCTACAAAGTGGTCAGGCAGGGCGGACGTTCAAGTCCGGTTTTTGATCAGGAGCGAGAGAGTGTCAGTTACATTCAGTGATTTGTGCGAAGAGACATCCGTAGAGGATAACTGCTGTATTCGCAGCGGCGGCAATTCCCCTGGTCGTATTGCATCTGCGACAGACAACCCTGTCGACCTGGCAGCAATCAAGTCTGCTGTTCGAATCATTCTTCGTGCTGTGGGAGAAGATCCTGATCGAGATGGTCTGCTTGAGACACCTCGACGGGTCGCAAAGATGTATGCGGAGATGTTTTCGGGGTTGTCACTCGACCCGGGCCGTCATCTGGAGGTGACGTTTCAGGAGAGCTATGACGAAATTGTACTTGTTCGAGACATTCCGTTTACAAGCATGTGTGAGCACCACCTTCTCCCATTCCGAGGGGTTGCTCATGTCGCGTATATTCCCGACGGAAGAGTGACCGGACTCAGCAAACTCGCTCGCGTCGTTGAGGAAGTTTCTCGTCGGCCTCAGGTTCAGGAACGGATGACTCAGACGATCGCTGATCTCATCGAGAGCCGTCTGGGAAGCAAGGCCGTCGGCGTGATTGTACGTGCAGAACACTCATGCATGTCAATTCGAGGAATTCGAAAGACAGGCAGTTCTACTGTGACCAGCACGATGAGAGGTTCGTTCCGAACAGATCCAGCAAGTCGGGCCGAACTGATGTCTCTCATCAACATGCCGGAGTGAAGGCGGTTGAGGGTCTGGGCACGCCTGCGAATGGAGAAACGAGAATGATCATTCAAAAGCAGTACAAGTTCTACGCCGCGCATCGCAACGAAACGCTTCAGGACAAGTGCAGGAATCTGCATGGGCACCGGTATGGTCTCAAGTGCTTTTTTGAAGTCGAACGAGATGGAGACATCAGCACGCTCTTCGGCGACTTTGATGCTCAGATCGAACCGTGGTTGAAGCAGCATTACGACCACGCAATGCTGATTCATGTGAATGACACGTTGTTTGAATCTTTACGACAACACATGATGCGGACAGGTGAAACGCTTCGCCTGAAGGTGATGGATAGACCAACAAGCGTGGAGAATCTGTGTCATTTGATGTTCAGCGAGATCACTCGGATGGGTTTTCGGCTGTCACATCTGGAGGTGCAGGAAACAGATACCTCCACCGTTTCATATAGCCGCGAAGACTGGATCCGGGATAATAGAGCCTTCACGCGACCAGCTGCCGTGCGTGAACCAACATGCGTCGTTCGCACTTAACCCTTTCGGGACTTAGTGCACCCGGAGAACGGTAGAAAGTTTTTGACGGGTTATGGGGCGAGTTTTCGAATGGCCGCGGCACCCGCTGAGGTGGTGTAGATCTCGTAACCGCCGGCATTCTCGACATTGATGGACGAACCAGTGGAAAGGCGGAGCGTGATTGGCAACGTTGTGCCGGTCAAGGTAGCCCAGCGTGTCTGGTAACTTGCCAAGGTATTGGCTGGTGTCAACGAGGCAGATCCGAGGTTGGATGTACCAACGAGCATCGAGACCGTTTGCGCAGACGTTCTGTTGTTGGTGATGGTGAACTTAGTTTGTCCAGACCGATTAATTCGAGCTTTTGGTCGATAGATACGGAGATAGCCGCTCACGAGTTTCGAGAGATTTATCGGGTCTTTCGTCAGCGATCTCTTCCCACTGAAATTCTGCTGATAGACCGACGTCGCAACTCCAGTTGCGCTGACTGTTGCCACTATCGAGGTATGTTGCGTGGCGGTTGCAGTTGATGTGGGATAAACGAATTTCGTGTTTCTGTATTGGATGATGTCTCCGGGAAGAAGTGCTGACGCCGGGCTCGAATCTGTCCATTTACCATTAATAATCGCAATGCTTTTTACAAGCGTGCCCCAGACGTAATCACCCACTGCAGGAGAATCCGGTCCAAGGTCCGGATTTGTGAACTCCGCACCTGCCACTCTTAATGCCTCGCTGGCCGCATGAGCACACTCCCCGCCGCCGACTCGAACGCCAACTTTCCCCGCGAGGAACGTGGCGACCTTCGAATTCAACGTTTGACCGTGACAAGTCGGGGAGAAGCTCATGACAGTCATGACAAGAGCGATCAGGTACAGACGCATAGTGGCTGTCTCGGTTTCTTAATCAGGCTGCAGAGCGTTCAGCAATACTCGTGTTGCTGAAATTGATGAATTGCTTAATCGACACTATAGCGGGGGAAAATCGGCCCTGTCGATGTCAACATAGTCTGGAATCTCCAAGCCACATAAGAATTATCCAGCCCAGAGTTCATCAAGAACTTCACCAACTGGCACCGAGAGGGGAAAGTGCTTGCTGAACGGATGATCCGCGACACCAGCAAGACGGCGCAAGGCATCGTGAATGTGTTCCGGGCGAACGCGAGTACCGGATGGTTCGGTGATGGCCAGTGTTTTCGGATCTATTGCAGTCAATTGCTGCTTGTCATCGGTGGCCCCGATGACTCGATTGCCGGCAATTCCGGGGCCCAGAAACATGATGGAATTAATCGACCAGTGATCTTTTCCGTTTCCGTTGTTGTATGTCGGAGTACGCCCCATTTCGCTCTGCATGACTACAACAAGTTTTTCTCTGATCTGCAGCTCCTCGGCCCGTTTCAGAACATAGTCGATGCCCGCCAGAAACTCCGGAATCAACTTCATCTGGTCGGTGTCATTGTTATTGTGACTGTCGAACTGACCAATCGAGAGATTCGCCGAGATGCAGACGCCCGCTTTGAATGAGGCCAGAGCAATATCAGCCTGCTGAGCCAGTCGCTCTTTGGCCTGTTGCTTTGGAATGAATGGTACAACGCGCTGCAATGCCTTTGAGTTCACCTGCGCCGAGTACAGCATACTTTGACTTCGTTCGACTCTTGGAAGCCGGGCTGAGGAGACTCGTGCATCGAATTGTTCCTGAAGAGCCTTCTCAATCCTGTCTGAAACAAATGGATCGTGATACGGGGCTCGTTCGTTGCCTTCCACAAAGTCGGCTTTTGCCAGCAGGTTTAAAGACTGCAGATAAGGCACGCGCGACATTGGTACCAGATTGCCCGTGGCCGAGTAATTGCCGAAGGTCAGAAAGGCGAGCGGAGCGTCGGCTCCATGGCAGGCGGCCACCAGCGCAGGGAAGGTGGGGAAGTTTGTGCTGTCAAGTTTTCCCGTTGCCATGTAACGCGCGCACGGCGTGTGATTGTTGACAGACAAATCCAGTCCGTTGAGCGTACGAAGTTCCTTGCCATACTTTGTGAAGAAGTCTTCGTTGCTCATCCCTTTCTCGATGTGCTTTGCCGTGGGAGCAAATCGATGAGCACCCTCTGTAAGAATCTCACCCTGTTGATAGAGACGATTAATCCCGTCAACTCCCTTGGGATCCATCAGATAAGTTGTATCCCAGCCACCGGAGGCGTTGAAGACAATGTAATAGGGGCCCGGATAGCCAGCGGCTTCGGTCTTCTTCAACTCGTCCGCGCGAAGCAGGGAATCGATGCCAATCGGTGTCGCAAGGCCGAGCCCGGCGGCATTACAGAGTTGCAGGAAGTTTCGGCGGAGCATGGAGAATCTTTCAATCAGGGTGCAGACCGAACCAGGTTTGTCTTGAGCTTATAATTCCGAGTTTGCAGCGGACGCAGGATCGAGGTGCAGGGTGCGATTGCGGAAGTCCAGCGAGATCCACCAGGACATTTCAT
>JBILXT010000414.1:0-6202 GCA_044378235.1 Planctomycetaceae bacterium
GCAGCGCAGTGATCAGGATCGCTTCCTGCGGGCCGTCAATCTGGTGCGGAAGGGGTTGCTGGGCAAGATCTCGAAAATGACCGTCGGGATTGGTGGCGGTGATGTTGGTGGTCCGTTCAAGAAGTCAGATCCACCGGCTAACCTGGATTGGAATATGTGGCTCGGGCAGGCTCCGCTGGTGGACTATATCGAGCAGCGATGTCACAACAACTTCCGCTGGTGGTATGAATATTCCGGTGGAAAGTTTACGGACTGGGGTGCTCACCACGTGGACATCGCTTTGTGGGCGATTGATGAAAATGGTGAAGGGTCCGGTCCCGTCGAGCTGGACGGTACCGATGCCAAACATCCGGTTCCGTATGAGAATGGCTATCCCACAAAAGATGATTCCTACAACTCCTCACATGACTTCAACGTCATCGCGAAGTTTGCGGGCGGCACGGAAATGCACATTACCAGCCGAGGTGACAACGGTATCTTGTTCGAAGGTGAGAAGGGACGCTTCTTCGTTAATCGTGGCAAGATCACGGGACAGCCGATCGAAGAAAACTGGGATAAGGATCAGTTTGGCCCTGACCAATTGAGCGAACTCTACAAGGGCAAGCCATTTGAAGGTCACAAGCAGAACTTCTATCGTTGTATTGCGGATGGTGGGCTTCCGGTTTCGGATGTTTACAGCCATGTCCAGACCATGAATACCTGCCATCTGGCAGCCATTGCGGCTCGGCTGAATCGTGTTATCAAGTGGGATGCGAAAGCAGAGAAGGTCACCGGCGACGATCAGGCCGCTGCGTTCTTCGCACGAACTCCTCGCGCGGGATTCGAGATTCCTCGCGTTTAGCCTCACGGGTGAAATGAATTCGCTCGTATCCCCCTTGTCAGTGAACTTCCGCCCCATCCGGCGTTGTCGGATGGGGCGGTGTTGTTTCCAGATGAATGTAGGCCGTACCGAGCGGAGCGAGTTCCGGCTCGTTCCCGGAGCGCTGAACTGCCGGAACTCACTGGCGCTCGGTCCGTCCTACGAAACACTAGCCGACAATGAGAATTCTCGCCCGGATCGAACCGATCAAAAAGGACCGAGAATTGGGCGGCGTCTGATACACTGCTCCCAGTGAAAACTTCAGAGACGTCTCTTCATCCAAATACAGGAATCCAGACCATGATTACAGTGGGCATGAATTATCACGTTATCCCCGGCATGCAGAAAAGCTTCGAGGATAAGTTTGCGGGCGTCATTGATGCTCTGAAAGCAGCACCGGGACACACTAGTTCCACGCTGTGGAAGGACGTAAGCGACGATGCATCTTATCTGATCACGAGTGAGTGGTCAGACGAATCCGCATTTCAGGAGTTCATTCGCAGCGAAGCGTTTCGCGCTGTTACGAACTGGGGCAAGGAGCAGATTCTTTCTGGTCGACCACAGCACAAAGTCTACAAGCACTGATGCTCGACTCGTGTGTTGATCCGCGATCATCAGAGCCTTGATCGGCCGACTTATTTGGTTGATGCTGCCTGTGGTGGCAGGAACGGAAACAGCCGTCGGATCTCAGCATCCGAAGGCTGTGACCCGTATTCGCAGATCTCAAAGGCCTCGGCATATTTGACGGCCGCCCCTTTTTCATCTCCGTACCATTTCAGGAGTGACGAGCGGTATTGATTGGCCTCGCCGGACTGACGCCGATCCCATCGTTCACGCAGCCAGGCTCGACGCAATTCCGGCTGAGAGGCCGGAGGAGCCTTCGCTGTTTCTTCTTCCGATCCCAGGGCGCCGCCCTCAAAAGTTTGTGACTCCAGCGCCAGCAGGGCGTCAACTTTTTTCTCGAAGACATCATCCAGCGAAACCGCGATGTCGGCTTCAAATGGATAGGGTTTCTGAAACCGATCGCTGCTGTAGAGGAACACAGGATTTTTCTTCAATGGTGGTGTATCAGGACAGAAGAATGGGACAGACACCATATAGGCGGCGTCCTGCACCAGAACACCGACATAGCGATGATCGGGGTGATAATCCCATGGACGATGAGCAATCACGACGTCGGCATTCCACGTGCGAATCAAACGCGTGATCGTCTGGCGGTTTTCGAGTGTTGGCAGAAGTTCGCCATCATGGATATCCAGGACTTGTGAGGTCACACCGAGCCTTTTGGCAACTTCTGCGGACTCAGCCGTTCGTCTCTTGGCCAGAGGTCCGCCGGCCATTTGCCAGTGTCCGATGTCTCCGTTCGTTACCGAAACAAGTTTGACGCGATGACCCATGGAGGCCCACAGTGCGGCTGTTCCACCGTTCTTGTATTCCGCATCGTCGGGATGAGCCCCAAAGCAGATGATGTTAAGCTTACCATCATTGGCTGGCTCTTCGCCTCGAACTGTCGCAGGCGACGAGGTGATTAGCGCGATGGCCAGCAGCAGGAAGAATGACGGTAATCGGAAGGGCAATGTGCGCATAGCGAAGCTCGTGGTTGTCTGTTTGACTGGTTGCCGGAGAGGGTTATGACGGCCGTCAAATTGGTCAGACGAGTTCCGGCATGATCTTTCCGCCATCTTCGACAAGATACTGCGGTCGTCCATTGTTGTCGGGGATCGTTGTCTGTTCGACTCGAACACCCAGATGATGGAACAGTGTGGCGTAGACTTCGCCAAAGGTGACGGGGCGCGCGATTGCTTCGCCGGCGATGCGGTCTGTGGCTCCAATGACCTGTCCATGACGCATGCCGCCGCCAGCCATCAGAGCACAGTTGACCTGCGGCCAGTGGTCACGACCAACGATATTGCTGATCTTGGGCGTACGACCGAACTCGCCCCAGATAATGACCGCACAATCGTCGGCGAGTCCTCGCTGATGCAGATCTTCAATTAACGCGCTGACGCATTGGTCGAAAACCGGGAAGTCTTCCTGTTCGCGGACAAAGATGGAATTGTTCGCGCGGCCTTCTGCGTTTGTGCCACCGTGCCAGTCCCACTTGCTGTAGTTCAGCGTGACGACTCGAACACCCGCTTCAATTAAGCGACGCGCGACCAGCAGGCTTTGCGGGACACGAGGGGCACCGTTAGCGTCAATGGAGATCTTTGGATTGCCAGTCCCGTAGCGGGCCACGACAGCTGGATCTTCTTTGGACAGATCGAGTGCTTCGGCAAGGCGTGATGACGTCAGCAGGCCCATCGCCTGTTCTGTAAATGTATCCATGCCCGTCATCGTCATTGTGGCATCAATGTCTCTGCGAAGCTGGTCTACGCTTTTGAGGAGCGACTTGCGATCCGCCAGACGGTCCAGCGACACACCATTGAGCACCATGTCTTCTTTGGTTGGGCCCATCGGTCGAAACGGCGCGTGAGATGTTCCAAGGAATCCCGGGCCGGGTTCGTTGTAAGGGCCGTGTGTACACGGATAGCAAAGACTGACGAATGGTGGAGCAGTGGGAGCAGCCGAGCCAAGCACGTTAGACACCATCGAACCAAACTGAGGCCAGCCTCCGGATGGTTTTGGTTTTTTTGGATCACGGCCGTTGAAAACCTGGACGGCATCATGATCTGCCTGGTTGCCGACCAGCGATCGAATGATGGTGAGCTTGTCGCCCATGGTCGCCAGCTTTGGAAAGGCTTCGCAGATCTCCATGCCAGGGACATTGGTCGCGATTGGTTTCCACGGACCAGCGAACTCTTTGGGGGCTTCCGGCTTCAGGTCAAACATGTCCTGATGCGGCGGTCCACCGACCAGATAAATCATGATTACGGATTTGGGGTTCTTCTTTTTGCCGGCGGATTCTTCGGCTCGCAGCAGGGACGGTAAGGACCAGCCTCCCGCCGTGCCCATTGCGGCCAGCGTCCCAATATTCAGCAGGCTGCGTCGAGAAAATCCATTACTGAGGCGGCCAGATCGATCATTCTGCGCAGTGAGACTCAGCATTCGGCAGGCTCCGGCAATGTCGGTGGGAACTAAGAACATCCAGTTTGCGGCTGGAAAAGTAACGCGGGGATGGTCTTGTTATCAGGGATTCCCGTCAGAATCCAGACCAGACCCCCCGAATTACGCCGAATCGTTGAGACCTTGTCCACCAAAGCTGGTGCGGTCCGCGCTCTGTCGCTTTAGTCGCCCCTGACCCCGCGTCGGGGGTTTAACGGCTTTTGCACCAGCAAAAAACCAGGTCATAGTCAGTGGTGTAAAAGCCCGCAGGCCCCTGAAGCAGCCTCAGGGGGGGCTTAATTCAACAGGATGTCTGCGCTTGGGAGCTTGTCGAACTCACGATCTCATTTGACACGTTATCAGAAAAAAGCCTTAACCACGAACCTGCCCGGAGCCGCGAACGACGAATTTATAGCTCGTGAGTTCTCGCATCCCGCAAGGGCCGCGTGCGTGAAAGCGATCGGTGCTGATGCCGATTTCCGCTCCCATGCCCAGCTCACCGCCATCGTTAAAGCGAGTGCTCGCGTTGATCATAACGGCGGCTGAATCGACTTCGGCTTCAAACTTCATGGATGATGCAACACCATTCGTCACGATCGCATCGGTGTGAGCGGACCCATAACGTCGAATGTGTTCAATCGCCTGTTCAATAGAGTCAACGATTCGCACCGACATGATCAGGGCCATATGTTCAGTGCCGTAATCGGCTTCTGTTACTGGGACACCACCGGAGATCATTTTCAGGCTGTCCGGACAGCAACGCAATTCCACACCGCGAGACTGAAGTTCTTTGGCAAGAGTTGGCAGCAAACGGTCCACTGCGTCGCGATGAATCAAGAGCGTCTCTGCGGCATTGCAGACACCCGGACGCTGGCACTTGCTGTTGATGGTGATGTCGACCGCCATCGTTTGGTCGGCTGATGCGTCGATATACACATGACAGATTCCGTCGAAATGCTTGATCACCGGCATCGTGGCTTCACGAGTCACTCGTTCGATCAGTGATCGTCCGCCGCGCGGAATGGTGACATCGATCAGGTTGCCCATGGAAAGCAGCTCACCCACGATGCTGCGATCCGTGGAGTTCACAAGTTGTACGGCATGTTGCGGCAGACCCTCCGAGATGAGTGATTCTTCAATGACCGACTGCAGCGCTCGGTTACTGTGAATCGCTTCGCTGCCTCCGCGAAGAATCACCGCGTTGCCGCTTTTGACGCACAAGGCTGCGGCGTCGATCGTGACGTTCGGACGCGACTCATAAATGAAGAAGACGACTCCCAGGGGAACTCGCACACGACTGATGAACAGACCATTGGGACGTCGCTGACCTTCGATGACTTCGCCCACAGGATCGGGTAAGGAAATAATGTGTTCGACGGCCTTCGCCAGGGCTTCAATGCGTTCCGCATTCAGCTTCAATCGATCCAGCATGGCGGAGCTCAATCCTGCTGCAGCGCCGGCGGACATGTCGAGCTCGTTGGCGGCGACAATTTCTGAGGATCGGGCACGCAGATTATTGGCGACTCGCTGCAGCCACGCATTCTTTTTTCCGGCGGCAAGCGGAGCTAACGCAGCGGCTGCAAGGCGAGAATTCCAGGCCAGTGATTGGGAGTATTCGAGAGTTGTGGACGTCGTGGACATGAGGATTGATTGCTGTTGTGCAGAGTGCTTTAAGAAAATGCTGGCGGGATAAATTTGTGCTCAAGCTGAAAGCCCTGCACAACCTCTGACGGGGCTGTTGGTTTAGTGCTCAATTCTGTAGTTCTGTTTACCGCCCAGCCGGAGGCGCCGGCTTTTGCGAGTGGCCGGCGCCTCCGGCTGGGCGGTAAACGATTAGATCAGCGTCAGTGGTGCAAAAGCCTCCAGGCCCCTGTGACGTGCTCTAAATCCCGCCCAGTGTCGTCGCCCGAGCTACACGGCCGATGCCAACAAGATACGCGGCCACTCGCAGCGAGACCTTCTTTTCCTGCGCTGTTGACCAAACTTTATCAAAGCCGCGAGTCATTGTGCGTTCCAGTTCTTCGCGAACTCGGCCAAGATCCCAGCGAAAATACTGCTGATTCTGGACCCATTCGAAATAGCTGACGGTGACGCCGCCCGCGTTCGCCAGAATATCTGGTAGCACAATCACGTCGTTCTTGTTGAAGATCGCATCGGCTTCCGGAGTCGTCGGGCCGTTGGCGGCTTCCACAATGAAACGTGCTCGCACATCTTTGGCGTTGTCTTCTGTCAGGACACCGCCCAAAGCCGCAGGGATCAACACGTCAACATCCAGAGCCAGCAGGGCTTCGTTGGAAATCG
>JBILXT010000415.1:0-6172 GCA_044378235.1 Planctomycetaceae bacterium
CTGCTGACCTGATTGATGGCTCCCGCGCGCATCTGGAAGGCAAGGACTATCAGTACCAGGTCTTCAAGTATCCAATCGCGTTCAACGCAATCCCACAGATCGGCAGTTTCAAAGAAGATGGCTATACGAGCGAAGAGCTGAAGATGGTCTACGAAACTCGCAAGATCCTGGGCGATGAATCCATTCAGGTCTGCGCCACCTGTATTCGAATTCCTGTTTCAAACTGCCACAGTGAAACAGTCAACGTTGAAACGGAACGCCCTGTCTCCGTAGAAGAAGCTCGACGGCTCTTCGCGGCAACTCCCGGCATTACCGTTGTCGATGATCCGGCCAACAGCCAGTATCCGATGCCGTCCACCTGTGATGGCAGCGATGAAGTCTTCATTGGCCGTATTCGCAAGGACATGTCGAATCCGAATGCCATTACGTTTTGGTGCGTCTCTGACAATCTTCGCAAAGGTGCTGCAACGAATGCCGTTCAGATTGCAGAACTGCTGGCGAAAAACCTGAAGTAAACCTTGTGAGTGGCGCGTCGATTCGATTCTTGGTGCGGGCTACAGTAGGCATCGACACTTGTGGTTGCGATGAAGTGCCGGCTGAAGCCAGCACTACGAACGAAACGGCGACTGAATCCACTGACTGATGGAGTCCATGATGCGTTCCCGAGGCTTCATTCTGGCAGCCTGCTTGCTCATCTCTGGATGCGGCGACGTCAAGGACAGCTCATCGACCGACAGATCGAGCAATTCCACGGCTGACAAGAAGCCAGTGGTCGTGGTCACAAGTCAGCCACTTTTCGAGGTGGCTGACTTACTGGCTGGCAAACACATCGAAGTGCACAAGATCACTCCGGATCACATCGCGTCTCGCAACTGGAAGCCGCAGAAAGATGATGTGAAGCGCCTTCAGAATGCCGACCTGATCCTAATCAGCGGCGCAGGCTATGAGCCGTGGAAGGATCGAGTCTCACTGCCCGGCACACGCCTGAAGGATACGGCCGTTGGCTACTATTCTCGGTTCATCCGCATTCCGGATGCGATCACTCATCAACACGGCCCGGAAGGTCAACATGCTCACCCGGGAACAGTCTGGGCAACCTGGCTGGACCCGGAACTCGCCGAGTCGCAAAGCACAAAAGTGGCAGATCTTTTTGTAGAATTGCAGCCAACTGCATCCCAAGAGATCACCGCAGCCTTATCCAAGATCAAGACGCAGCTTGCGAACACTCAAGCACTCGCAGCAGAGATTTCTGCAAAGACGTCTGCTCAGAAAATCACAATCGTCGGCGACAGTCCCCATTATCATTATTTGACCAGCAAACTGAGCTGGGAGTTTCAGTATGTTCACTGGGATGAATCTCAGGAACTAACGTCCGTGGCGAAGGGCGAGCTGACGGCCCTGGCAGACAAACTCCCGAAAGATCAGGCTCGATTCTTCCTGCTGAATTCGCTTCAGTCAGAATCATCAATCACATTCGCTAACGAGGCCGGATTTGCAGTGATCCCAATTGATCTCTGCGAGTATCCGCTGCAGGATTCGTCGAGCAGCGTTTTCGAGCGAATCCACGGCAATTTCATGCGACTCAAAAGTGCCCTGGAAAACCCCTGATCGTCTAGCGGAATTCCTGGGGAAAACCCGATCAGCACAAAACCGCAGTTGAGCAAAAGCAACATCTTCATATTCGCGCCAAGGGATCTATGGTGTAGAGTTGCATCAGTTGGCAACCGTGCGGTTTTCTATGGATTTATTTCCAGACCGTCGGGTTCAGCTCACAACGGAGTGTTCCTGTGGCCGTGTTTTTTCGATGTTTGACGCTTCTGACGATGCTGCTACACAGCGTCTATGGGTGCGGCTGGCATCATATTCACGGTTGCATGAGTCGCTGTGTCGAGAACTCAGAGAGCCAACACTCGATGCACTGCGGGCATTCTCATGCTCCAGGCCACTCACACCACAGACCGTCGGATTCTGAGACTCCCACATCGCACCACCAGCATTCCTCGGAGTGCGATCACACAGAGTGTCGTTTCGTTTCGACCGCTGCGGCCGCCATTTTCGCACCTCCGGAAATCGTCCTCTGGATCGTCGCCCCAGAAGCTGATGCGTGTGCCAATTCGCTGGTGAAGCTTGACTCAGGCCTTCGCCCGACTCTCTCCGCTGACACTCACGCGCCCGAATTCTGCGCGCGTATTCAGGTCTGGCGTACTTGATGATCAGCGTGCTGCTCGCCTGATTTCTGGTAGCCACTGCTTTGATCTCAAGCACCAGCAGCCGACGCTGCAATGATTGTCGTACACGTCAGATTCTATTCGCGTCCGTGCAAGACCGACAGACGGCCCTTCGCCCCCAACGAGCCCTCGCGACATTCGCCAGGTTCCTTCTGCCAACATCGTTGCACAGCAATCTTTGCGTTATGCCCGAATGAATTCAAACTCTGCTCGATTCGGAACTCTCCGCTGATGAATACTTCCCGCTCAAAACTGACCAGTCGTCCCGCTCAACTTCTGATGCTCTGCGCCCTCATTGGCGGTGCTTATGCCTCACGCAACCTCTGGTGGACTTCGCTGAACACGAAGGTCGATCAGATGGTGGGGAAATCTGCGGCAGCGAAAGACAATCACGCGCACGACGAGCATGGCCATGATGATCATGCTCATGCAGGACATGAGGAACACGCTGCTCACGCCGAAGTGGAATCACTGGAGCTGTCTACACAAGCAATGAAGAATCTTGGGCTGACGGCCGAGTTTCTCAAACCAATCACGACCGCCACGTATTATCGAACGATCTCCGTGCCAGCGGTAATCGTTGAGCGTCCAGGACGTACTGTTCTGCAAGTTTCCACGCCAATGACAGGCGTTGTTACCCAGGTCTCGGCAGTACCAGGATCGGCAGTAGAACCCGGAGCTCCGTTGTTTCAGATCAGACTGACACACGAAGAACTGGTTGCGTCGCAGTCTGAATTCGTGCGAGCACTCGGTGAACTGGATGTTGAAGAGAGAGAGCTCAAACGACTGCAGGCTGGCGTCGACAGCGGTGTGATTCCTCCACGTTCGGTACTCGAGCATCAATATGCGAAAGAGAAGCTGGAAGCCCTGTTGGGTGCACAGCGAGAAGCGTTGAGACTTCACGGATTGTCTGAGCGACAGGTTTCCCAAATCGAAAAAGACCGAAGGCTTTTGAGTGAACTAAGCGTCACGGTTCCTGAAAACAAGCAGATTCAAAAAGAACTTAAACTCACCGGTAACGACGTCTATCACCCCGTCGCGATGACTCAGAATCCAGCGGCGCCTTTGATTATCGAATCAATGGATGTGCAGCATGGACAGTCGATTGAACAGGGCGGAAAGCTGTGTTCTCTGGCGGACTACAGCCGATTGTACATCGAAGGCCGTGCATTCGAGCAGGATGCGGATGTGATCAGTAAAGCGACGGCGAACAACTGGAAAGCTCAGGCACTGTTCTCAGACGGTATCATTGTGAACAGCTTACCGATCTCCTTCATCGCCAGCGAGATCGATGAAAACGCTCGCACTCTGAAGTTCTTTGTCGATCTAGAAAACGAAATCATTCGAGATCACAAAGATGAAGAAGGCAATCGATTCGTTTCATGGAAATACAAGCCTGGACAACGCCTGCAGTTGATGATTCCTGTTGAGGAGTGGAAGGATCAGATCGTCGTGCCTGTCGACGCCGTGGCTCAGGAAGGTGCGGAGTCGTTTGTCTTCCAACAGAACGGAGATCACTTTGATCGAATCCCGGTACATGTGATTCATAAAGATCAATCATCTGTTGTACTCGCCAATGACGGAGCTTTATTCCCGGGCGACGTGATTGCTCTGCGGAACGCTCACCAGATGCAAATGGCTGTTCGTAACAAAGCCGGTGGAGGGATCGATCCACATGCGGGCCACAGCCATTAGGCATCAAACAGCGGGCCCTCTTCCCCCACCGGGTTTACCCCGGTGGTCTACGGGCCTTTGCACCACGCATCTCACACCCGATCAACGAATCACGTCAAACCGCTGGTACTTCCATGCTCAACGCCATCATTCGATTTGCATTGCACCAACGACTGCTGACGATTGCTGTCGCAGTATTCCTGCTCGGCTATGGCTCCTGGGCAGCCCTGCAAATGCCGATCGACGTCTTTCCGGATCTCGATCGTCCGCGTGTTGTCGTGCTGGCCGAAGCTCCTGGTCTGGCACCAGAGGAAGTGGAAACTCGCATCACGTTTCCTCTTGAGACAGCTCTCAATGGCGCTCAGGGTGTCCAGGCCGTCCGCAGCTCGTCAGGGATCGGCCTTGCCGTGATCAATGTCGAATTCGGCTTCGGCAGCGACATCTATGTTGACCGCCAGATTGTGAACGAACGACTGGCGGCGGTCAGTGACAGAATGCCACCGGGGGTCCGGCCACAACTGGGGCCCGTTTCTTCAATCATGGGACAAATTCTGGTTCTCGGCATGTGGAGCCGAGACAGCAAGACGGATCCGGTGGAACTCCGAACTCAAGCGGACTGGGTGATCGGACAACGGCTCCTGACCATTCCCGGAGTCGCCCAGGTTTTCACCATGGGAGGCGGCCGCAAGCAGTTTCATGTTCTGGTGGAACCCTCATCTCTGCAACATTACGGCGTGACGCTCGGACAAATCCGCGAAGCGCTGCAACGCAGCAATCAGAACGCCACCGGTGGCTATCTCGATCAGCAGGGCCCCAATGAACTACTCGTACGCGGACTGGGACGAATCCAGACGGTTGAAGATCTTCAAAAGGTTGTCATCACCATTCGTGATGGTCGCCCCGTCGCGCTGGCTCAGGTGGCTCGCGTCACCGAGGCGGCCCAATCTAAACGTGGCGACAGCAGTGCCTACCGTCGCTTACCCAACGATGCCGACACTGGCGAACTCGGACGCTTTGAAGGTGGTCCGTCTGTAGTCATGACAATCAGCAAGCAACCTGGCGCGGATACTCGAGAAATCACAAAGAATATTATGGCGGCCATTCAGGAACTGAAAGCCTCGCTGCCTGATGACTACCAGATTGAAGCCATGTATTCGCAGGAATCATTTATTGATCGAGCGATCCACAATGTCATCGAAGCGCTGCGAGACGGCGGCATCCTGGTGGTCATCATTCTGTTTCTGTTTCTCATGAATTTCCGGACCACGTTTATCTCACTCACGGCGATTCCACTATCGCTTGTGATGACCGTAATCGTGTTCAAGATCACAGGAATGTCAATCAATACAATGACGCTGGGTGGCCTTGCCGTTGCCATCGGAGAACTGGTTGACGACGCTATCGTTGACGTCGAAAACATCTTCCGTCGACTCCGAGAAAACCGTGAATCGTCATCACCTTTACCAACACTGCTGGTTGTTTATCGAGCGAGTACCGAGGTCAGGAACTCGATCGTATTCAGCACGTTGATTGTCTGCCTGGTCTTCATCCCGCTGTTTGCTCTGGAAGGCATGGAAGGGCGTCTGTTTACTCCGCTGGGAGTTGCTTATGTCGTCTCGATCTTTTCATCTCTGATCGTGTCTCTGACCGTAACGCCCATTCTTTCCTACTGGTTGCTGGGACGTGAAACTGCCAGCCATGCTGAGAAAGATGGACCACTGCTCAGACGTCTGAAATGGATCGCCGACAAAGTGATTCGGTTTAGTCTCGCCTTCCCAAGGCTCAACCTGGTCGTGGTTGTGATCGCCGTGGCTGTAGCAGGATTGTTTGTCTCAAAACTGGATCGTGACTTCCTGCCTGCCTTTAACGAAGGAGCCGTGCAGCTCAATGTGCTGCTGCCTCCCGGAACATCTCTGGCCACAAGTAACGAGATCAATCGTACCGTTGAAACACGTCTTCAGGCTGTGTCAGAAGTCATCTCGATCGTACGACGCACAGGCCGAGCCGAACTGGATGAACACGCCGAACCAGTCAGTGCCAGCGAATACATCGTCGAAATGGATCCACAGTCAAAACGCAATCGCGAAGAGCAATTGGAAGAACTTCGCGAGGCGATGGCCGACATTCCTGGCATCGTCACGGCAGTCGAACAACCCATTTCGCATCTGATCTCGCACATGCTGTCCGGGGTCAAAGCCCAGATCGGGATCAAGATCTTCGGGGATGATCTGGAAGTCCTGAGACGCAAAGCGGAAGAAGTCAAAGGCGTG
>JBILXT010000077.1:0-22081 GCA_044378235.1 Planctomycetaceae bacterium
TCAACAACACGTTCAAAGACGAAGCCTTTGGTTTGTCACCAGACCTGGTCACAGCGATGGGGCTCGACAAATGGTACGATGATTCAAGCTCCATGATGGAAGAATCCACATGGCCGATCCATGACCGAATCATGGGCATTCAGGCCAGTGCGCTCACGAGCCTGATGAATCCGACGACATTAAAGCGAGTCTACGACAACGAATTCCGCACTCCGGCCGATCAGGATTCCTTCACTCTGCCGGAACTGCTCAACACAGTCACGGCAGGTGTGTGGTCAGAACTGGACGCAAAAGCAGAAGGCGAATACAGCCCTCGCAAGCCGCTGATTTCCAGCCTGCGTCGTAATCTGCAGAGAGAGCATCTGGATCGACTGATCGACCTGACTCTGCCGGGCAATGCTCAGGGTGCCGCAGGCCGAACGATTTCTACGCTGGCCGGTGAGCAGTTGCGACAGATCGTGAAGAAGATTGAGGCTGCTCAGGCTGCCTCAGCCGACAAGCATGATGCGTACACAACGGCTCATCTGTCACAGGCCAAGGATCGAATCACCAAGGCTCTGGATGCAGACTACATTCTGAATCCAAGTCGCGGTGGCTCAAGTGGCGGTGGTCTCCGAATCATCCTGGGCAAAGAAAAGGCTGAGCAGACTCCATAATCCGGAATCTGATTCACCAAACGAAATTAAGCCCGGTCTTCTCACGAAGGCCGGGCTTTTTTGTTAACGGCGCTCAGGTGACGAAAAGATGAGTCGTTATCAGTTCACGAAATACGTTCAGCCGGCTGCAGACAATGGCTCAGTCTGAGTAGGCAAAGATCACGGGCCTTTTAGACCACTATGAACCCCCGAACAGTCGACAAATCTTCGCCCATAGCCGCGAGAAACGGCTTGGATTCAGGACTTGTTCCGTCCATGTTTTTCGAGACGACGTAAAGTTGCCCCAGGCCAGATCAACATAGGGACCATAGGTGTTTCGCACTGAACTCCACAATCCGTTCTTGTGAATATCGCTCAATGCAGAAATGTAATGTCCGAAGATGTTGCGGTTCACAATCTTGCCTGCGACGAACAGGCCTGTAAGGCTGCCTTGTGTGGCAGTCTTGATCGTTTCCACCGCCTGCATCGCGACCGCACCGGAGACACCGAGCAAACTGATCTTTTCCTGATCCGCCAGGGACCTCATGTCAGACCACATCCTGCCAATTTCTGCTTCAGGAATCAGCAGCGTTGGATCAACCTCATTCAGAGCCGCGCGAGTTTGTTCGAAACTCGACTTCAACTCATCCAGCGACAAGGGTGGAGTATCAAAGTTACTTGCCGCACGACCGCTGGCCTTTTTGATGGCATCGAACAAATCGTCGACGCGATGAATTGTGGAACTGTCGTCAATCAAACCCTGGCTCTGCAGTTCTCCGGCCAGTTCGCTCAGGTACGTTTTCGTTCCATATGCGGCATCGCTGACAATGGCCAAGATCCACAGAGGCGAAACATGCAACGTGGCCAATCCTGCGATATCGATAAAGTTGCCGACGGCCTTGCGAGCAATAAAGCGTCCAGGATTGATCGCTGTAGGATCATTTGATGAGTCGGCCGCGGGGGCAGCGTTGGGCAGAGCAACTGGTTTCTCTGCGTTTGGGTCAGACACCGTCGCCACGTTGGCCAGCAAAAAGTTCAGCGAGTTCCTGACGGCGACTTCATAGCTTTTCGAATCCTGAAACGCCTGAGGCACGACAAATTCGGCGATCTCCTTGGCAGTCCCCGCTGTAATCCCAACCGCGCTGCGGACCAGTCGTTCCGGCAGCGAGACACTATAAAGGAGTCCGCTGAGCAACTGTTCTGACGTGGACCGCTCTTCTGATGGCGATGAAACAGGAGTATTCGCGACGGGTTTTGACGTCGGAGTGTCGTTCATGATTTCCTTGCTTTCGGTGTCGTTCCCGGAGTTCGATGTTGGGGGCGAAGGCTATTTTGGCAGTAAAGTCCCGCAATTGCCAGGAATTGCGCCAAAGCAGCTTTCTGCGAAGAACGGCTACCACTTCAAAGGTAAGAATGCCGTTCTTGGCAGCATAAACCTCGCCCCCGGAGCACTGCGGTTTGCGGAAACAGCAGGGGTCAAACGAGCCATTGAGACGTTCGGATCAAGAATTGATCGAAATACATTTTCAACGAGAGCGTCGAAGTCAACGGGACGGTTCGCCTGCAAACCAGGAGAAGAGCCGGAGGTCGCGGAACGGCGCAAGCCGTCTGGTGATGTAAAGCCAGAGGGCTCGCGCCGTCTGGCTTCTTTCAAGGAACGAAGACGATTTCGGGACTGTTCCTATGCCGGACGTCCCGGTGGACGCGCGGGCGCCGGGCAGCAATCAACAGGACAGACATCGTGATTCGCAGGAAACTGCCCGGTGCATTCCTTGTCGCAACCGGTCAATCGCTCCTGAATCAGTTTGCGAATCATCGCAATAAATCGAGGATGTGATCCAGGTGTGCCTGCTCGATGCATGGTGATTCCCTGTTCGTCACAGGTATGTTTGGCCGCATCATCCAGGTCGTAGAGAACCTCCATGTGATCAGACAAAAATCCCACGGGCGAAATCACAACGGAAGTCTCACCGCGATCTTTCAACTCCTTGACATAATCCAGAATATCCGGCTCAAGCCACGGATCTTCTGGTCGTCCGCTGCGACTTTGGTAAACCAGCCGCCATTGGGACGGAGACAGATGCAAAGACTCCGCAACTAATCGACAGGATTCGCGAAGTTGCTTCTCGTAATCCGAGGTACGCGCCATGCTCATTGGAATACTGTGAGCCGTGAACGCGACCTGTACTCGACTTCGCTCAGCCTCCGGAAACTTCTGCAACGCCAGTCCGACCTGTTCGCTCAACACGGCGATGAAGTCCGGGTGGTTGTAGAAGACTCGCAGCTTGTCGATCTGGAGGTCGGCAATCTCTGGTTGCTGCAAGGCGGCAATGATGTTTTCTCGATACTGCCGGCAGCCCGAATAGCAACTGAAGCCTGAAGTCACATAAGTGATGGCGTGCTTCACACCATCGCGTTTCATCTGCTGGACGGTGTCATTGAGATAAGGCTCCCAGTTGCGGTTGCCCCAGTAGATCGGCAGAGAAATCTGGTGTGCATCCAACTCCGCCCGCAGCGCCACAAGGAGATCTCGGCACTGTTGGTTAATCGGACTGACGCCACCGAAATGGTAATAGTGCTCAGCCACCTCCAGCAGCCGCTCACGAGGCACGGGTTTGCCGCGCAGCACGTTCTCCAGAAATGGAATCACGTCCTCGGGCTTTTCCGGGCCACCAAAAGACAGGACCAGAATTGCATCGTAGGGAACAGTTGGCTGAGTCACAGAATGTCTCTAGTTGTCTCGTGGAATAATTGTTTTTGAAAACGCTTCGAGATGGCGAAAATTGTCGCAGTACGTGGTGTAACGCAGCAGAGGCCGAATGTCAGCCGACAGCGCCTGACCTCCCACGACCAATACGCAACCATGAGTCGTTGCGGTGTCGAACAGCACATTAAAATTCGCCACGAATTGCTCTGGTGACCTGATCGATGTAACGCTGAGCCACAGAAGTCGCGGACGATCCAGCTCGACGGCCTTCATCAGCGTGTTGAAAGGAAGCATGTTGCCCAGCGACGTGGCTCGCCAGCCACATTCACGCAAGACAACTTCGGACATGCTGGAAGCAACTGTATAAGGGTCGCCGTCCAGAGTCCCCCCGATCGCCAGTGGTCCGTCGACAGGGCCATTTCCCACGGCTCTGCGAAGCTCATGAACCACTCGCGAACAGATTTCGCACGCGCGTCGCTCCTGATAAACCTCCAGACTACCACAGTGCCAGAGATTTCCGATCTCGGTGAAACCAGGAACAATGATTGAATCGAAAATCCTTGCGGCGGTGTAGCCATTAAGAAAGGCATCCATCACAATACGACGCGCGGACGCTTCATCTCCGGAGACCAGAAACCTCAGAAACTCCTGCTGGTCTGAATTAGAGGAAGGCTGCCGTTTTCCAGACTCCGCCGGCAACCCAATCGCCTGAGGATCATTGAGTGATCGTCCTTGATCGCGAAGAAACTTAAGAACGGAGTCCAGCGTCAATCGCCGATGTCCACCACCGGTCTTTTCCGCCGGGATCAGCCCCTTATCAACCCATCGTTTCAGTGACGATTCACTGACTCCAATTGCTGTAGCAACTTCTTTCGGTGAAAAAAAATCCGTCATCAAAAGCTCTCCGCCAATGTTGTCTCATCAAGTTGAACGTTTTTAGACGACCGCTCACAACAGACCAGTGAAATTCATAAAAAAATGAACGATTTATAAGTATGTCTATCAAAAATTGCCTGATATCGTTAACAAAAATCAATCACCACGGATAAGAAAAGAACGTTTTGGCGGAATTGTACGTTCTGGTGCCATAAGGTAAATCCAAAGCGTAACCCGAGGCGTGAGCGAGGGATGTTTACAGGGAATTCCTGATCATCCGATCCCTGACTTGCTGTGCGGGTTACGAAAACTCATTGGATCAGTACCGGGCACGGGCAGGAGGGGACATGAAGGTCGCAATTGTTGGAGCTGGCATCTCCGGGCTCACCTGCGCGTGGCTGCTCCATCCGCACCATGAAATCACCGTCTATGAGTCGGAGCCGGTCGTCGGCGGCCATAGCAACACGGTTGAGTTTGATTGCGACGGGAAGACTTACCGAATCGACACGGGTTTCATCGTCTACAATGACCGAAACTACCCCAATTTTATGAAACTGATGGCTCGACTGGCCGTCCGTGGAGTCCCGACAGCAATGAGTTTTGCTGTGCGCTGTGACCGGACAGGCATCGAGTATTCCGGCTCGGGCCTGAGCGGTGTCTTTGCTCAAAAGAGAAATTTGCTGCGTCCCTCGTTCCTGCGAATGGTGGCTGACATTCTGCGGTTTAATCGAGCTGGGGCGGAGGATTCCGAGAGAGATCTCGGAACGATGACGGTCGGTGAATATCTTCGACGCAACGGCTATGGTTCAGCGTTCTCCGCGCACTACCTGTTGCCAATGGGAGCTGCCATCTGGTCTTGTCCAACCGGAACGTTCTCAGACTTTCCCATTCAGTTCATCCTCGAGTTTTACCGGAACCACGGATTGCTGAGTCTGACAAATCGGCCTCAGTGGTACACAATCCCGGGCGGCTCGCGGCGTTATGTCGAGCGGATCTCTGCTCCATTTGCCAGAAACATTCGCACCAGTTCTCCGGTACAACGAGTCGAGCGAGATGCTGATGGTGTTACGGTCTCGGCGGCCGGTGATGTTTCTCGGTTCGACGAGGTAATCTTTGCCTGTCACAGCGATCAGGCGCTGAGAATGCTGGGACAACCTTCCGGATTGGAGGAAAAGGTCCTTTCCGGTTTCCCTTATGAAATCAATGAAGCTGTACTGCATACCGACAGTTCTGTTCTGCCGCGTTGCCGCAAAGCGTGGTCCGCATGGAATTACCGAATTGGCGATTCCGACAGCACTTTGGCTGCGGCCACAGTGACCTACAATATGAATATTCTGCAGCACATACAGTCTTCGAAAACATTCTGCGTGACATTAAACGACACGCAACACATCTCTGATTCCACCGTCATTTCTCGACACAAGTACGCTCACCCGGTCTTTACAACACAGCGAGCAATCCTGCAGTCGATGCACGACCAGCTCATTCGTCGGAATCGCACTTCCTTTTGTGGAGCTTACTGGGGCAACGGCTTTCACGAAGATGGCGTTAACAGTGCTTTGGCCGTGTGTCGTCGATTTGGTGTGCTGGATATCGACGGAACGCTTGATGCTAATGTTCCCGAAAAGTCTTTATTGAGATCCTTTGAGGCCTCTCGTCAATCGAATGTTGCCCCGGGAGGTGCGCATGCATAGCTGCCTCTACACGGGAACGGTTCGACATCGACGTTTCAGCCCTGCTCTGAACGAGTTTAAGTATTCATTGTTTCAGATGTATCTGGATCTGTCTGAGCTTCCCGAAGTCTTCGATCCTTTTCTACTATGGTCGGCTCGACGTCCCGCGATCGCGTGGTTTCGACGGGAAGATCATCTGGGAGATCCGAAAACATCTCTGGACGATTGTGTCCGGGACGAGGTTGAGCGGCAGACAGGAGTTCGCCCCTCCGGCCCCATCCGCCTGCTGACGAATCTCCGGTACTTCGGATATGTGATGAACCCTGTGAGTTATTACTACTGCTTCAACGAGACGTCCGGTCGGCTGCAAACAGTGCTGGCGGAAGTCCACAACACGCCGTGGGGCGAGCGGCATTGTTATGTTTTGCAGACTCCGATTCATCGCGCGGGGGGAGCATCGGCCGTTTTGTGGAACGACAAAGAGTTCCATGTCTCTCCCTTCATGGACATGGGAATGAGATATCGCTGGCGGTTGTCAGAGCCTTCCGAGTCGCTGGCGGTCTCGATTCAGTGTCACGAATCACCTGCTGAGATAACGATTCCCGGCTTGTCATCAGGCATGAATGAAGACGATCGCAACGCTGCCGCACCCGCACCGAATGCACCATTAACGGCTCGCCGTCCGCGTCCTTTCGATGTGACTCTGTCGATGCGTCGCGAAGAAATCACCGCCTCCTCGCTGAGGCGGGTTCTCCTGAAGCATCCATGCATGACAGCCAGCATCACGACGAAAATCTATTGGCAAGCGCTGAAACTCTGGTGGAAACAGGTTCCTTTTGTTCCTCATCCTCGTCAACGACGAAATGTCGCGATGCAGGAGTCCACTGCGACACTCTGAAATCCCGCACCGTTTTGATCCCTGATATTTTGCTGAGATCGTATTGATGGCAACAACTCTCAAATATAAATCCTCGTTCAAATGCGACGACATGCCGCTCGACGAATCTCAACTCGAACGAAGCCAATCCAGCGGAGTGGCTGAAGCGGGATCGTCGGGATCCTCGATCAAGACGCAACGATCGTGGCTTTGTCTTTTCGAACGATTCTGCCGGAGAGTTCTGCGCAGCAACCTCAACCGTATTTCCTCGGGCGAGATCGTGCTCGAGTATGCCGGGAAGTCCGAACGCTTCGGCGATCTGGAAACCAATGAACTGATGGGGCACGTGCAGGCCTTGTCTCCTCGATTCTTCCGCACGCTTGTGACCGGCGGTGCACTGGGCGCGGCGGAGTCTTATCTGGACGGCGAATGGGTTTCCGACGATCTGACCGATCTGTTTCGAGTCCTCCTGAGAAACGAAAAGGTCCTGCAGAGTTTTCGTAGTCCTCTTACGATGCTCTCCCGGGCTATGAATCGCGTACGACATTTTCGCAACCGAAATTCTCGTGACGGGAGTCGTCGCAATATTCACGAACACTATGACCTTGGGAACTCGTTCTTCTCGCTGTTTCTCGATCCGACCATGATGTACTCATCGGCGCTGTTCCCGAGCGAACAGGCGTCACTGGAAGATGCGTCTCTGGAGAAAGTTGATCGCGTCTGTCGCACGTTACAGCTGTCCGCAGAAGATCATGTCCTGGAGATTGGCACTGGCTGGGGAACGTTCGCGATTCATGCGGCCGGAAGATACGGCTGTCGAGTTACAACAACGACGATCTCCGAAGAGCAGTTTCGCATGGCGACACAACGAGTTCAGGAGGCGGGTTTGTCGGATCGGATCACGATTCTGAAAAAGGACTATCGTGACCTTGAAGGGCAATATGACAAGCTGGTTTCAATCGAGATGATTGAAGCCGTGGGACAGGAGTACCTGCCGGAATACTTTGCGACCTGCGACCGACTGCTCAAAGAAAACGGCGCGATGATGATTCAGGCGATCACGATGCCTGAACAGCGCTACGAGCGATATCGCAACTCGGTCGACTTCATCCAGAAGTATATCTTTCCGGGCGGTTTTCTGCCGTCAGTGTCCGTCATGCAGGACTGCATCGCGACAAGAACGTCAATGCGCATGATTGAGCTGATGGATTTTGGCATGCACTATGCCCGAACTTTGCGGCTTTGGAATGAGCGGTTCCATGAGCGTCTCGATGACGTGAAAGCCCTGGGATTTGATGATCGCTTCATTCGGATGTGGCGCTATTACCTGTGCTACTGTGAAGCCGCATTTCTGGAGCGGGCGATCGGTGTCTGTCAGGTCATGTGGGCAAAGCCTGGCTGCGTATTTGAGCCGCATCCGAATCCACGAGGGACAGGTCCGGGCAAGCGAACATTGTGAGCGTGATTGCAGCTTGAGCCGGAAGGTTCATTAGGTTCAGGGGCTCAGCCCTGGCAGGGAATGTCGAAAACGCCTGTTCTTGAGAAATCGTATGGCCATACTGCATGTTGTTGCACCGTTAATTGGATTTGCCGAACAGGGAAAGCTTCCGGACTGGATGGTACGGAAGGGAATCCAAAGTCTCCTGAATACGCGACTGAAAACGCTCGAAGGGACGTCGTTGGAGTCCTCTGGCGACGCATTCCGGCAGTTCCTCAAAGAACTCGCCGCCGGGCCGGTGGCCTGCGTACCGGAGAAAGCGAACGAACAGCACTACGAAGTTCCCTCTTCGTTTTTTGGCAACGTGCTGGGGAACCATCGCAAGTACAGTTGCTGCTACTGGACGCCTCAGACAACAACCCTTGACCAGGCTGAGGCAGAAGCCCTGCGACTCACCTGTGAGCATGCTCAGTTACAGGACGGTCAAACCATTCTGGAACTTGGCTGTGGCTGGGGATCTCTGAGCCTCTGGATGGCCGAGCGTTATCCTAAGGCTTCGATTCTGGCGATCTCAAACTCGAACTCGCAGCGTGAGTACATCATGCATCAGGCGAATCTTCGCGGACTCCTGAATCTTCAGGTCCAAACCTGCGACATCAATGAGTTCGCAACGGATCGTCGTTTCGACCGCGTCGTCTCCGTTGAGATGTTTGAGCATGTTCGCAACCACAGCCTGCTGATGAAACGAATTAGTTCCTGGCTGAAGGCCGACGGAAAACTTTTCGTGCACATCTTTTGTCATCATCGCTACGCGTATCCATTCGAAGACACCGGAGCTGCCAGCTGGATGGCTCGTTATTTCTTCTCCGGCGGCATCATGCCCAGCCAGAATCTGCTGCTGAATTATCAGTCGGATTTGTTGCTCAGTGATCAATGGATCTGGGACGGAACTCATTACGAAAAGACCAGCAATGCCTGGCTGGAATTAATGGATCTTCGTCACGACACCGTGGAACCCATCCTGAAAGCCGCTTACGGTCAGGACTGGGAAATTTGGCGCGGGCGGTGGAGAATGTTCTTTATGGCCTGTGCTGAGCTGTTTGGATTCCGCAATGGATCCGAATGGTTTGTGTCGCACTACCTGTTCCGACAAAGAGGTTGATCGGTGTCGACAATTCTGTTGAATACTCTGGCGTTCGCCATCTTCTATGTGGTTCTTGTCTGGCTGCTGAGCCTGAAGATGGGGCGGTGCGGGATCATCGATGCCTTCTGGGGCCCGGGTTTTGTGCTGATCGCGTGGTTGGCATTTCTGACCTCAGACGTCGCCAGTTCAGATCGTACTGACCTGATCTTTCTGTTGGTCATGGTCACACTCTGGGGCATGCGTCTCGGAATTCATTTGTCGATTCGAGTCTTCAGTGATCCTCACGAGGATCGTCGCTACGCCGCAATGCGGGACAAGTATCAGCCGCACTGGTGGCTGAAGAGTCTTGGCATTGTGTTTCTCCTGCAGGGTCTCATCATGTGGTTCGTGGCATGGCCGGTAACAACGGCCTTTGCCGGCGGCGAAGGACGATCTCTGGCGATCTTCGGTTCAACAGGAATCTTTCTCTGGGGACTGGGACTCTTCTTTGAGACCGTCGGAGATCTTCAGCTCGCCCGCTTTCGCGCAGACGAAAGGAACAAGGGAAAAGTCCTGAACTCCGGACTCTGGGCACTGACTCGCCATCCCAACTACTTTGGGGATTTCGCCGTGTGGTGGGGGCTCTGGATGTTCAGCATCTCCTGCGGAGCCCCAATGTGGACGATTGTTTCGCCCGCCGTCATGGGGCTGTTCCTGATGAAGGTTTCCGGCGTGACTTTGCTGGAAAAAGACATCGCGGAGCGGCGGCCGGGATATGTCGATTACATCCGCACGACCAACGCCTTTTTCCCCGGTCCAAAACGATCCCGGGATCCCGTGCATTGACGTTTTTCAGGGATTCAGCCACTGGAATCGCGTGATTCCTCGGCAAAACAGGCCTGCAGATTTGCGGCTTCCCCGGAGTTTCAGGCTGTTCGGCTTGCACGGAGCAAGGAAACTGGGTGCAATCGCGCTTGCCGGGCGACATTCTGCAAACAGATAGCTCGCATTGGCGTAAGAACATTATTCCCTTGCGTATTGCCGAGTCTGCAGCGATCTGTTTGATCCGCGGTACTCCATCGAAACTCAGGCACTCCCGATGATTGAAACCCGAAATCTGACAAAACGTTACGGCAATCTGATTGCTGCAAACGACATTACTCTGAAGCTGGACGAGGGCGACGTTTTTGGGTTTATTGGCCCGAACGGTTCTGGAAAAACAACAACGATGCGAATGATTGCGACGTTGCTGAACCCGGACCACGGAGAAGCCTACGTCTGCGGAAAATCAATCTACACGGATCAGGAAGAGATTCGACGGCTGGTAGGATTCATGCCGGACTTTTTCGGCGTCTATGACGACATGACGGTCGTGGAGTACCTTGAGTTCTTCGCCGCCGCCTATCGAATCAATGGCCCGAGTCGCCGCAAAGTCTGCGAGGAGAAGTTAGAACTTGTCGACATGGCTTTCAAACGCGATGCCATGGTCAATGAATTGTCCCGCGGCCAGACCCAGCGCATCGGGCTCGCTCGCACCCTGCTTCATGAACCCCAGGTCCTGCTGCTTGACGAGCCCGCCAGCGGACTGGACCCACGTGCTCGTATTGAAATCCGTAATCTGCTGAAACGTCTGGGCGAAATGAAGAAGACGGTGATCGTCAGCAGCCACATTCTGCCGGAACTCGCCGACGTCTGTACTCGCGTCGGGATGATCGAAAAAGGTCACATGATTGTCGATGGCAATGTGGCCGAGGTCATGCGGAAGGCTCGACAGCGAATCATGCTGAATATTCGCGTCAAAGATCGGACCGAAGCCGCCGCCAAACTGTTCGAGCAGCTGGACGAAGTCGAAATTGTGAACATCACGAAAGATCAGCTTCTTGAAGTCACAATGAAGCCCACGGTCGAAGACTACAGTGCCCTGCCAACGGCCCTGGTCAACGCAGGGTTCCGAATTACTCTCTTCCGCGAGGAAGAGGTCAATCTTGAGACCGCGTTTCTGCAGCTCACTAAGGGACTTGTCCAGTAAACCACTGAAGCAATGCAATTATTCTGCACTTGATCGGCCATCACTGGCACTGGCACTGGCACGACCAGGAAGCTTTTTCGTGAACCGCACCACCGGCCTCAATGCAGTGCCATGAGGCTTCGATGTGCCACCGCAGTCAGAGAATCCAGTCCGCCGGATGCCTCTCGCCTGCAGCCCAGATCAACTCGCAGCGACACACAATATTGCTCCAATTGAACTGAGCCTGAGGCGCTAGCCGATTCCATCGCATGGGATCGGCTGCGCCTCAGGCTCAGCGGGAACGTTTCATTCTGCAGGTTGCCTAACAGAATTCAGGACAGGTTACTCGGCCTTTTTTATTGTCTCAACCTGCTTCTCTTTCCCTTCGCCATCAGCCTTTTTGGCAGCGAAAGATTTTGTGAAGACGGCTTCGCCAAATACCTTTGTGAGCTGTTCTTCCTTTGATGCAGACTCCAGCGAGCCTTTGCATTTGTCACAACAGAAAGTGACTTTCACGCCGTCGACTTTGATCGACTGTTCTTTGTTGACCTTTCCGCCAGATACGGGGCACTTTGTCTGGCGAAACTGCCGTGTCTGAACCAGCTGAAAATTTGCCTTATCAGCATACTTGGCTGGCTCTGCTTCGAATGCAGCCTTACATTTTTCGCAGCAGAAATAGGCGTCCTTATCGCGATATTTTGCTGACACGTCCTTCTTCGCTTCACTACCTGAAACCGGACAGGTGGCCTTGAACTCAGCCTTCGCCTTTTCTTCAATTCGCGGCTTGCTCTCACCGGCTTCTACTTTGGCAGGTGTGTCCGCCTTCGGCTTGTCGTCATCAGCGCAGACAAACGGAAGACAGAGACCAAGGCCCAAAAGCAGGGCAGAAGAGCTTCTAAAATACACCATTTGTTCATTCTCCGGATTGAACGAGTTTGTTATCGACACGAATTCAGACTTCTGGAATCCAGAAGACTCTCACAAGGAAAACTTAAAACATCGGCATTGAAGCTGCGCCCAACGGTTCTTGTCAAGTGCGGCCGCTTCCGACTCAGACCAACAAATTTGCTAAATCGTATTGTCTCGCAGGGCACGTCAGTGCAGCTTGCTATGCGTTCACGACAACCGCATGTTGTAATCAACGCTGCCGGGAACGACGGTTACTCTCCCGCAGATTTCACAAATAAGTCCCACGCAGCGGCGACGTTGGCCGTCTTCGTGTCACCGTCATGGAAGTACATCGCGTAACGCAACCGCAGAGACTCCCCCTTTTTCAGGTGATGAGGTGCTGCCGGGCTGGCTCCGTTGGTATAGGCCTTTTCGCCGAACGGGCTGATGGAGAACAAACCGTAATCACGAACGTGATACCGCGACGGTCGGAAGTTCTTGGGATGATCCATGATGGCAACCCCAACGGTTTTGCCGTCAACATCACCGTAGTAGTCGATCCAGTTGTAAGTCTTGCCCCAGCATTCTTTTGTTGTCTCAGTGCCATCACATGCCACAACATGGCCGCCGTTTTTTTCCTTCATCGACGGAGCAACTCGAAACCCAAACAAGCCCTCTTTGGTGTCCTCGAATGTAACGTCGACGTGTGACGCCTTCAGGTTCATGTCATAAACGACCAGACGATCAGGATGAATCGTAATGACTGCGGTTTCAGTCAACTGAGGAACTCCGGTTTCGGGATGCCGCCATTCGTTGATCACTTCGAACGATCCTGTGGCCCCTTCGGCCAGCGGCTTCACAGAGACGTTATGAATCAGGCCCTTCTCCGCCCAGAATTTCACCTCATTCACTTCATCAATGGCGTTCCACATGCCCTTATGATGAGGATGATCGGCGTCGGACGTATCTCCGAGTGCTCGATTGATCACAACGCCAGACGGAGAACGCACGGGCAGCAGAAAAGGCTTGGGCAGATCATCGCCATAATTGTATGTCGCAAATGGCTGATCATTGATAGTGATCTCCAGCGTTTTCCCTTCGGCCTTCAAGGCAACTTTATCCGCAGCGCTGGCCTGAGGTGACGAAACACGAGCTGCGAGTAGAATCAGTATTCCGGCGGTCAACAGAATTCGGCGAAGCATGAAGTAGATTCCTGTTCTGAATGAACGGGGAGGAGGAAAGCAAAGGCGGGCGACAACAGCCAACGTTGTAGCGGATTTTCCCCAAATACAAAACCCGCCACGTTTGGCCACGGATTCTGAAATCCCAAAATTCAATCCTCCGACAATCGCAAATCACCAAATCAAATTCCCGTGTCTTCAGGCATACGGCGGTTGCTTCAGCAATACACCGAATCCAGCCTCCAGCTTCGCATAGAGGTCGTCCGAGAGTTCCCAGGCAGAATATCTCGCACTCGCAGGATATGGCGGCCAAAGAGGTGCCAATAAAGCCACACCCGGCAGAACGATTGTGCTGCAACTGAGCGTGACACCAATTGGATGAAGTTCATGATTAACAAGATACTCGTAGCGATCACCCGCGTCATCGTATACGTCCGGCTCGGCTTCATCGTGAAGGTCCACTGGAATCGTCGGTAAGAAGGGACTCTCTTCAAGGAGCGTTTCAATCGCTGCCTGATCCTGATGGGACAGGGAAGACCACCACGCAATCACCTGCAAATGTTGCTGAGGGTCGACCTCATTGATGAGTGCTGCAGGAATCGTAATCTTGTCTCCGTTTGCGTCCGACCAAACAATGTTACGACCCTGGTTGCCGCGTCCCTGTTCATTTCGAGAATCCGACATCGGCCCCCTGGTTGCAGCCTTTCTAAACCTGCCGTGCGAAGTCGCTACAGGCTGTACTCGCAAGCAATCCCAAGTCCACGTTCACTGGCCACGGAATATGCGTGACGTACGACTTCAATCGCCATCCGTGCATAATCGAGCTCTTGCGCGACGATGCCCGCAAAGTCATCGGCGAATTCGGGACAAGCCTTACAGTATTGATCAATTCGCTGCGGAACCAGGTCAGACCATTTCTGATCATCAACTGCAGAAAGCGCCAGACTGATTGATGACACGACATCAGGAGGATTGTAGCCGAAACAATCATCGTGCTGAGATCCACAGGTTCGGATGATCGGCATCCCGCTGCTGTCACAAGGCGATGGCTGAGATCCCTTTAACGACCGATCAAGGAGAGTCTGTCCTGAGTCGCCGACGTTCGGACGGACAGGATACATGAGCGAGACGCCGTCCGGACCTTCAGCTGGTTGCAGGAACCAGTCAAGTTCGCACCATACCTTGTCGACACTGAAGGAGTTTTCAGCCCACCCCCATGTTCCAAGAAGTGCTCGAAGTTCATCCAGGTTCAATTTCGCCAGTGCACTGCCAGAGTACGCTTCCCCGTTGACCAAACCCAGCATCCGTTCCTCGAATTGTATGATCATCTGAGGAGCACTCATCTTGCGCAGTTGATCGCATCGGCCTTGACGGAATGCAACAGCCTCAGAGTTCGGAGTAAACCGTGCGTCCAGAATGTACCGCATCAATAGTGAGGCGTCATCAGCGGCAAGGGCGGCGTTGACAACCGGAATACCCCGCTGCACGACAAAGTCATGATCTATCATCCGAAAATCAAGTGTAACACCCATACGATTCACTCTGTCATTGATTCAGAAAGCGACTACGGTCGGCCACGATGAAACGCAGCGGAATTCTCATCCGAGCGGACGGCATTTCTGAGCGTGAGGATCATTCATTTACCATTTCGCCCAGCTTCTGGACGAAGGCGGAGACGGTAGCCTCGGGACCATTGCCCATATTGTGATGGCCCTCACCACTCCATTCGCATAGAACGGTGCGGTCGCCGCCCTCGATGTTGACGCCGTGCTCGAGCGTAATGTACCGGGCAACTCCCTTCCCTCGCCCCAGCAACCCCCACAACCTCTTCTTTGGCATTCGTAGAACCAGTCCAACGAAGTGCGCCTCCGCAGTTTTCTCCGGACGAGGAAGTGCGACAACCACTGCCACCGTACCGGAACCAAGGTCGTGGGTCGAACAATCGAGACCTCGCGATGACAGTGGTGTGGCCTCCAGCTCACCTTCCTGAACTTTCTTGCCGACGTCATCCCAGATCTGTTTCACCAACTCTGCACCGCGGTCAGCCAGAGCCCCCACGAACCCTGGCGGGTTGTAAAAGAACAGCTGCCGCAGCGCAATGTGTCCAAAAACGTAGTGGTGTGTTCGGTCCATCTCAACTCCTTGCTACGACAAAATGCAGAGGACTGGCGCGAGCGATTTCTATTTCTAACATGACGCAGACGCGGCGCAAACAGCACTAACCGTGCTCGTTAGAATAGGGTTTGTGCTCAATGTTTGCCAACCGGTTTCCCTGGGCTGGCGTCACCGTGTAAGAAATACTTCATTCGCGAATAAAGGAGGTCGCCCCACAGCAAAACCGGACGTGCGTCTGTCTCACATCGTGGTCATGACGACGACTTGTTTGCCATGTTAAGTCGACTCTCGATGATGAATGTGCCTCGGGCAATTGCCAACATGCCCACCATCACCATGGTGTGGCTGCCAATGATCCAAGTGACTATGAACCACCCTCAACATGCACAGATTATGTTGTCCTGACGCAACTATCCACAAGCAGCGTCAACTGAGATTTGACCGCTCTTCCGCAAGTAGAAGGAGAGTTCTCCCAAGTCACCAATAGACAGACAATTGCTCTTGTGATGGATGCCGTTCACTTTTGAGCTCAGCTCCAGAGGTTGTTCGACATTGACCCACGGCCACCTGGTACTGTGGCTTGGCTGAATCGAGATGAGCTGGCAAAGGAAGTCCGCCGGCACTTGCCTCTGAATCTCCTGCGAATGATACGGAACACCTCCGATCTTCGTGGCCCAATAGACAGGCAAACTCCATGTTCGCCCACGGCTGGCATCATCCGGTATTTCGAACGCGGCCTCCCATTTCGATGGAATATCGAACGTACGAAATCGAGCACCCCAGGCGGTCACGAACTCAAAAAAATCGGCAGCAACGGGAATATCCTCCGCAGCGATCACATCGTCGTCAGATTCATCAGAAGAGACCCAAATGAACCGAAATTGCCCTGCATCACCAGACAATAGCGAACTCCTGGATTTAATGAACACCAGGAGGATATCGCCAGGAAGCTCTCGAGCGACCGCTTGCCCCACAAGATCTTTACTGTCACGGAAATCGAACTGACAGAGGAACTGAGTCATTGACTCTTCAACAGTCGGCCACGGAATTCGCTTCGGGAGAAACGGTGTGCCCCCAACGCGTGTCATTCGAAGATCGGGCGGTACACCTTTCCCCCAGACGAACACATCGCAAGGAACAGCATCCGGACCTTCGATACCATACCAGTGTCGCAACCGCTGCCACGAAATGAGGTCGCTTGCGCTTCCAACATTCCAGACGTCAGGGCTCTGTTCAGGGTAAGTGAGCTCAAGAGCATCGAAGTCAACCTGCGGATGGACGCCGGAGTTCTTCCTGAGAAAGGGCGCTTCGGCTGGCATACAGTTTTCGTCGAATGGCGACATACGCAATTGTAGAAATGGCTCTGGATACAGTGGAACGCGGTATAACGCTCTTCTGCTGTCGACGCTCCAGCAGGCTGTTGATTTCGTCGACTCCTCAACGCCCTGCGGCTGAGTAAAGCAAAAAAACTGCCAGGACTCGGTCAAGATAAAGAACGGGGGTGGAGGTAGTGGATCTTGCTAAAGATCCCAACACGAGAGGACCTTTAGCAAGGTCCACTACCCAAAAATTAAAGCTTGAAAAAGCACTAGGGCAAAGTCACATCCCAGACTTTCGATCGTCGAGATTTCCCTTTGGGACCTTCCGCAGTCAGCACGACAACAAACTCGCCCGGCTTTGCGAACTGGTGTGTTGGATGTTGATCGGATGATGTTGTGCCATCGCCAAAGTCCCAATGCCATGATGAGATCTCACCCCACGACTGATCCCGAAATGCGACTGTGCGATCCTGAACACTGATGACCTTGAACGACCAGTGAGCTTCCACAGGCTTGCGAAGACTGGCTTCGATCGGCCTCAGGCGGAAGGCAACAAGATCGGAAGCATTTCCATACATCGTCGTCTTGTGCGAAAGATTCCAGAAGCCGTTGTACTGCTTCTCCGCATCACTGTCGTAATCGAGCACAGACCACGACAGATCAATCAACTGATTCTCCTCCAGCTTCGACGCGACAGCTCGACTTTTATCCGGCGGAGCATAATCAAACGGCGTAATAAAGAACTCAAGCGTGAGCTTTCCGGATTCGCCATGCTTGAAATTGTAACGTGTTGCGGAGTTCGCATAGGGCAGATCCTTGATCCATGGTTGAGATCCCCAGACCATCGTCCAGTCTTTCCCTTCGGCCGGTGTAAAGATGTGATAATTCTGGGCGTGAACTCCGTGGAATAGAAAATGCGTGTCCATCTTGTCACGCAGAGCCGCCTTGGGGTGCATTTGACGAATCAGCGGGCCTCCGGATCGATCACCATCAACGACAACTTCAAAGATGTCATTGTGCAAGTCCGTGCTGGCGAAGTCCCAGTAGTTGTCGGAGGCTTCGTAGAGAAAATAGAGATGACTCTGACCTTTCACCCAACCGACCTTGACGCTCACGTCCAGGTTCTTTGGATCTCGCTTGTCGCCATGCTTCCCGACAGTATCAACCAGTTGATCCGTGCCAATCGCATACGAATCCGGCACAATCGCCCAATCGCCAGCGTCGCCGTCGATACGCGGAATCTGGTTCGCAGGAAACTGGAAGATGGAATACTCGACATCAGGTCTCGGCGATTCCCCTTCGGCCTGCAGCAACGCCACTAAAAGCATCAGTGTACGCATAAAAGAATCTCCGATGATAAACATGAAGGCAGTCGTTCACGGCCGCGTTGTAAACTCACCAATACCGGTACTTGACCGACAAATGGTTGCAATTCGCGAGGACTGATACCAGGCTGCGAACAGGAATGATGTTGATTTTGCTCCAAGTCTCCCCGAATCAGAACGCCGAACTGTGTTTCCACTTGTTTCTAACGCTTCATCACGGCGAATCATCTTCTGGCTTTTTGCGGCCGCATTAACCGTTATGCACTGCGCGGTGGCTGATCGATGCTGCGAAGCGGCTGGCCGCGCTCACCCGATTTCAATTACCGAAGTTCAGATGTTTGTCACTCGCAGCAAAGCGATTCTGCGAGTTCAGATGTTTGCCGAGGACCTGATTCTGTTTCAGGGTTTGGAACCCAACGATCAGGATCGACTTCTCCCGGAAGATTTGAAACGAGGGCTCGAAGACCACAAGGCTTTTTTGCTGGAGAAGATTTCTCTGCGGGACGCAAACGGAGAACTCTACAAAGGCCAGATTACGGACATGAAGCCGTTTGAGATTCCGGCCGACGGAATTCCCGCCACGGATATGATGCAGCACACGGCGACTTATGAGATTGAAGTCCCATTTGCGATGCCGCCCGAGTTCCTGACGATTCAACAGGATATTACCGACGCGAACTCCATCGTTCCCAGTGAAATGAGCCTCAACATTCATCAGGCCGGCACGGGGCTGAATTTCACCGAACGACTTCTGCCCGGTGGTTCAACCACAGTGCGTTTCGACTGGAAACAGGAATTGGCTGAAGACGCATCCGACGAAGAATGGGACTCGTGGTTTGAGAAACAACGCGAAGCCACACTAGGAATCACAAGCTACAGCAGCGTCTATTCATTCATCTACATCGAACCCGTTGAGATGCGGCATGAGATTCTGATCCCTCTGGCCACATTGGCGACCATTCTGCCCATCAAACATCAGGATCCGGCCTTCGTTGAGATCGGCGAACAGGACGCGATTCGAGAACAGATTCGCAACTGGCTGAAGGATCAGAACCCGGTCGTTATCAACGGAACAAGAATCATCCCGGAGTTTACTCGGATCGATTTTTACTCGCTGAATCTCTCCGACTTCGCTGCTCAGGCCGCGGCCCAAAAGGTCAGCATGGCGAGCGGACGAGTTGGGATCATCATGACGTACAAGACTCCCGATGATTCAATTCGCGATGTCTCGCAGAGCTGGAGCACATTTTATTCGACGATGACCAAAGTACCGGCTGTTGTGATTGCTTATCCGAACTCCATGAGCAAATTTGAGTTCTCTCGCTTCAATACCGCAGAGGACAATACTCTGACGTGGAAGTGTAAACCCGAAGATCTGCCAAAACAGATTTCGTCAGTGGATGCGGTGTTTAGCCCCAGACCAAGGATACGTATTCTCTGGGGCATCATAGTATTGGTCATGACATATTTGCTCTCTGCAAAAAAACGATCAACGACTGCAAGAGTACTGCGATCTGTGTTACTGGTCACTGTGCTCTTCCTGTCGCGAAAACTCACAGTCGAGATCGACCATCCATGGAAAAGCCCGGAGGAGTTATCGGCTGATCAAGCCAAAGACGTCTTTACCAAACTCCACTCCGGGCTGTATCGCTCACTGGATTTTGGCACTGAAGATCGCATCTACGACGCGCTGGCTCAAACGGTCGACGGCGAACTGCTGGAAGATCTCTATCTCCAATTGCGTCAGAGCCTCGAATTGCGTGATCAAGGCGGAGCCATCGCCAGAATTCGCAGTGTAGAATACGATGCTGGTGCTGCGGTTGCTCGCAAGGACAGCGTCGTGCCGTGGCCCGGGTTTCAATACAAGTCCACATGGACAGTATCGGGGACTGTTGAACACTGGGGACATGTTCACGAGCGACAGAACCAGTTCGATGCCGTGTTTACGATCGAACCACGCGAAGGCCAATGGAAAATTACTCGCATGGATGTCGCCGGCCAGACGCAGAAGTCCGCTCGCACAACGTTGCGAAAGTTCTAGCGCGGGTAGTGGATCTTGCTAAAGATCCCAACACCGGGAGGACCTTTAGCAAGGTCCACTACCCCCAAGTTAAAGCGTGATATAGCACTCGTGCATCATCGTAAGTTGGGTCATTTCGGCCCGTCGCTGTTCTTCGATGTCAGCATCGCAAGGCCAACAAAGACGTCGGACAAGAATGTCCAACCTACAGTCACGACGTCGTCTCGGTCACGCCGACTTTTTCAGGAAGCACGTCTTAAGGACGATGACCGTCCCGTTGACGCGACCTTCCACATGCTCCGGGTTATTCGTCAACCGAATATTACGCACGATAGTTCCTCGTTTTGCCGTGAACGTGGTGCCTTTGACGTTCAGGTCCTTGATAATGCAGACGGCATCGCCATTCGCCAGCACCGCGCCGTTGCTGTCGACGGTAGGCTTGTCGCTGACTTCGTCGGAGGAATCTTCTGCCGCAATCAATGGCACCGAAGTCGCCCACTCCTGCAGGTCTTCGTCGAGATAGATCTGCTCGAGCAGATCGCTGGCCCAGGCTTGTCCTTCCAGACACTGAAGAATTCGCCACGCCAGAACTTTCACCGCCCCGTTTTCGTTCCACACGGCATCGCTTAAACAACGCCAGTGATTCACGTCCAGCGACTTCGGCATCTGAAGTTGAGCATTGCAAGTTCCGCAAACCAACACGCAGGAATCTGCCGCTGATTCATCGTGAGGAGCGACCACGTAGCCGTCGAGGCCGGATTCTGCTCCACAGAGCTCACACCGTGAGCCAGCGCGGGACAGGAGTTCGGCTTTGACGGCAGCATTTACGGACATGGTTTACGCTTAGATATCCAGAAGTGGTCAGGAGTTAATCGGGGCACGAAGTGTGAACCAATTCTCGCTGCGGGTCCAACCGACTTCAGTAAATGACCAATGTTGGCGATGCAACCATGCTAACTTGAGCAATGAATGCTCAAATGTCGTTCGCAGCCTGCATCACCAGCGAAGCCGCGCCGACAACACCGGCATCATTTCCCAAACTGGCTTTGACAATTTCGACTCGCCCTTTCGGCAACAAGACGGCTCGCGAAAGAGCCGCTCGAGCAGGCTCTGCAAAGAGTTCGAAGTGATCATCAATCAGACCACCTCCCAATACAAATCGCTGCGGAAGAAATGTATGAGCCAGCGTCCAGATCGCTGTGGCCGTCGAACTTACCGCAGCATCCAGAATTCCCGTTGCAACAGAATTGCCAGCGGCCGCGGAGGAAAAGACAGCTCGCCCATCTACAAACCCAGCCGCTTTACCTGCGGCATCGATCGCTGTGCCGGACGCCATCGCTTCGAAACAACCACGCAGACCGCAATAACATTCCGGACCATCCGCAGTTGTCGGAATATGACCGGCTTCCGGATGCTCGCCTGCGACTCCCCGATAAATCTGCCCCTTTACAATGGCGGCAAATCCAATCCCAGTGCCGAATGTCAACATGACCAGAGGATCTGAGCCACGACCTGCTCCAAACTGAGCTTCCCCGGAAGCGGCCGCATCCGCATCATTCTCTAATCTCACAGGAACGTCAAAGAGTTCTGCCAGCGGTGACACAAGGTCGCAGTCATCCCAGGTCGGAAGCGTGTGAGGATTATGAATCGTTCCTCGCGCTGGATCGACGGGCCCGGCACAGCCAATTCCAATGCCATCCAGAACTTTGCCCTTCAACCCGGCATCAGTGATGACGCTGTTGATCCCGGAAATCATTTTGTTGAGTGCCATTGTAAAGCCAAGCTGCGGTTCTGTGGCAAAGCGAACATTCGCCAGAACCTCCCCCTGCGAGCCGACTGCTGCGACAGCGATCTTCGTCCCGCCGATATCAATGCCTATGGCAACCATCGTTCCTC
>JBILXT010000416.1:0-6138 GCA_044378235.1 Planctomycetaceae bacterium
GATTTCCATTGGGCAAAATCTTCCCCGTTGAATGCCGTATCGAACAGATCGTGGAAAAGAACTCAAAGGTGGCAGAGGTTACACGACTGTATGTTTCCAGCCGGAGTTTAAGTAACGAGGAAACGGAGGTAGTCTTCGATTTGCACCGTGTGCGATCGACATCCGCTGACCTCAGCAGACTTTTGCGCAGTGAAAGTGCGGTATTCCGCGCGAGAGCGTTTGAAGGTGTTCGCACGGAAGGAATCCCAAACGGGGCCTTTGCAGATGGAAGATCGCCGATCGCAGATCCGATTTCGTTTGGTACATATTCCACAATCGTATTGCTTGATCTCGAATAGCAACGGTGCCATTTCAGACAAGAGTTCATGGAACTTACGTGCTTTGCGCTTGATGGATTCGTTGGAGGTAACGTCGTTCGGATGGGGAACAACGAACGTCCAAGTCGCTGGAGGCGTTCTCGTATTGCATTCGAAAGCCATCATTCTCAGCAGCACGCTGCTGCGGGAGAAAGCTGCAGCGGGCTGCAGCAGTCCAAAGAGGCGATCGTCCTCTGAAAAACAACTCTTCCGTACCTAAGAAACTATGGTATTATGACCGCATGACAACAACCATCGACAGTACGGCTTTCAATCGCGGAACCGACCCGATTCTGCAGTTCATTACTGTGGACCAGGCTCGGGAGATTGTCAAATTCCGTGGCGATGCCGAATTGCGGCAGAGAATTGACCAACTCGCTGAACTTGCCAATGAAGGCGAGCTGACCGCAGAAGAGCAAGCCGAGTACGAAGGTTACGTGCACGCGAACAAATTTGTGGCGATCTTTCAGGCAAAAGCTCGCAAGCTGCTGAGCAATTCCGTGTCATGATAGACGCTGCCACAAGACGGTTGGTCCGGGAACGAGCCGGAAATCGCTGCGAGTATTGCCAGCTGCATCAGGACCACTCACCTCTTGCGACGCTGCAAATCGAACACATCAATCCTCGGAAACACGGCGGAACCGACGACATCGAGAATCTTGCTCTGGCGTGCATTGACTGCAACCTTTCAAAGTCCAGCAACATCGCGGGACGAGATCCGCAATCCACCGGCATCATCGCACTCTTTGATCCTAGACGGGACATCTGGGCGGATCACTTTCAGTTTGATCGTGCATTCATTGTGGGCAAAACACCAGTTGGTCGCGCCACCGTTGCCGTCCTGAACATGAATTCCGATTACCAGATTGAACTCCGAGCGACTTTGCTCGAAGAGTAGCGTCGCCTGCATCAAGAGACCAAAGAGAGAGGCAAAAGTTGACCTCACCGGTGGTGACGACTTCGTTTGAACAGAAACGGACGCAGGTTCCAGTCACGGAAGGGAATCTCGAATTGATTGCGAGGGCGATCATTCTCAGCAGCAGGCTGCTGAGGGAGAAAGCTGCAGCGGGCTGCAGCAGTCCAGGGATGGGTTTGGCTGTTTCTGAACGGGTTAAGGAACTATACTCCGGGCTTGTCGAGCGATCAGAAAATGCCGTCGATGGATTCGGCTAAGGACTTCAGGAATCGACCTATGACCAACAGTCTTCGCCTCAATGTTGCCTTGCTGGCCGTCATGGCCTGTGCGAGCGATTCCAGAGCACAGGATGTCATCGAATTCAATCGCGATATTCGCCCGATACTCTCTTCCAATTGTTTCGACTGCCACGGTTTCGATGCGAACCATCGAAAAGGAGATCGGAGGCTCGATACTCTGGAAGGTGCAACGCTGGAACACGACGGCGTCGTGGCGATCAAGCCGGGTGATCCTTCCGCCAGCGAACTGATCAATCGAATCATGAGCGACGATGCCGATGTAGTCATGCCGCCGCCTTCGACAAAGAAGACTCTCACGGCCGCCCAGAAGGATCTGCTACGTCGCTGGATCGAACAAGGTGCGAAGTACCAAAAGCACTGGGCGTTCGAAAGCCCGGTCTCGCCCGCTGTTCCGGAAGTCGCGGATTCCGCATGGGTGAAGAATCCGGTTGATGCCTTTATCCTGAGCCGTCTCGAACGCGAAAAGCTGAAGCCACAGCGAGAGGCGGATCGAGAAGTTTTGATTCGTCGAGTCGCCTTTACTCTGACCGGCCTGCCTCCGAAAGTTGACGAGGTCGACATGTTTCTCAAGGACACATCGCCCGACGCCTACGAGAAAATGGTGAACCGATATCTGGACTCACCACGCTATGGCGAAGAACAAGCTCGCTACTGGCTGGATGTTGCTCGTTACGCGGACACGCATGGACTCCACCTCGACAACGAACGAGAAATGTGGGCCTATCGTGATTGGGTCATTAATGCTTTCAATCAGAACCTTTCGTTCGACAAATTCACGACCTGGCAATTGGCCGGTGATCTGCTTCCCGAGCCCACTCTCGAGCAGAAAGTGGCCACCGGTTTCAACCGCTGCAACGTGACGACCAGCGAAGGCGGAGCTATTGCCGATGAATGGCTCTACCGTTATGCCGTTGACCGAACAAGTACAACGATGCAGACATGGATGGGCCTGACGGCGGGTTGTGCAGTCTGCCACGACCACAAATTCGACCCGGTCACTCAGCGCGATTTTTATTCAATGTATGCGTTTTTCTACTCCACGTCGGACCCGGCGATGGATGGGAATATTCGCAACACCAACCCATTCCTGAAAGTCCCTAGTGCTGAACAACGTCTGGCTCTGGAAGCCGCGCAGTCCGCCGAAGCAGCCGCTCGAGTCAAGCTGGAAGAGGCCGTTACAAAGATTGAGTACGCAGATCCCGCCTCGTCGGCTGGCAACGTATCTCCGATCAAAGAGATCTCAGATGAGATCATCGATGATTCATTTCCTTACGGATCTCGATCCCGAAACACTTCGCGAAACGATGCGGCCTGGATTCTTGATCCGGAGTTCGGCACAAAGTCGGGTCGGCGAGTTCTGGAATTGGCGTTTGGTTCACAGTACGACGTGACCGTGGAACTGGCTTTGATCCCCGTTGTCGTTCCGGAAGAAGGACAATTCGAATTCTGGGTCCGAGTTGATTCCTTCAGTCCGCCAAAAGGGTTTGCTCTCCAATTTGACGACGGCAAGAATCACCGCGCGGTCTGGGGAGAAAGTGAGAAGTACGGTGCTTCGAATTCAGACATCAAGATGGGCCCCATCCCGACTCCGGGCGAATGGACAAAACTTTCGATCCGATTCTCTCGCTTCGAAAGCAAACCCGGTAGCCGTATCAAGAGTGTTGTCCTCAGTCAGGACGGCGGAAAGATCTGGATCGACGATGTGCGACTCGTGGGCAAATCCGATCCCACAAAAGATCCTCGATCATCATTTAAACAATTCTGGACTCACAGCAAAGGTGGCAATCCTGGCGGCATCAGCGGAGAACTCAGTCCTGTGTTGACGGGCGGGCCGAAAGACGAAACGCCGTCAGACCAACAAGAAAAGCTGCTGAATTTCTGGCTGCAACATGTACAGCGAACCGAAGAATCATCAGTCACCGATCTTCGCAAAGCCTATGCCTCCGCACAGGAAGCGACTCAGGTCATCAATGATTCTATCCCGGGAACATTCACCTTCAGTGATCTGGAGAAGCCTCGCGATGCGTTCGTCATGCTTCGCGGGCAATACGACAAACCCGGAGACAAAGTTGAGCCCAACGTTCCTTCAGAGTTCCCTGTTCTGAAGAATGCCGACGGAAAGCCAATTGGAGCGGGCCAACGTGCCAATCGCCTGGATCTCGCGCGATGGTTTCTGGCTCCGGAAAATCCACTGACGGCTCGCGTGACGGTGAATCGTCTCTGGCAGCAGGTATTCGGAACAGGGCTGGTGAAGACCAGCGACGATTTTGGAACACGTGGCGATCTGCCGAGCCATCCGGAACTTCTGGATTGGCTGGCGGTGAATTTTCGCGAAGGTGGCTGGGATGTGAAACATTTCTATCGCATGCTGCTGACATCAGCGACGTTTCGGCAGCATTCCGAAATCGGTGAAGTTCGATACCAGAAAGATCCCGAGAACCGACTACTGGCCCGCGGTCCGCGTTTCCGACTGGATGCGGAACAACTGCGTGACAACGCTCTCTATGTCAGCGGATTGATCGACCTCAAAATGGGAGGTCGAGGCGTGTTGCCTTATCAGCCGGACGATATCTGGGAGCCAGTCGGTTACGAAAACAGTAATACTCGATTCTACATGCAGGATCATGGAACATCGCTTTATCGTCGCAGTGTTTACTGCTTTATGAAGCGAACCGCACCGCCGCCCTTCATGAGCAATTTTGACGGTCCGAATCGTGAGCAATTCTGCACCCGGCGCGAGCGCAGCAATACTCCATTGCAGGCTTTACAGTTGATGAACGACGTGCAGCATTTCGAAGCCGCACGTAATCTGGCGGAAAGAACAATTTCGGAAGGTGGTGAAACAGTGGAAAGTCGCATCCACTTCCTCTACCGCACCGTGGTTTCAAGGGTGCCAAATCCTGAGGAGCTGCGACTTATAGAAACGGCTTACGCAACTCAAAAAGCCCTGTTCGATGGGGATAAAGAAGCGGCCCTGCGAGCCATCAAGGTTGGCGAATCGTTGCCAGCCGATATTGCACCGCCCGCTGAATTTGCGTCATGGACGATGATTGCCAATCTGGTGCTGAATCTGGACGAAACCGTGACCAGAAATTGACGATCGCCTATCGAGATTTCAGCTTCTTTCGATGCCGGGTCCATCAGGCAGGTGGCCAATCTTGACCTTACGTGCCGAAACAGCGACAGTCCACCCGAAACTACTACAAGCATCGCAGCCCAAGGTCTCCGAACCGAAGGCTTTCGTGAAGCGGTGGCCAGCGACGATGCCTTTCGCCTGATTGTCGGGAGACCAGTGAGTGTCTGAAAATCGGCTGACTCGATATGAACTCGAGCTCATGAACGTGCTGTGGACAATCGGCGAAGGCACTGTTCAGGACGTCTGCGACAACCTGACTCGTGAACTGGCCTACACAACCGTCATGACGACGCTGAACCTGTTGGCCACTCGTAAAAACGTACTTTCCCGCACGAAAGACGGGCGAGCGTACGTGTATAAGCCACTCGTCTCACGCGATGAAGTCTCCCGCTCAATTCTGAGTGATCTCAAGTCGGTCCTGTTTGGAAATCGGCTGCCATCCATGGTGCTTAATTTGATGGCCGAAGACGAAGCGGATCAGAAAACAGCCGATGTCCTTCGCGATGCACTGAAGAAGCTGGAGGACAATCGGTGACGTCTTCTGCATTTCTGGAGGTCGCTCTGTCACTGACAATTCAATGCACCGTTGTGTTGCTGATCAGCCTCTGGTTGACCCGTCGATGCAACTCCAGTGAGTCAGCTGATCAGCTCTGGGGAGCCTGCCATGTGATCGTCCTTTTGCTCGTGGCTACGGGAGTCTTCCTTCCCCACATTCGGCTGCTGCATACCGGTGACGATGATATGCTTTTGACCAGAATTGCGGCCTCAACTTTGGTGCGAACGGGCTCTTCCACACTTCGCTTTCTCTGGATTGCTGGCGCCTCGGTGCTGGCCTTCAGAACAATCTGGTCACTGATAACAACATCGCTGCTCGTCGGTCGAACGAAGAATTTCCCTCTGCACAGTGAAACTGATGCCCTGAAATGCTCGACGGAAACGGCCGCTCGGCTCACGAAGTCTCGAACCCGCATTTTGACAAGCGAAGATCTGATCACGCCATTTTGCTGGCAGCTTCAGCACCCTGTAATCGTGCTTCCGGAATCGCTTCGTCAGTTTCCGGACGATGAGTTGGATGCCGTGTTGCGGCATGAACTTGCTCATCTTGAAGCACAACACCCGCTAAGGCTTTTTCTTCAGCGACTTGTTGAAATCATATTCTGGTTTCACCCTTTGGTCTGGATCACGTCGCGAGAAGCATCGCTCCAGCGAGAGCTTTCCTCTGATCGACGCGCTAATCGTTCGGCCGTACAGGCCAGTTCCTTTCTTCGCGGTATGTCGCGACTGGCGTACATTTGTGTATCTCGCACTTCTTCATTGGCAGCAGGCCTGGGATTCGCTGGCGTGGGACGCTCGATTCTGCAGCGTCGCATCGACCAATTGTTGTCCCTCGATTGGTCGACAGATTCGCGATCAAAGCCACACATCGGACAA
>JBILXT010000078.1:0-22043 GCA_044378235.1 Planctomycetaceae bacterium
TCTCTCTGATCAGATCGCCCCTGGCATCGTAGACATTGGCTGTGCTGTTGCCGTCCGGAAGGATGGTTTGTACAAGGCGATTCAAACTGTCATAGACAAATCGCGTTGAGTTGCCATTCGCATCGACACTGGACTCGACTGTTCCATTGGCGTTGTATCGAACTTCAGTGAACGTGCCATCTGGACGATATTGGCGAAGCGGTCGCCCCGTGTTGTCATACTCCGTACGCCAGACGGAACCATCCGGATCAATCCGTCGGTCCAGCAGCCCGCTGGCTCCGTAAATGTATTGCGTGCGCACCTTAACAGCCGTTGCGGAAGCGTCGTACGGATTGGGAGCCAGTGTTTCAATCAGTCGACCAAGAGCATCCCACGTGTAGTGTGTAACTCGATCGCGTTCACCAGTTCGACCGTATTCCCGCACTTGATCCAGGCGTCCCGTGTTGTCGAACACGGATTCGGAGGAACTCTCGGTGGTGATGGTGCCGTTGGCGTTCTTTCGGTAATCAACCTGCAGAGGATTGCCAAACGGATCAAAACCGGCCGAGTCAAACTTCGTTGAATGGCCGCGCGGTGAAATGATCTCCGAGATCAGTCCCTGACTTGTGTACTTGTACGTCGTGACGTAGTTCCGAGCGTCCCTGGTGCTATACAGCGCGCCAGTTTTCTTACCTGTGCCGGAGTCACTGACAGTGTAATACGTGTTGGACGTGATCAGCCGCGAATCGCCGTTCGGAGCCACCTCTGTGATCGTCACAACCTGATTGAAAGTCGGATGATACGTCAGTTGCTGGGCGATTCCTGCGGCATCCTGATGCCACGTCACATTTCCTTTCGCATCGTATTGCCAGTTCTCCGAACGACCATTTGTCGAAATGGTTGTCGCCAACTGACGAACGTTCGGGGCCATCTTGTAAAGAATTCGCTCGCCGGACGGCTGAATGGACGCCACCATGTCTCCCAAATCATTGAACTGGGTTGTCGACACAACTCCGGCAGCATCAATCACCGATGAGACACCCGCATATTCGTTGTACAGGAATCGAGATTCCCGTCCTTCTGCATCCTGAACACGCCGCAGGCGTCCATTGCCAAAGTACTGGTAAGTCGTAGCCAGCAAAACTCCATTGTCGTTGGCTGAACCTGCCAGCCCGACAGCTGATTTGAGGAAACCTTCCAGCCGGTCGGCCCGCAAGGGCGCAGTATCCGTGCCGACTCGGTCATACCACGAATACGCAAAACGTGAGATTGTGGAAACCGGCTGAATGGCTGCACCGCTGCCGGTCGCCTCCGAGACTTTGACGCTCTTCAGACGGCTTGAGCTGTCGTAGGAATAATCCCAGATCCGATCGCCCGTTACGCCAGCAGCAGGAGCATCACCTGTCGTTGCTTTGTGAACAACAACGCGCGTGATCACCGATCCGGTATAAGTGAACGTCGCCAGCGTAACGTCGACGCCAGAGAGAGTGCGTGTGATTTTTTCGATGATTGAGGGAGTCGCACTATTGCGGACAATATTGAGTCGGTTGCCGAACCGATCTGTCATGGACATCAGCAACGCCGACGTCTGTCCGGCCTGTCGAATTGAGATCGCGTTAAAGTCTTTGAATCGATAAACGGCTCCGTCAGCGTGAATGACATCGTAGAACTCACCAAAATATCCGGCTGCTGCCCCGTCGATTCGTCGCACGATGACGCCCGGCATGTTGACAGGACTGTCGTAGTCGGCGGAAACGCTGATTCCATTCGCGCCAACGACATTTTGCCCGTTTGCGGAGAACACACCCTGGGATCCGTCATCACGACGCCAATTGATCAGCGACGCTTCTCCGAGTCGATCGGTATTGTTCTGAACCGGCACTGTGTAGGTGGAGCCATACCATTTCTTCTTTTTGACCGTGTAAACCGTTTCCGGGGTCATTGTCATGATATCAAGACGCTGCGAAAACGGCTGCGACCAGCCGAGGCCAAACCCGCTGGTATTAGTACCATCAATGATCTTTTTCCCAGTCGACGCATCACTGCGCTCCGACATCCACGTTCGTGTAAATGGGACCGTGAATCCGGGAATGGAAATGGAAAAATCTGTGTCCGTACGGCGGAGAATCCCCTGATTGAGATCGGGAGTTACTCCGGTATCACGAAGCTGAGAGAATTCGGATGATTCAGCCGCAGCAGTCGCATTAACTACCCCGCCATTCAGCAACTGCCCGTCTGTGTTTGACTTCATCAGGGATTCAACGACAGGAATCAAAAGAGCGGTCGAGCTCTGATAGTTCATGACATACTTTTCGTGCAGCCACGCAAACCCGCTCCATTCAGAGAAAGTCTGCATAGTTGACGCAATGGTAACGATACCTCCGCCATCCAACTGTTGTTTAACAAGCGCGAAGCTGTCGATCTGATGAGTGGATGTGCCGAAGTTCAGAAATGTTGCCAGGTCTGCATTCGCCGCAGTTCCCAGGCTCCATAAATCCTCATACGTTCCGTCGATATTCCTCTTCAGGCGACGAACCACCGCCCCGTTGGCACTGGCCACGGACAGCACCTGCAAGGCTGAAAGAGCCGGCTTGTCGGACAGTTCGGCCAACAGCTCCTGTTCTCGCGCTGAAAGCTCCGCGAGTGTCAGCCGGGCACGAGACTGTTGAATTACATTGGTCTGAGCAGCATTAACTCCAATTCGGGGTGCGTAGAAGAGTTTGCCGACCGGGAAGTCGACCGTCATTTCCTTCGGCCGAATGAAGTAAACGGAATCCTGTTGGACCAGATAATCACGGGCCGTAATCAGCCCCGCAGTGGCTCCTGGCCTCACTATGATTGACTCTGTCAATCTTGCGATATCGTCTTCGGACTGTTCACCGCTGGTAAGCAGCCGGACCGCTGAGTATGCCAGCAGCTTGTCGATCACCACCTGCGAATCAGACGGCGTCAGAGTTATCGCGCCGGCGCTATCCCTGGTCATCGGAATCTGCTCGTACGCCGTTGCCAGTTGATCACTGGTCCGGGCCAGATCTGTTGCTGCATACTGCCCCGCACGCAGCAGCAATTGTGATGTTTGGTTGGCCCCAAGTAGAAATCGCTGGGTGTCGAGATTCGGGGGATTGCCTGTTTTAAGGACGACCTGAAGCTGCAGATTTTGGGCACTGACTTGAGTGACGGTAGTTCCGTAATCCATGCCGTCAATCAGCAGAGTCGCGGATTTGCCATCCGGGGATGTGCGAACAAGGATTTGTTTCCTGACGAGGTCCACCAATCGTGTCGGAACCGGATGCCGAGAACCTCCGACAGATGCGAACGCCACAGCATTTCCAGAACCATCAACAAAGGAAAGTGTGGCGGTCTGATAATCGCTCTGTGACCATGATGACGGCGAAGTCACCGATGGTGTAAGTGGAAGCGGAATAACCGTGTTGCCCTGAATGATCGATCGTGTCTGACCAATGCTGTCAACGCTGGCCCGGTCTGCTGCATTGCCACTGTTCAGCTTTTGAGTCAGCGTCCAGCCGAGCGGTCGCTCCACCGGAATATCGGTTCCGGTCAGGCTGATGTTATCCAGAAAATGGTGCCCCGACCCTCCGGTGCCGATACCAAAACGACCGCTCCCCTGTCGCCCAGCCACCGTGGCCACGTACTTCTTCACCTGCAAAGTGTTCGTGCCGACAGCCTGCCATTGAACAAACACCGTCAAGGTGCTGCCGGACAGCGCGAACTGAACATGACAGTGCTGAAGCATCGTTACTGCTGCCGGCGAAAATGCAGGAGCGCCCGTGGTGGTTGCTTCAGGAGTGGAAGTCAACACGGTTTCAGCGTCACCGATGCGCTGGTAAATTCTTTGACTCAATGTTCCATGCTGATCGATTCCGAACGACTCAAATCCGATCTCCGATCCATCTGCACTGCGCCAGAAAACGCGGTAATTCTGCAGTGTGCCGGAACCAAAGCCCTGCGCAGTAATTGCGGCGGACAAGGTTCCGTTTATAGCCGTGTCACCGACAAACATAGTGGTTGGTGACGCATGAGCTGTCTGAAGTTTGTAGTCGGGGCGGTTCGAGGAACCAGTCCCGGACCAACCGCCGTCCGAGACCAGTATTCCACCGCCCGAGGCGAACTGAATCCCGCTCGGCATCTGCGGAGGGGAATAAACCGTCGAGCCGCCGGATGACACTTGCACCTCGGGGAACGAAGCTGCGAAACTTCTGGTGACCGGCGTCAGATACGTTTTCAGGTCGTCACTGGAGAAGAGATTGGAAACGGTCTCCGGTGCCGCAGACCGTGATGCTTTCAATGAAGGATTCAAATCGACCCAGCCAAGCCCGGTCGACGTCGGCAGCCACGCCTGCAGCCACGCATGATCGAACTCGATGTTTCCTGTGATGGCTTCGACTGCCGGGTTTAGGCCAGCCCGGGAGAAATAGGTGGCGGAGGCGACAGACGTTGTCAACCATGCATTGATCTGCGCTGGTGTCAGCTTCATTCGACCAGTGACATAACGGACCTTCGTCAAACGTGCGGCGTTGATCCTGACCCCCAGAAGTTCGGCCTGATCCCAGGCGTTGCCTGATCTGGACGCTGAAGTTCCGTCCGCACCTTTCTTCAGGCCTCGATAACCCTCGTAATCTATTGTGCTGTTCACAGCGTCAAAAGTCGCCTGAACTTTCTTTGTGCGATACTGATAATCAGCGACAGTGATTCCGCCTTCCTCGAGGCCAACAAACCATGGCGTGTTCGCATCAATTTCCCAGATCGCAGTCGCGCCAAATCCACTGGCGGATGTGAGAGTGACGCGAGATTTCTCGTCAGCGTCGAATCCAACCAGATCCGGGCGTCCATCTCCGTTTGCATCCGCGACTTCAGTGTTCCCGGGCATCACGACGGACTGCCAGACGGTCTCATTGAAATCCGTTGATCGGAACCCGTCTCGAGAAAACGCGACTCGAAATCCTGTCGAAGTCGGTACAATCAGGTCTTCACGTCCGTCCTGATCCATGTCTGCAACTCGCAGGACCGCATCGCCTGCAACACCTGCAAGAAATGTCGGAGCATCCCAGGTTTGCATCAGGAATGAAGTTCCTGTCGACAACCCCACCGTCCATGAATTCGCAGACGCATTGCGATAGACCAGGTCTTTGCGGCCATCTCCATTCACATCCAGAATGGTATGCAGCGACGTCGAGCCGCTTACATCGAGAAGCGAACTCCAGATCGAGCGTTCGAATGTCGTCCCGGTGGACAACGCGACTGACCACTGCTGACGCACAAGATCAAACATCGCGATGTCATCACGACGATCTCCGTTGAAGTCACCGACGAGCGGGTTGGCCCACGGGGAGATTCCGGACACCGCTGATGAGACAGGCACCGTGATCGCAAATCCTTCGGACCACTGCGATATGCGACTGTCGACCTTCGTTCGCACGAAGACCGTGTATGGACCCGCCACCAGAGTGGAGAGTAATACGGACAGGTTCGACTGTGAGTTGTCTGCGGCACGAACAGTGATCGAACGATGAATTCTTGCATATTTCGTTGAATCGCCGTGGCTCACGATGCTCAATTCATAGTCGCGTAACGCCGAAGAATTTGGCGAGGCAATGGGTCTCCACGACAGAGCTCGAGTCTGCTCATTCCAGGTCATCGCTGGTAAGTCAGGATTGATCAATCCGCTAACGGGAAGATCAACCTTCTGAAACGTTCCTCCCGGTATGGACCGCATCACAGACCAGGAACTGTCAGTCATGTCTGGCTGGACCAGATCATCGCGGCCATCACCATTAAAATCCCCAACCACAATGGGCGACTGGACTGTATTGGAAACGAAGTCTGTAAATCCTCCGCCACTGGATGCATTCCAGGTGGACGGTTCGAATCCCGCAATGGTTGTGAGATAAACCTGCAATGCACCATTCGTCGCGCCGCTGGTCGCACTACGCCGAAGCACGTCTGCATCACCGTCGCCATCGAAGTCACCCTTGAACGGGCCGGACAAATTCGGAGACGTCAGAGGGGCCGCGGAACCGGAAGCCAGAAGGGGATTCAGGGAAAGCCCATCAAAGTAGAAAAACGGTCCATTACTCCAGTTCACACTTGAGATCGAACTTTGATGTCGTCCGACATCAACTCGATATAGGCCGGGCGATATGCCGCTCTGAATCGGCCATGACTTTGAGGTCGCTGATCCCGTCGCGAAATAGGCCTGCTCACGGACCACATCCAGATTCTGCTGTTCCGCCCGTACCAATCGGATTTCATACATCCCTGCCGCTGTACTGTTCCAACTCACAGTGACCTTTTGATTCACCAGATTGATACGGATATTGGATTGGCTGGTGGAATTCCAGACAGCCGTTGTCGTAAACTGTGCCGACGTGCCGGTCGCAGATGAGTCATCCGTCAGGACAGCATCCACAGTGGCCCTATAGGACGCAGCGGGCAAATTTGCGTCTGGCTGAAACCACGGTCGAGTAAGTCCAGTTCGGTCGATGGTGACGGTATTCGTGTCCGTGTTCACGATCCGGATACGATATGACATGGCACCTGGATTCTCGGACCATTCAATGCGAGGGCGACGCGAATCGGTATTGGGAGCCATCCGTATTGCGATCGGCGGGTTGCTGACAAGGACGAAATTCAATGCAGGCGATGTCACTCCGTTTTCACCTCTGCTGAGTATTGGAGTGACGGTTGCCGAATAGCTTTTTCCGATGGAGAACCGACTGTCCAGCGAAAAAGACTCTGCCTGCGACGTCACCTGCACGATATCAGTTGCAATGCCTCCCACGATTTCTCGGATCACAACGTTGTATCGAACGGCCCCGTCGATTCTACCCCAGGTGAGCTGAGCACCCTCAAACCGATATTCAAGCGCCGGAGTCGCAGGCTGATAAGTTGTATCGTTGACCGTAAAATTGGCGGTTGTCGCGGACTGATTTGTACTGGAGTTGTCGGACCTGTCATACGCCCTGACCGTTGCTCTCCAGGTACCGGCGGGGAGTTGAGGAAAAACAAATCGTGACGACTGGACCCGTTCACGCGACCTGATCACGGTGGTCGTTCCGCTGATCTGCTGAACGGTGACTTCGTACTCACGAGCCCAACTGACGGGAGTCCACTTCAGAGCAGTAACGCCGTTGGCCTGCGTTCCTGTCGGGCTTGTCGTGAAGACAGGCTTGTATGAGTTGGCATCGATGGTAAAAGCGACCGGAAGGCTCCACGCTGTCACGCGACCAGCCGCCGTAAAACCTCGGACTCGCGCGGAATAACTTCCCGCCGCCAGAAAACTTCCTTCGTATGCAGCCGCCGATGTTTCAGAAGTTACTGGAAGTGCCCCTGCACCGCTGTTCGTAAGCTCCACCTGATAACGCACCGTATTTGCGATTGGAATCCATGCAAGGGCGGCCCCCGACTGCAACTCTGCCGATGTACTTGTAATTCTCGGAGTTGTCGTCTGTGATCCAGTGACTTCAAACTCCACTGGTGCCGACCATAATTCCGGAGTTCGATCCAGATTGCGGACTTTGACACGATATTCACCCACCGGTAGATTCAGCTCACACACACCGCCTGCAACTTGCGGCAGTGCCGCATCTGTAACTTGTGTGTACCCCGTGCCATTTTTTCGGCCAATCCAGACATAGTAGTCATTGACGCCCGGCAGAACCGTCCATGTTAAACTGACCGCTCGCCCGACGACCGGACGATCAGCCGAATTCGATGAAAACTGCTTTCCTGAAACGGACAGCATCTGTGGAGTCAGTTCACCAATCGAAAACGTTGTTGACGCGGCTGCAGTTGTAGTGACGTTTGCAGTTGTGCCTCCATCGCGAGCTGCCACGGCAACGGAATAGTTTCCAAAAGGCAAGGCCTGGGAAATTGTATATGTCTCCGTCATTCCCGCAGCCTTTGTGCTGGCAATCGCGGGTTCATAGACAATCGTCTGCTCTCCTCCAGCAGTCAGGTCGGTCCTTTTGATCGTCAGCTGAAAGCTCTCCGCAGGATCATCTGCGGGCTGCAACCACTGCACCGTAATAGGTGTTTGGCTGGTGTTGACCATCAACTGCGTCGGCATTTGTGACACAAGCATCTGGCGTTGTTCCAGTTGCTCGAAGCGCGAGTCCACCTGACCGGGCCGCTTATCCTGGGTTCGGCGGCGGAGGCATGGAGCTCGAAAGGTGAAGAGAGCTCTTACCTGTGACAGGAACGTAGACATGAGGGGAGCCATGATCGATTCCGCACAAAGATTCGCGGCACAGAATCATTCCATTGATGTCTAATCCCGGCCCTTTCCTTAGGCCCGACTCTTACACAATTCAGGATATTACACACATGAGTCATTAATTCAAGCATACTAGGGGGTGGAATGTTGCATGGCACTGGGTGCGTGAATGGACGTCGCATTGTGGTCATGTGACTCGTAGCCCCTTTCGTTTATTGATATCCGGAACCGTGGGCTCGAGACTCCACGGCTAAGCACATTCAAGTCACGGTCAAGATGAAGTCGCCCTGACACTGAAGTGGCTGGCACAAACATCATTCGCGACCGACAGCTTTGTGATGCTGCTCAGGATCGAGTGACCGGCCGAACGAAAAAACAAAACGCGGTGCCCGTCGTCGTGCGGTGTGTTCACAACCAATTGCGATTATTCCGCGTTCCCGTGATGCGAATGTGCCTTGGCCAGCCCTGTCCCGGACTTCCTTGTGCAGATCTGATTTGAGATCATTGAGTCGAGCGGCAGACAGAAGGAAAATGTTGAGCCTGCGGCACTAGCCGAACCGACCGGACGATTCGGCTAGCGCCTCAGGCTCAGGTTAATGGGGGCCGGTGGATATGGTTCTGCCGCTCGCGGTTCGGATTGATGCACTTTGATGACAGGACGACAATGGCAGCTTTGGTTCCAGAAGACGATGGCTTGATTCTTGGTATCGATGGCGGTGGTACCAAGACGGTGGCGTTGCTCGCAAAACGAAACACTCCCGATGTCATCCTCGGAGAAGGAGTCAGTGGGCCATCAAATCAGCGGGCGGTCGGGCCTCGCATGGCGATGAATCATCTGGACCTCGCGGTGCAGGCCGCGTTTGACCAGGCTGGTGTGGAACGACACACTGTCGAAGCCGCCTGTCTGGGGCTTGCCGGAGCCGATCGACAATCCGATCGCAGTGTTGTGGAAGACTGGGCGCAGGGAACTCGCCTTGCGTTTAAAGTTCAGGTCGTTAACGATGCGATGCCCTTGTTACATGTGGGTAATGCTCCTGGCTATGGAATTGCCCTGATCGCCGGCACTGGGTCTTTGGCCTGGGGCTGCAATGCTCAAAATCGAATCGCGCGCAGCGGTGGTTGGGGATATCTGTTTGGTGATGAAGGCAGCGCGTATGCTTTGGGGCGATCGATTCTGCTGGCGGTGACCTGGAGTTACGACGGTCGCGGCCCGGACACCTGCCTTGTGAACGAGGTGGCTCAGGCTCTGAAGATTGAGTCGGCTGCAGAGATCATCACCGCGGTTTATTCCAACGAGATTCCTCGTGCGGTCATCGCCGGGCTCGCGCCGCTGGTGTTTGATGCGGCCGACCGAATGGACATCGTCTCCTGCGATATCCTGAACGGTGCAGCTGTTGAGCTGGCGGCGATGGTCGTCTCGTTGGCTCGACGACTGGACCTTGTTGATGGTGTGGTTTTATCACTGACGGGAAGTGTGCTGTTGCAACAGGCGAAATTCCGCACAATGGTGCTGGACGCTGTTGCTTCTCGAGGTATCCGTGTTGGTTCAGCGGTGCTGGTGGAAGTTGCAGCTCGCGGGGCTCTGAAGATGGCCAGTGCGCTTGCGGTGCGTTGAGGCAGGATTCATTGAAGTCGCTGAGGGCTTGAATCGGCAATTTCTGCCGTTGTGCAGGCGAAGATTGGTCTGTCCGGAATTTTTGCAGATCGTCAAACTTCCGGCCGGTCTTCTGCAGGCGGTTGGTCCAATCGAGTATCAAGCGATTTCGTTTAACGGCTAGCCGCAGGCGTCGGCGAATCGGTCGAAGTCGCCTCCAGCTTGCCGTTAAACGAGCCGCCTGCACCGGGTGATTGCCCGGAAACATCGCTGTAATCTCTTCTGAGCGTTGCACCCATGGATTCCACCACGACAACAGAAATTTCGTGTTTGATGAAATCGTGTTTGAGGCTGCGAAGAGTTTCAGCGATTCTCTTGGTTTGTGCCATCGCTATATCGGGCTGCGCATCAACGCCCTACTCGTTTGGCTCCGCGGCTCGGTATCACACGTCACCCGAACTGGCTGCTCGCACTGAAGTGCAGATGGAGCGAGGTCGCCCGCACAAGGCGATTGACACCTTTGGCTGGGTCTGGGGAATTCCTTCAAAAATTCTGCTTTGGGATCGTCGAGTCGAGAATCATCGAATCGATGCTCACACAGAAACGCAATTGGCGACCTATCTGAGCGAAAATGAACTCTCAACAGTCAAAGTTCGACTGAATCAATACCATCCACGAGACGACTGGCATCGATTAGTCGCAAATAAATCTGTCGGAGCAGGCTGGAGATATACCGTGGGAGCGGTTTCCGTCGCCGTTGAGGCAATTTTTCCCGGGCGAATGTTTGGTGGAGATCATTACAACCCGTTTACAAATACGATTCATCTTTACTCCGGGTCCCCCGAGATTGCTCTGCACGAAGCCGGACACGCGAAAGATTTTGCTCGCCGAAAATGGAAAGGCACGTATGCCGCCGCGAGAATTCTTCCCATCGTCCCTTTGATTCAGGAAGCGATTGCGACGAGTGATGCTCTGAGTTATCTGGAAGCGACTCAAAGTGTCAGCGCTCAACAGGAAGCGTACGAAATTCTGTACCCTGCCTATGGAACGTATGTGGGAGCGGAAATTAAAGCGCTAGGCCCATTCGGCGTGGTTCTTGGCGCCATAGGTGGTCACGTTGTCGGACAATGGCAATCGTGGCAACTTGAAGAACAGCGAGAAGAGGAGGAGCGGCGGTATCGTGAGTCCCAAATCCGGCAATCCCAGAACTCGATCGTTCTTCCAGGCTCGGATCTGCCTTCACGAAGTGCGATGAGTCAGAAACAGGCGGCAATTGCTCAGTAATGGTGGCTACTTGGTTTTCACACCTTGATTTCTTGAGTGAAGGCAGACTTCTTCTTGCTTGAAGCTGCAGACGCGTTGGAGAGGGTCGTTGTGAGTCTGGAGTGAAGACGGGGCTGGATCGCAAAGCGTCGCGCAATCATCAAGGAATAATTCCCACCACTGCATCCGCAACTTCTCACGGGAGTCGCGGCAACCAGTTTCACATTCCGCGTTTCTACCACCGCATTGGAGTTATTCCGGAGGACATCAGCAGGCGGCAAAGAAAAGCTCCACTGGATGACCGATTTGTTGCATCAGGCCGGCTGCCGATTATCACGAATTTCTCTGACGATCAGATTCGCGAGTAACAGCGAAAAAGAACGCCCAACGACCAGGCCGTAAAACAAAGATTGCGAGCATGGCGTATTTGGTCGCAGGCACTTTCAGTTCCCGAAATCGCCTGCGCTGAAACCTGTTTATTTCGCAGTCGCGACCAACGGAAAATTCTGCGGATGCAATCGAAGCTTCTTTTTGTATCGACTTCAATGCGGCAACGAACATGAGCCGCAGAGTCGCCGGTGAGAACCGAAAGAAGACCGGATCGATCGCAGCAAGATCACACAGCAGCGGTCGGACAAAGATCCACAATGGGAACAAGCAAAGTTGCGTCCGAAGAAGCACTCGGATGATCAATCGCTGTGCTGTCTGAAAATCATCGTCTGGAGAGCGAACAATTCCGAAAGCGTCTCGCAAATTGCGCGCAAAAAAAAGACGGCTGTCGATTGCTCGACAGCCGTCTTAGTATAAACAGATTGAGTAGTGAGCCAGTTTTGACGCGAATCGTTTTAAATTGATGATCACAGTTCGTTAGAACTATGATGGATATCCTTAGAAAGGAGGTGATCCAGCCGCAGGTTCCCCTACGGCTACCTTGTTACGACTTAGTCCCAATCACGAAGTTTGCCCTAGGCACCTGCCTCCTTACGGTTAGCACAGCGACTTCAGGCACCCCCCGCTTTCGTGGCTTGACGGGCGGTGTGTACAAGGCTCAGGAACATATTCACCGCAGCATAGCTGATCTGCGATTACTAGCGATTCCAGCTTCATGCAGGCGAGTTGCAGCCTGCAATCCGAACTGAGCGACACTTTTTGAGATTAGCTCCCCCTCGCGGGTTTGCTGCCCTTTGTATGCCGCATTGTATGACGTGTGCAGCCCTGGACATAAAGGCCATGATGACTTGACGTCGTCCCCACCTTCCTCCGGTTTGACACCGGCGGTCTCCTTAGAGTCCCCAACTGAATGCTGGCAACTAAGGACAAGGGTTGCGCTCGTTAAGCGACTTAACGCGACGTCTCACGACACGAGCTGACGACAGCCATGCAGCACCTGTGCATGTTCCACCCGAAGGCGTGGCCCTGCTTTCACAGGGTTAATCCATGCATGTCAAGTCCAGGATAAGGTTCTTCGCGTTGCCTCGAATTAAGCCACATCATCCACCGCTTGTGTGAGCCCCCGTCAATTCCTTTGAGTTTCAGCCTTGCGACCATACTCCCCAGGCGGAGCACTTAACGCTTTCGCTACGGCAGAAAAGGGAAACCCCCTCCCGCCCAGTGCTCATCGTTTACAGCCAGGACTACCGGGGTATCTAATCCCGTTCGCTCCCCTGGCTTTCGTGCCTCAGCGTCAGTTATTCCCCAGTGTGCCGCTTTCGCCTCCGGTGTTCCTGCCAATATCAACACATTTCACCGCTCCACTGGCAGTTCCGCACACCCCTGAAATACTCTAGCAATTCAGTTTCAAACGCAATGCCTCAGTTGAGCTCAGGCATTTCACATCTGACTTGAATCGCCGCCTACGCACCCTTTAAGCCCAGTGATTCCGAATAACGTTCGCACAGTACGTGTTACCGCGGCTGCTGGCACGTACTTAGCCCGTGCTTCTTTTGAGGCTCTGTCAACCTCGAGGGAGAACCCTCGAGGATTTCATCCCCTCCGAAAGCGGTTTACAACCCAAGGGCCTTCATCCCGCACGCGGCGTCGCTCCGTCAGACTTTCGTCCATTGCGGAAGATTCTCGACTGCAGCCACCCGTAGGTGTCCGGACAGTATCTCAGTTCCGGTCGTGGGGGCCATGCTCTCACACCCCCTAGACATCTTCGCCTTGGTAGGCCATTACCCCACCAACTAGCTAATATCGCATAAGCCGCTCCTCAGGCGGAATCACACCTTTGCTCCGCGGAGATCATCGGGTATTACCTACAGTTTCCCGTAGCTATCCCCGTCCTGAGGGTACGTTCCTATGAATTCCTACGCCGTTCGCCGCTCCCATATTGCTATGAGCGCTCGACTTGCATGCCTAATCCACGCCGCCAACGTTCATTCTGAGCCAGGATCAAACCCTTCAAAAATATGCTTGACCAAGGTTTCCCTTGGCTGATAGCAAAAAAGGTAAGATCTCTGTTTGCCGTCCCGGTCCAGGACGGCGAACAAACAATTCGTTAGCCAAAACTCAAAGGCTCACATACTCAATCATGTTGTCAAAGATCACTGCTAAACGAGGAGCTTTAGGCTCCTTAACCAGTTGGCTTCTTTTAGGTTGCCAGTGGTGTCGGTCAGCGAGGGGGGAAGTGTATCGGGGTTTAAAGAACTGTCAATCCTTCTGTCTCAATTTTCTTTTGAGCTTTTTGGATCTGGTTCTTTTCCCGATTCTGACCTCTGCTCCATCGCACCGGTCCGATCAAAATAACAGTCGAAGGACAGCCACAGTGATCGGGCATAGCGGAAGAAAACAACAGGGAAAATCACACAAAATGTCGCCAATCCTGGAATAAGCCATCCGCGGCCGACTTCAAGGACAAAGTGCAGGACGATGTAGGTCCAGGTTGTGAGAAGGGTCGTCAATCCATAGTTGATGTAGGTTGACCCCAGAAAATATCCCGGATCTCGCTCGAACCGAAACCCGCACTGTTCGCAGGTTTTCTCCATTTGCAACAGCCCGGAGAACAGCTTTCCCTTGCCGCACATCGGGCATTTCAACGATGTCGCGCGGGAGAAAGCTTGTCCGACGGAATCCGGCGGAGCAATCGTGATGGGTCGGGAATCCTGGTCCATTGTTTTTCGAGACCTTGTTTGAGGCGTTCGACGATTTCAAAAAACTGTCCCTGCATATTGAACCAGTCGAATACTCCTCCTCGCCAGTCGATCCCTTCTTCTTTACTTGACGTCGGAATTCTGAGTCCTCATTTCTCCATGATCAGAAAGTCGCTGGATCTCCTTTCGAAGTAAATAGTGCCAGGGGATCTCGGTCGTTGTCGCTGGGAAAGCACTCGACGTCCGGGAACTGCCGGGCCAACTCTTTTGCTAAGTGCTCAACGCCCGGCCGTTCACTGGAGAAATGCCCTGTCAAAACCAGGTTGATTTCTCGAGATTGCGCCTCAAGGACAGAATGAAATCTTGCCTCTCCAGTCACAAACGTATCGCAGCCGGCTTGAATGGCATCTTCAAGGAACTCAGCAGCTGACCCGCAAGCCACTGCAACGTACTTCGCCGGCTGATTGTTGTGCCACGTGTATTCAAGCGATCGAGCCCGAACAGCGATCGCGACCGTCTTCAGGAACTCGTCGCGATCCATTGGATGTTCAAGAGATCCGAATCGACCAGCTCCTGAGTCCATTGTTTCGCCAATTTTTCGCAGTGGTCGAATCTGTTGCAGTCCCAGGCTCTCCGCCAATTGTTGATTAATCCCACGCGCGGCGCTGTCGAAGGCTGTATGCGGGCTGTAAACGGCAATCCCTGCTTCAGCGAGTTCCAGCAGGATGCGACCTTCTTCGTTTGCGTCGGTGATTTTCTTCGTGGCGCGGAACAGTACGGGATGATGAGTGACGATCATCTGAACTTGTCGCTCGACGGCTTCAGCGGCCACAGGTGCCGTCAGCGTCAGGCAAGTCATCAATCGTTGAACGGGGCGCGTTCTGCGGCCGAGCAATAGTCCGACGTTGTCCCATGACTCCGCGAGGCTGGTCGGGGCAAGCTTTTCCAGATAGCTGCAGATCTCGAGGACTGTGGCCATGCAGAACCTTTTCGACATTGTCCGTCAAATCCGTCCAGCATGACAGCTTGTCAATGTTCTGAATGCGGATGACAGACGATCGGAAAGGTAGTGCAAATGTCGTCGCGAGAATAGTGCGGGGCGACTATTCGTTTGTCTGTTTTAGGGCGAGCAATGTGGCTCGTTCCGGCATCGCCTTGTAGTGCGGGTCGAGTGGATAACAGCCTGAAACGAGTCCATTGCGAGGTGCGGTGGTGCAGTCGCTGAACGTGCGGCAGATTTTTTTTCGGCCCAGTTCCCGACCTGCGGAGACATCTGCCGGAAGGTCCGGATAAGAAAGAACCATTCGTCCGATCCCGATAGAGTCAGCCATTCTGGTGCGAATCACCGCCTGGCCCACATTCGGCAGCCATTCCTGCAGATATGAATAGCCTGACCCCACGACGATAAGCTCGGGAACCTTCTTCTTTAATTCTGCGGTGGCCGTGATCTGCCTGCAGACACCAACCAGAGGATCCTCTGGAGGTTGATAACCATCGCTGGGTGGGAACAATGCGGGTCTTTGAATATGGGGGTTGTAATAAGGACTGCCACATGTTGAACAAATCAGATCGATGGAGAGCGACTTAAGGAGTTCAAGAAATCGCACTGGCTCCGCCAAATCAATCCCCTGCCCTGTTCCATCGCCACCAAACGCATACCGATACAAATCGGTTGTTGACGGTATGCCGGTCCGTTCTTCATTGGTGCCGGGCTGAAACGGCACAAAATCGAATACGCTCAGCCGGACACCAATTCCCAGTCCGGGTGCTTCGGCCCGAATGCCGGCCGTTATCTCTCGGAGGAAACGCGTTCTATTTTCGAAGCTGCTTCCGAAGTCCCCTGCTCTGTCGAACCCCGACAGCAGCTCGTGTCCCAGATATCCGTGACAGTGCTTGATGTCGACCCAGCGATAACCAGCCTTCGCGGACAATTTCGCTGCGGCGATGAAATCGTCGATCAGGCGACGCAGATCATCATCGCTCATCAGAGGGCCATCGTCTTTGATTCCGAATTTTCCGTCAAGAATCGGGTGCCGGTAAGCGATCTGTGGTTCCAGTTTCTTTTTGTCAAAGGGACGGGCAAACCGACCTGAATGAGTCAGTTGCAAACCAATCAGGAGATCGGCCGTCGAGCCAATGTGTTCTCGGTGAGCATTTTCCAGAATTTCTCGCAGGTTGATAAGGTCGGGAAGCGTCTGTGCATTGATCATGAGCTGGTTTGGATTAGCGCGACCGTCGGGACGAACGGCGACGGCTTCTCCTCCCCAGATTAACTTCGCTCCGCTGAGACCAAAATTTTTCCACCTGCGCCGAGTCAAATCTGTGGGGCGTCCGTCCGTGGTTCCATCCCAGCCTTCCATGGGCAGAATGCACCAGCGATTTCCGATAGGACCACAGACCGAATTCAGCGGCTGTTCAAGAATACTTTGAGGACCACTCTGGACGACTTCGTCGAATGGCAGGTTGAGCTGCAACTCCTGAAGGCGTTCCTGAAATTGCGTTGCTGTTTTGAATGTGGAAATACGAGGGTAAGCCATGGACGATTTCTCAGCAGATGCATTACGAAGCCAACAGCGTTACTCTAAATGGAAACTTGTCGCGGCTCCTATCGACTGGTGCCCGTGTTTTTAAAAAAGCGAAGCATCAATTCGCGGTGGCTCCTACTGTCTTTTGGGGGCCTGCATTTCTTTTGAGGTGTGAACTATGGCCAGGACATTGCCGTTTTCTTTCATCGTGGCATTTGCAGGGCTGGGGCTTTCTCTGACGTTGGCGACAGAGTCACTCAGCTTCGACGAAAAGCCCAATGCTGCAGAAAAGTCCGGGGGAACGGCCACAGATGCAAAGCACCGCGAAATCTGTGTCAGAGTTCTTCAGCCGCTCGGAGTTCTCGTTGGCGAGTGGAAAGGTGTGGGTCAGCCGAAACGTGGATCGAACGCTGGAGCGTGGTCGGAGAAAGCTCATTCCGCCTGGAAGTTTGACGAAAAGGCCTCGGGATTGTTTCTGAACTTTGAACTCGGGAAACAGTATCAGTCCGTTTTGTTTTCGGTGGCGAAGGATGGAGCAACGCCAGAGTTGTCACTGACGCCAGCGGACGGCGAGACAATTCATCTCACAAGAAAAGATGACGCGACTGCTGCTGACTCCTCCAGCAAGGACAAAAAGGACGTTGCCTGGGTCTTTGAGTCATCGCCCGATACGTTGCCGCAAACGCGATGCACCGTTCGCATCATCAGCGATATCCGTTTCGCGATGTTGTTTGAGGAAAAACCGACAGCGCAAGGCTCTTATCGCCGGCTGTCGGAAATCGGGCTGACTCGCGTGGGGGCTCGATTGGCCAGCGGCAATACTGGCGAACGGCAATGCATCGTGACTGGTGGCCTTGGCACGATCAAAGTGAGTCACGAGGGAAAGACTTATTACGTTTGTTGCGAGGGATGTCAGCAGGCTTTCGATGCGGATCCTGCTGGGACCATTGCCGCTTATCAGGAGCGACTGAAAGAAGCATCGAAGAAGTAGCGCAATGTGTCCGTTGTGAATCAGACGAAATCTGAATTGCAGGTCAAACACACAACGACGCGCAAAGAAAAACGGTCAGAGCCTTTACGGAGAGAGGCGTCTGACCGTTTCGTTTTGAACGATGAGCAGAGGTCTGTACCAATCAGTCAATGATCTTGCTGATCGGGTATTCCACGATACCCTTTGCTCCCGACTGCTTCAGTTGCGGGATGATGGTTCGCACCAGGCTCTCATCAACAATCGTGTTCAGTGCGACCCAGTCCGGATCGGACAGATGCGAGACGGTTGGTGTTTGCAGAGCGGGCAACATTTTTAGAACCGCTTCCAGATTCTGGCGATGCACATTCATCATCAGGCCGACTTTGCCTTCGGCTTCAAGGCACGACTGCAGCATCAGGGCAATGTTGTCGATCTTGGACTTCACCCAGGAGTCCGCATACGAAGTGCGATTCGCAATGAAGCGTGTGGTGCTCTGCAGAACCTCGTCCATAATTCGCAGGTTGTTGGCACGCAGGGAGCTGCCGGTTTCGGTGACTTCCACAATGGCATCGGCCAGTTTCGGGGGCTTTACTTCCGTGGCTCCCCATGAGAATTCGACGTGAGCTTTCACGCTATGGCGTTCCAGGAACCGAGTCGTCAGACCCACGGCTTCTGTGGCGATCCGCTTGCCTTCAAGATCTTTCACCGTCTTGATTGGTGAATCTTCCGGTACACACAAGACCCAGCGCACTGGTCGACGACTGACTTTGGAGAAGACAAGTTCACAGACCTGATGGACGTCCGCGTTGGTTTCCAGGATCCAGTCGTAGCCGGTGATGCCTGCGTCCAGAATTCCGTTCTCGACATAGCGTGCCATTTCCTGAGCGCGGATCAGCATGCATTCGATTTCCGGATCATCGACCGTCGGAAAATAAGATCTCGAAGCAAACTTGATGTTGTAACCCGCGCGGCTGAACAGGGCCGCTGTAGATTCCTGCAGACTGCCTGCCGGGATGCCCAACTTAAGTACTCGACCAGACATTCGTCTTAACCTTCGTCGTCAAAATGAATTCAGGGAATTTGGAGCCTGACCAGAGCTGAGATACGTTCAGCGGAGGCTCGCGGAAAGAAAGATTACTTGTGGTAAACCGCTTTGGGATCGAACACGCGCTCTCCCTCAACGGCAAACTGTTGAGTGGCCGGGTCGATCTTTCGAAAGAAGCAGCTGCGAAATCCTTCGTGACAGGCTGCGCCGCCAATCTGGTTGACTTTGACCAGCAGCGTGTCGCCGTCGCAGTCAAAATAGATGGCATGCAACTGCTGAACGTTGCCGCTTTCTTCGCCCTTTCTCCAGAGCTTTTTGCGGCTGCGGCTGTAATAACAGACGCGACCCGTTCTCAGAGTCTCCTCGTAGGACTCTTTGTTCATCCAGGCCATCATCAGGACATCGCCTGTCGCGGAATCCTGAGCAATTGCCGGGATCAGTTCATTCTTCGAAAAATCCGGTCCAGTGACTTCAGCCATGGGAAAACAGCCACATCCAGTCTACAAAATCAAAGGCGATACCAGCCAGTTCGACGCAACGGCATCGATTCGGCCAAAGGAGTCCACCCTGACGCACAGGAGTGTTGATCGCCGCAGCCAATAGGATTCGTCCAGGATACCGTCCGGGGCGACCGTTCTCCATCCGTGACACCCGTCGACGGCTCGGAAGAGCAGAATTCCTGGAGATTTGGCCGGTTTACTCGTTTCGCGAAACGATTTCGTTGCCGTCTCAGCGAGGTCCGCGCCTGAGAAAAGTTAACGGACGCCATTTTGAGCCCATTCTGAGGGCGGAGCGAACTTTTCGCTGCGCTGCCCGGAATCGAGTCGTTTCGCTCGAGTCTGCCAATGAAATCGCGTCAGGCTGGTTGTGGGCCGCCTAACAATTCAATCAATTGCTTCGAAAACTCTCGCACCGGAGCGGCAGAAACCGTCGACCGGGCACTTGTTGAGCGAAGCATTTCGAACGAACCATTTCCATCTGCGACGAGCGAACTCAGGATCGTTGCGGCCTGAGCTTCATCTGGTGTTTGCGGAGATGAAATCTGTGTTGATGGTCGGACGAAGAGAATGCCATTGCCCGCGCGGCCGAAGACTTCGCATCCAGCCTCCTGCAGAACGCTTAACGAAGAGACAACTCGGGATGGCAATGTGATGAGTCGTGCCAGCCACGGATCGTTGTTGTCGCCCGTCGCTGCATGTTGAGCTGTTCGGCAATAATTTGGGAATGCATCGGCTCGACTGGCGATGTGGCACCAGACGGCGGTGCCCGCGAGTTCGTCCTGCAATGTTTTGTTTTGCCACTGACAGGCGGCGAGCGGACCTTCGAAACCAAGCACCAGCAATGCCGCAGCATCCTGGCCGTGAGTAGTCTCCGTGAGTTCCGGCATTGATTCGGTCAATAGTCGCGAAGTCGCGGAACGGCCAAGTACGTCAAGGATGACTGGCGTTGTTGCGGTCAGGTTGAGCCGCTCCAGAGCGGATTCCAGATCACGCAGAGATCGGAATCCCGCGACTACGATTGATTGGTGAGCGGGAAGCGGTTTCAGTTTGAAGGTTAGTTGAGTGATCGTCCCCAACTGATTTCGCGAGCCAACCAGCAATCGGCACAGGTCGTATCCTGCGACATTCTTGACGACTCGTCCACCGGCATGAAAGACTCGCCCGTTGCCATCGATAGCCTCTATGCCGATGACGTAATCACGCAGTGAACCGTAGCCAAACTGTCGAGGACCGCAGATGTCGTGGGCAACAAGTTCTCCGAGCGAAGTATTGTCGTTTGCGACATCGACAGGCAGTTGCTGGTTTTCTTCTCGGAGGATTGTCTGCAGTGTGCCGTAGGACATCCCGGCACCGACGGTGATTGTCATGTCACGTGCGGGGTAGTCAACGATCGCGGAAGAAATCGCAGGGCCGGGGACGGATTCAGAGTCGTGCATGTTCAGACTGAGAGAAACACCAGCGGCTCTTTCTGATCGGTTCCAAACCCAATGGTCGGACGCGAGGCCGCATTCTTCAGGAGTCTAATGATAGGAGCGAATCAAAGAAAGCGGCCCCTTCGGCGGAAAATCAGCTAAAGACGACTCCGGACATTCTGGGCGCAGAGATATCAATGCACGGCATCAAGGGCCGGGATTCTTCCCTCGTATTCGTCTTTGCGGGCCTCATCCTGAATTTCCAGAAAGCCGGCTCGCAGAGTGCTGATGACGGATTCCGCGGATCGCCAGGCTTCAGCAGATTCGATTCGCACCTGATCGAGGGCGAAGACAACAAGGCGAAGAACCTGAATCGGGAGTTCACCCTTCTGGAGATTGAGTCCTTCAGCGATGGCCAGCAGAGTTTTCATCGCACGGAGCTTAACCGCAGGCAGCTCAGCCTTGCGGTTTTGTTCCAGAAGACGAGCGCCTTCGCTGAGTGCTGAAACGGCCTGATCATAGACCAGAATCAGCATGTCGACCCGTGTCCAGGAGTAACTTTGAACGGTCTTATATTTCAGATGCGGGTTCATCGAAGGAGTCCATCAGTACTTCAGTGCGAGGCATCAGCCAACTTTATTGGTTGCTGATCTTGGGAAGATTGGCCAGCTGCCCACCAAGATAGCTGCTGGTGGAGTTCAGCTGACTAATCGCAGTTTCCAAAGCCTGAAACTGTTTTCGAATACTTTGTTGCTGAAGGTCGAATAGTTTCGTCTGACGATCGATAGATGTCTGAAGACTCTTGAGTTGTCCGTCAAAGCCATCATCAACCGACGTCAGCAGACCATCCTCGTTATCCAGCAATTTCCCGAGGACCTGATCAAGTGATGAAGCAAGGCCTCGCGAAACTGTGAGTGTTCCTTCGGCGCCGGCAACGACTTCTGAGGGAGACAGTGTAATCTGCACCTGCAGATCGGCGGTGTTTTCATTGTCGGGGTCCCCGGTCAGGAGTCGCCCGCGACCAACAGCGGCTTCGGTCTGTCCATCGACGACAAATGATCCGACAACGTCGCGTCCGTTATCCTTCAAACCCACGGTCAGACCGAGTGCGGAGACTGCGGTACCGCTTTTGACTTCAAGGTCTGAGGTCAGGCCGTACTTCGCCGACGTCAGTTGCAGCGCTCCGCCGGAAAGGGAAACATTGATTTCGCGAGAGGGAAAAGACTCCGACTCATTGATGATTTGTTCCAGATGATCGGCCAGTTGCTGGGCCGTGTATGTGCCTTCGTTCAGCTGGACCGTTGCGGTTTCACCGTCCAGCTTGAGTTCCAGACTTCGGTTTGCAGACGTGATAACTGTTGATGCGGCCACAGCCGTGCCGGTGATCGTTGCCTGTTCTGCCGCCTGGCTGATGTCGATCTGATATCCTGACG
>JBILXT010000417.1:0-6128 GCA_044378235.1 Planctomycetaceae bacterium
TTGAGGCTGCAAAGTGCGCGTCGCATAGGCCAAAACATCTTCGGGGCGTGTGAGTGTTTGACGCAGTCGTGCGGTGACCTCGGCCGGATAGAACGTAAGCTTCAGAAACTCGGCCATCTCCGGCGCAATCATGCGGCCGGCAAACATTTCCTCCACCAGAGGACGGAGCGTTCCCGACGCATTATTGATGACATGCTGCAGCTTCTTGTCTTCGCCATGAATATCGCTGATCACATGCACTGCGCTTTTGGGAAGGGTCTGCACTGCTGCCAATCGAGCGGCTTCTGCGATCGCCGCGTCGACATTGGGGTACTCCAGAGCGAGCAGCTCCAGCATGGCAAGATCGGCTTCGGGGCGTTTAAACGAAAGAGATGTGTTGGGCATGGAGCTTCACAATAGTCTTAAGTCGTAAGAATAATGATCTTCAATTCGGGGCACACAACCGGAGATGAATCGGTGCATAAACATTCACACCTGCCATAGTTTACTCACTACGATTGATTCTCGACGTGTGCATGTCGGATGTTCGATAAATTGAGTTGGCCCGGTAGAAGAAAAAAAGAAGCTGAATGAGAAGATTAACAAGATCGACAATTGCGGGCTGATTCACATGCAGGAAAAGCCCCACGCTGAACCGAAGGATCCACCTCACTGTAAAACTAACAGCCTCCGGCCAGATCAATGCAGTCTAAGCGGTTTTATGCCCCGCAAATCGCGATACTAAGCACTCCAAATCTGAATCTCAAAAGCCTGGCACTTTTGAAGCCGTTGGATCATCTGCAGCGCAAAGAACCACACTTGTTCGGTATGAATTCTCCATTCATCTGCTGGCCTTCAGTCTGGCTTGTCATGTGATGGCCGTCGCGGGGGGAATCCACTGTCAGCCTTTGTTAGGTCATCCTCAAGGGAACCAGGCAATCGCTCCATCTGTATTCTGCCAATTGTGACTGATGCGACACTCCTGATCACTGATACGACTCACTGCAGGTCACCACCACACACATTGTGGCCGACCGTCCGGACAGGAATGGCCCCCCCGCTGTCACAACGGAAGGCTCGGAGTATTCGGGGCCCAGTCAAACGAAAACAAATCGCATGAAGTGTTCCAGCCGCAGGGCATCTAAGAATGGCTGCGTGTTCATGACGTTGACGGAGTTCATGGAACTGTTCGGCCTGACCGGCCGCCTGTTGATGCCAGGAAAAAGTGGAGCGATGCCGAAAAACGCTTCGCCGATTCTGGACAGATTGAATCTGTTTGCCGAACTCCAGCCTCAGGGCTCAACGCAATGGCGAAGCTTGCTGTGGAGTGAACTGATGTTCCGATGTGCGGCGATGGTTCATGGAGATCTGCCTCAGTCGACGTTTCATGCCATGATCAGTGTGGATGGCATCAGCGGCTCCGACCTATGACTCGCAAAAAGCGGCTTCCTCTGGGACTTTTGGTTCGTTGTCAGGGTTTGTCCCAGGAGGAGAAAAATGGAACGCTGTCGGGAATTGAACTGCAATTCCTGCGATTCTCTGTACTCGGTACGGCAAAAAATACAGTGACTGAAAGTACTATTTTCAGTATTGACGTTTGCCAGAAATAGAAATGTTGGATGACCGGGCGATTTCATCCTCCAGTTGAGTTCAATGGACTCGGTCTCGATTGTCTGATTGCCATTCATGACGTAAGGTCTTGTGGGTGACACACGGATGTAGCTATGACCTGATGAGATTGTCCCGTGTCCCCAGCAACATTGAGGCTCATGCAAGAGATTGCTGAGCGAGCAAACCAATAACGGAAATTACGCTGGGGAAACGAAGGAGCACTTTGCTTCTGAGTTGTGTGGACTGAATCCATTGTTTGTGGGCAGGATGGTAAAGAAATGACAGATGCAGAGTTGCCAGCAATGCTTGTCGTGGACGACGACGAGCTGACGCGCCTCTTCATGCGGGGATTTGCCCAGAAACTGGGGCTTCGGACCCTTGAAGCCGCCGATGGCTTTGAAGCCCTTGAAAAGGTTAACGCTTCAGTCAAGGTGGCGTTGATCGATCTGCAGATGCCGCGAATGGGCGGTATGGAGCTGATCCCGGAACTTCGGAAACGATTCCCTTCGCTTAGCTTTATTGTGGTTTCCGGGGCTGGCGATCTGAGCGATGCTGTCGCGGTGATGAAACTGGGGGCCTGTGATTATCTTCAAAAACCTGTCGACTTCACCTCCCTGGCAGAATCGTTATCGCGGTGCTGCAGGTCTGAGCTTTCCCCTCAAGGGATTGATTTCATTGCGGGACGCAAAGTCGGTGTCACGTCAGCGGAAGCGACACCAGTCATCTCCGGGAGCTGGCGTGCGGATCTGCTTCGGATTGCTCCGCTGGATGCCACTGTTTTGCTGACAGGAGAGACTGGCACCGGAAAGTCCATGGCCGCGCGGTTCATTCACGAGAATAGTCCACGAGCCGGCAAACCTCTGGTAAGTGTCAATTGTGCTTCTCTTCCGAGAGATTTGATTGAGTGTGAACTTTTCGGTCACAAAAAGGGATCATTCACAGGCGCCGTCGAAGATCGAGCGGGCCGTGCTGAGCTTGCTGACGGCGGGACCCTGTTTCTGGATGAAATCGGTGACTTACCGCTTGAGCTTCAGCCAAAGCTATTGACCTTTCTGCAGGACAGAACTGCGTTTCGGATCGGCAGCAACATCCCTTATAAAGTGGACTGCCGAGTCATCGCCGCCACACATCGCGATCTCCTCGGATTGTGTCGTGAGAAACTGTTCAGAGAAGATCTCTTTTTTCGACTTGATGTTCTGAGCGTCAAGTTGCCCCCGCTGCGCGAAAGAAAACAGGAGATTCGCAGCATCGTCGAATCCTCGCTACGACGACTGGCTTCGCGCTATGGAAGAACGTCTATTGAGGCATCCGATGAGTTCTTCAATGGGATTCTGAACCACTCCTGGCCCGGAAACATTCGGGAACTGGAGAATGTTCTGGAGCGAGCCGTGGCCTTTGCTGAAGGCTCCGTTTTGACGCGGGAGGATATTCGTCTGTCAGACTATTCTGCGGCTGCCGTTCCGGTCCGTAGCGACGTTCCGGCTTCTGCGGATCATTCCTCCGACAATTCACTGGCTGGAATGACGCTGGACGATGTTGAGAAGATGGCGGTCGAGCAGACGCTGCGTTCTGTCGGAGGAAACAAGGCGCGTGCCGCAAGAGAGCTTGGAATCAGCGAGAAGTCCATCTACAACAAAATGAAGAGGCTCGGACTGGACTACTGAACCTCGGCGTTTTTCTTCGTGCCCGATTGATGGGTTGTCGCGGTGCGAAACAACCGGGGCAATTACGTACGTGCCTGCCGATCGTTTGTTTCTTCAGCGGTCTATCCGCGGCGATCCAGCGTCTGGCGAATTTTCCGTGCCAGAGCAAGAGGCGTAAATGGTTTCTGCATAAATGCATCTGCTGCGGTCTCGACGCCGTAACGAATCACAGCATCTCCCGTATAGCCGCTCATATAGAGCACATGGACCAGCGGCCATCGTCTTCGAAACCGTTCGACCAATTCTCGTCCATTCATGCCGGGCATAACGACGTCCGTCAACAACAGATCAATTCTTCCTCCGTGATCAGCGGCCTGAGCGAGTGCCTCAGCACCACTTTCTGCAGCGATAACTGTGTAACCCTGAGTTTCAAGCACAAGCCGAATCAATCGTCGAACCGATTCCTCATCCTCCACAAAGCAAATCGTTTCCGTACCAAGCGGAGCAAAGTCCTGTGGAGAGAGCTCGGCAGGCGACTCTGTGCTTTCGGCAGCAGGAAGATGCACAAAAAACGTGGTGCCCATCCCGACTACACTGTTGAGGCTGATGCTACCACCCGATTGTCTGACTATTCCATAGACTGTGGCAAGTCCGAGTCCGGTTCCGCTGCCCGCAGCTTTGGTGGTAAAGAATGGCTCAAAAACTCGGTTTTGAATCTCCGGAGCAATGCCTACACCGGTATCGGAAACCAGAATTCGCACGTACCGCCCCTCACGAAGGTCGAGATTGCGGGCATTAATGGATGACAGCACAACGGGACGTGTACTGATTGTCAGAGTCCCGCCGTTGGGCATCGCATCACGAGCATTGACGGACAGATTCAGGAGCATTTGTTCGGTCTGTCCGAGGTCGGCAACAACATTGCACGGTTCATCGCTGAATTCCAGATTGAGGACGATCTGTTCGCCGATTAAACGCCGCAGCATTTTTCCAAGGTGTTCAATAACCCTTTTCAGGTTGAGTGTCTTGGGCTCAACAATAGTCTTGCGGCTGAAGGCCAGCAGCTGAGCCGTCAGTGCGGCCGCACGCTGCCCGGCCTCATTGATCAGAGTCAGCGGTTCCGTTAAGTGATGGTCCGAAGTGAGCTCGGCGAGAATAATCTCTGCGTAACCATTGATCACTGTCAGTAAGTTATTGAAGTCATGCGCGATTCCTCCAGCGAGCTGACCAATGGCCTCCATTTTTTGTACCTGATGGAACTGATCCTCAATGAGTTTTTGTCGAGTGATATCCCGCGAAATACCAATCAGCCCAATGACTTCTCCGGCGTTGTTCCTGTAGGGGCCCTTCGTGGCGTGGAAACATTGCTTCACACCATTTACCGTCGTTGTTTCCTCAAAAGTCACGCTACTTCCCTGCCGCATGATCCGCCGGTCTCTCTCCATGACGTTTTCGGCACTTTGACGATCGAAGAGAGCTGTGTCATCTTTTCCAATTAACTCCGCGGACTTTTTTCCGACGATCGTTGCTGCGGCTTCATTAATCAGCAGATATCGTCCAGAAAGATCTTTCACAAAAATGGCATCGGATGTTCCATTGATGACCGCTTCGAGAAGGCTGGTTGTCTGGCGGAGTCTGGCTTCAGCGAGACGACGCTCAGTAACATCCTGCATCAAACCTACGATCCCCTGAAGACCGTCCTCGATCTCTATTCGCGATGTGGAAATAGTGAGGATCCTCAGCTCACCGTCTTTGCGAGTGATCTGCCGTTCCTCTGCCCGTAAATCATTCCGTTGTCGCATCTCCTGCATTCGCTGGGTTGCGAGAGCCTGAACTTCTGCATCCGGATAAAGAGATTCATACCAGCCAGATTCATTGATCTCACTCTGCGTGTAGCCGGTCAGTTCCGTCATGCGGTCATTCCACACCGTAAACCGGACATACGGGAAGTCGGATGTTTCAATGCACACGCAGATGCCATCGGACGCCGTTTGAATGATCGCCTGGTGAAAATCATTCAGTTTTCGGATCGTGTTCTCGGCGTGAACCAGTTCCGTGATGTCAGTCGCGAGGCCTCCAACAAGGCTGATTTCACCGCTGGAATTGCGGATCGGGAATTTATTGACCAGCGAGTAATGAAGGACACCATCAGAATGCCGGAACGTCTCTGTCGTATGCAGAGAAGACCGGGATGAGATGACGGTTTGATCGTTCCGGATAAACGGCCGTGCGGTCTCGGGGGGAAAGACTTCGGTGTCTGTTTTGCCGTAGAGTTGCTCCGGAGAACACTGAAAGACTCGCAGCGCAGCCGCATTCGCGTAAAGATATTCTCCGCGGAGATTTTTGATCCATGCGAGTCCGGATAAATGCTGCATGAACAGTGAGAAACGTTCCTGTGTTTCATGCAGAGCTTCTGCAGTCTGACGGCTCGCTGTCACATCGGAGAAATTTACCTGCTGGCAGGCTCGAAGACCGTATTGGGTTTTGAGCACTGAAAACTCAACATCCAGAACTGTGTCATCCGTTCGACGAATCTTTGTCGTGTAAACGGGCAGAGGTTGTTCAGTTGGGTCACCGGACTCCAGGAACAACCTGCGAACTCGGTCTCGATCCGCTTCGATAATAAGATCGAATGGTGAAGTCGCCTCAAGATCTTTGACACGGACAATCCCCATAATGTCACAGGCCATGGGATTGGCATACAGCAACTGATTTTCGCAGAGCAAGGCAACTCCAAGGGGAAGCCGATCCAGCATAATTCTGTGACGCTCGTCACTGACCCGAAGCCGTTCTTCCGTTTGAGCTCTTTCCAGCTCTGATCCTGCACGTGCGGCGATGATGGAAAGAATCGCCTGCGCCTCTTCAGGAAACGGCATTGGCTTATCGTTAAGCGTT
>JBILXT010000079.1:0-21908 GCA_044378235.1 Planctomycetaceae bacterium
GTCCCGCCCGACGCTGTAGTTCCGGGTAACCGGCTGTTGTTCCACCAACGAAAGACCAGACACCGCCAGCGTCAAGCTTTTCAAAGATTCGCGGAGCAATATGTTCAATCGGGACAAAACCAGTCACAAAATGCGTCGCCACCAGATCAAACTGGTCATCGTTAAAGTGCTTATCAAGGTTTGCACCGTCATCAATCTCACAGATCAGATCCGGAAGCTTCTTTCTCGCGATACTGGCCATTTTCTCTGAGATATCGATTCCCCATGGCTCGATGGCACGCTGGGAACGAGTTCGCAGCTTCTCCAGGAACATCCCGGTTCCCATTCCAACGTCCAGCACCCGCATTGCCGGAAGGACCTGTGAGAAAATTCCTTCTGATTCGAGATGATCCAGAGCACGCTCGAGGGACTTGCCGGTTGTGTTCTGGGGGTCCTGATCGTACTGGCTTGCAATAACATCGTCATACTGACGCTGAATGACCGCTGATTCCATCAGAGGTTGCCGATCGTGAAAGAGTTCCTGTGTCGGTTTGTTAAGGCCACCTGATCCGTGTTGTGAATGAGGCTGATTAAGATCACGTGCAGAAATTGTTTAATTTTGGCGTAGCTCCGCAGTTCGCAAATCATTCACAAACTGTTAACCAGAAGTTCTCAATTCGCATCCAGAGTCCATTTCATGGATGCAGATTTTGACATCATTGTGATTGGCAGCGGAGCTGGCGGCGGAACCCTGGCTGCCACCTGCGCGGCGGCCGGGAAAAATGTACTCCTGGTAGAACGCGGGGAGTTGCTTTCGACTTCTACGAGCATGACTGCAACACATCCTCGATCGCTGCACAACGAGTTCAATACGTTAATCAGTAAGCAGCCTTACGATGATCGCTCCATCGTGGTGAACTCACAGCCATCCCGCCTTTACATGGGCGGAGTTGCGGGTGGCGGCACGGCAGTTTACGGAGGCGCTTTGTTGCGGCCTCACCCGGCGGACTTTTCCCCCGGTCGATATTACGCGAGTCGTATCCCGCGTGAGATTCATGAATGGCCGGTGACTTACGAGTCATTCGAATCTCACTTCAAAGCCGCCGAACGACTTTACGGCGTTGTTGATGTGCGAGATCCTCGAAACCCGGGAGCACCGACTGATTCGGTCGCTACTGAAAGCACGCAACCGTGCAATTCTAATTCGAATTCCCTGGATCGAAGCGTCATTCCGCTTGCTCGGATTAATGAAACGCTGCTGCGTTCTGCATGGAAGTCCGGTCTCAATCCATATCGCTTGCCATTGGCGATTGATGCTTCGAAATGCCTGCGTTGCGACAACTGTGCAGGTTTCGTCTGCCCGACCGGAGCGCGACGGTCATCCGCTCAGTTTGTTAGTGAAAGCATCCGTCGCGGAGATTCTCTGACTCTCAAATCTCACTGCGAAGCCCACCAACTGGAGCGAGGCACCAACGGGCGACTCAACGGTGTCTGGCTAACAGATCGCGCCACCGGATCTCGACAACGATATACGGCAAAACGCTATGTCCTGTCGGCCGGTGCAACTGGTTCCGCAGCGCTGTTGCTGAAGTCGGGGTTCGACCATCCCATGATCGGCCGGAATTACATGATGCACTATTCGCCGATCTCAATCGGTCTCTTTCTGCGTTCCACCGGCGCGACAGAGACCTTTATCAAGCAAATCGGCTCGTCAGACTACTACTTTGGCACTCGGGATCTGCCTGAGAAAATGGGGATCGTTCAATCCTTGCCAGCACCAGGGCCACTGATGATGGCAAAATCGGGCCTGCGATGGGTTCCGCACTGGATGCTTAAAATTCTGCGTTCACACATGTTGCCTCTGGTCGGCATCGTTGAAGATCTGCCTAATCCGGAGAATCGCGTTTCGCTGGACCAGTCCGGAACTATTCAGCTCCATCATCAGTTCTCCGATTACGATCGCGAACGCGGAGCGGAGCTGTCTCGACGGATGGCAGACCTTCTGAAGAGCACCGGAGCCGTCCATTGTGTCTCGGGCCTAAGTCCATCGCAGGAACATGTGGCTCACCAATGCGGCACGATTCGTTTTGGATTGTCGCGGCACTACGCGGTGGCGGATCCTGAATGTCGTCTGTTTAATCAACCGGATGTTTTTGTGGTCGACGGAAGTTTCATGCCATCTTCATTGGGAGTTGGCCCGTCCTTAACAATCATCGCCAATGCTCTGCGTGTTGCCGAGATCGTGGCGTCAGAAGTATGAAGCACTTCATGAAGATACGACTGGAACAATTTCGACAGGCTCGTCGAATCCACGGTGGAACTCTCAACATGCTCGGGGCCGCAATCGGAGTGCGATTGTCTCGAACACCCATCCCCACAGCGGCGTTGCGCCGAAAGGTGTTTTCGATGATCTACGGCGGAAAATATGGAGCACTGGACGAGACAGAACTGGAGAAGCCTCTGGAACAGTTTCGGTCTCTCAATGAACTTTTTACTCGAGGCGTGAAGCCGGGGCTGCGGCCGATTCCCGTGCAAACTGACCAGTTTCTCTCACCAGTCGATGGAACTGTTCAGGACATCGGCCGGATTGAAAGAGACACGGTGATGACGATCAAAGGGATTCGTTACACCCTCGATTCCCTGTGCCCGGAGACTAATACGACACCGTTCCATGATGGGCACTATGCCATTCTGTTTCTCTCTCCGCGTGACTGTCATCGTGTTTTCACGCCGGCGGATGGCGTATTGGAACAACTGGTTCATGTTCCCGGTCATCGCCTGCTGGTTCATCCCCCGTATCAGACGCCCGAGTTCCCTGTGTTCGCATTAAACGAGCGGCTCGTCATGCAGCTCGATACGTCTCTGGGCAAATGCCTGCTCATTATGGTGGCAGGCTGGGGTGTTGGTCACATCACACATCCGTTTCCTACAGGACATCGCTTTAGTCCGCGTCGTGTGACGGTCACCAAACTCGAAACGCCCCGCCCCGTAGATCGTGCCGAGTGGATCGCGACGTTTGAACTGGGTTCAACCGTCATCCTGATGACAGAACAGGACCGAACACTTTCGCCGCTGGTCCGACGAGATGACACTATTCATTTCGGCGAGCCTCTGTTCGATGCGACCTCGGGAAAGGCGGGCTTATGAAACAGTCAGAGGACGAGACGGATTCCGCTTTTGGTTTGCTTGATCCCCTGGAAGCCAGGTCGCAAGAAAGGTTCGATCCCGAGACTGTTGGACGGCGAGCTGTAGCCAGCTTGCGGCTGATCATTTCCTGTGGTGATCAAGGTCTCGCTTGTGACTATTTCGAATCTCTGAATGTCGGATCAGCACGTGCTTCGATGTCGGACAAAGCAGAGCTGCTGTCGCCAGAGACACTACTTCAGCGAGTTCAACGACAGGACGTTCGCGCCGACGAGATTGTCATCTTTCTTGATCATCGCATGACGAATCAGGTCCTGAGCCTTTTTGCGGGACTGTCTCAGCTCGCTTCAAAGGTTGCGTTCAATTGTCTTGTTGTCCTCCCTTCATTGCTTGTTCACCTGTGTCCGGGGCGAAGCGATGGTATGCAGGAATTGCTTGACCGACTTGGCGAATCTTTCCGACAGACCAAAGACCGCTTGAACTCTCCGTTTGACGCTCACGGAGCCGATTCTGCAACCACAGATTCTGTTTCTTTCGGGACAAACGAGCCATCACCCTTGCAGGAAACTTCAGGGTCTCGACTGATTGTCATACGGACCGGCTATGTCTTAAGCCCTTCGTCATCAATGACAAGAAGGCAGAAGAGTCTGCGTCCATTGCGTGCCCTGACAGGTCCTCAGTTATCTTCTACGTTCGTATCAGGAACTACGCTGTTCTCTGCGATTGACTCAGAGCTGGAATTCCTGAGTCCGCTGCGGAGCAGGGCATCTGATGTTAATGCTGTCGCCTTGTCCGCAACAGAAAGCGGGCCATCTGATCAAAGCGAAAGCGGACGCGCCGAGAATTCTGTGTCTTCCCTCGCAACTTCGTGCGAAGAAGCATCGAATACCGGACGCAACTCCCGGTTCCGCAGCATCCGCTACCTGACGATTCCTGGAGTTCGTCGTTCGTGGCAGTCTGTTCTTGCCGAACGTACAACCGAGACGCATGCTGACGATAGAGAATCTCTGCTGTCAGTTCTGTGCAGAAGACTTGGAATTCAATGGTTCATTGCTGTGGTAATCGGCATGCTGATTCGGCTGATACCTTCAGCACGGCAGGTTCACTTCGACACACTAAAACCTCGCACGGTCCGGGAATTGATCAGCCTCTACAACCGACATAGCTGCGGAAGCATTCAGTTAGCCGGATACAATAACGGTGTGAACCATTTTGGATGGAAGTTCCCCGACAAAACGGTCGTGCTGACAACGGGACTGCCGGGAAAGACGCAGTTGTCCAACTCTTCGATGCTGGACCTACAAGAAAAGATTCTTGCGTCAGACGTTAAGGCGGAGACAAATTCCGGGCAAGACGTCGACATCGGGACTATTGGCACTCATTTTACCGTGGATGCAGGGTTGACTCTGAAACACTGCATTCAGGAACTGAACCGACATGACCGCGAGTTCTACGTTGTGCCGAACTACTCGTGGATCAGTATGGGAACATTGTTCTTTGTCCCGGTGCATGGTTCCGGAAGTCAGGTGTCGACCCTGGGCGATACAATCGAAGAAGTGCTGCTGTACGACGGAGAATCAGAAGAGTTTATCTTTGCTCGACGCGGAGACAGGCTCTTTCGCGATGCGATGTATGACACCAGCCGACATCGGCTCCTGCTGCGGCTGACGCTGCGAGTAAAACCGAAGTCTGTCTACTCCGTCAGGCAAGAGACGCTGGACAACCCATCAGCCGAGGACATCCTGAAAGTCTTCGAAGATCCCGACGCCTCGAACGTGGAGATCCGGAAGAATCGGGCAGCCAACACTGAAATCGATATTCGGCGATACTACGTCGACTCCCCAACGACGGCCGGCGCACTGGAGATGCCTCGGGACAGTATTGGCCGCGTCTGGGATCGGCTCGAAGAAACGCCAATCGCGTCGACGGTGTTCCATTGGTTTGTGCGGACGTTCGCATTTCATGTGGAGTTATTCCTTCTCCCCGAGGAATTCCTGATTTTCTGGCAACATCACAAGTCATTGCCAATCTCCAAAATTCAACTGCGTCAGATCCTGAAAGATGGCATCACGCACTCCGCTTGCAGGCAGGCAAGCTGCATTTCCGCTGACTTATTTATGACGAGGAACAATCGAGATGTCTTCCTTGGATTCATCAGTACGCACCTTCCGAACGTCCGTTTCAACCCCGGCAAACAGAGTCTCTAGAAGAATGAATGCAGACTGCCTGTCAGCGCTTCAGACATGCGATCAGATCATTCGCCTGAAGATTCCCAATTTGCTGCGTCTGTATCTGAATCCCTTTGTCGCTCAGACCTGCGTCGCATTGGCAGAAATGGTGTGGAATGTTTGGCCCGAGTCAAAGAAGGAAGGCCGACGTTCTTCGTTCCTCGCAAACTCCGGCGAAGAGGCTTTGAGCGGAGCCCTGAAGCTGGCTCGATACACTCAGAATGTTCGCTCGCAAAAAGACGCTTCGATCACGGAGAATCGGAGTGCATTGACTCAGGTCTGGCTGGTCGACGATGGTAGCTGTTTCCGCCACTTTGCGGAGACGGCAATTGAGTCTGATGAGTCCGATCGGTCACATGAGTCCTATAGGTCCGATAGGTCTTATGAGTCCGATGAACCCATCAGCGTCCAGTTCATTCCTGAGATAACTTCACTGTCAACGGCAGAGTTCATCGCCCAGATTGAACAAGACCAGGCCTCCGCCGGAATCCTTGTCCTTTCGCCGCAGGCTGTCAGACAATCACGGCGTTCAAAAGAACTTCATCAGGCCGTTCAACGGTACTGCAGCAACCAACGCGGTCTGATGATCGCCTGGCTGGATCAGGATCTGTTCCTCGACAGTGTAACATTGCCCCAAAGCGGGCCGGTTCCAGACATTGTCGTGTTTGAGGAATCGTTCACCCGACGCCAGGTTCCCTTCGGAGCCTTCACGGCTCGCCGCGATATCGCCGCACAGTGGACTGTGAAAGGCATGACGAACTTTCATTCCACAACATTTCAGCCAAATACAATCTCGACGATGCACTTCCTGAAGTGCCTTCAGGAGCATTCTGAATCATTCTACAGGCAACTTCAGCCTGTTCTAAAACCATTGCTTGTTGATCACGACCTGCTGCACGACACATTTCGCGATCTGTTCAGTTCATCACTTGCGAAGGTTATCTCACTGGCAGGCTATGATCAGGAAGACGTCACCGCATCGGGCCACTATGTTCGCGTTGGGAATAAACGAGTATTCGACGGAGTGGGAGGTGTGGCCTGCAGCCTGCGAGGACACAACCCCACCGACTGGGCCAGAGAAATCAAGGAACTGGATGCTGTTGAGGACATCCTGGGTGAAGTCGAGCAGCGACTCACCGCTCTGACCGGCTTGCCTCATCACGTTCCGGCCGTCAGCGGCGCCGCCGCTGCCGAACACGCACTTAAGCTGGCACTCACTGCTCAGCCTTCACGATCATTGATCGTCGCGTTTCACGGCGGGTTTGGCGGCAAGACACTACTGGCATTGTCCGGAACGGCAAAGAACTACTACCGAACAAATCTGGATCCGTTGTACGCCAATGTCGTCTACCTCGATCCATTTGCAGACGACGCGACCACGCAACTGGAACAAATCTCGTCCGCAACACCCATCGCCGTCATTCAGTTGGAGCTGATTCAAGGTGTGGGTGGTGTTCGTGAGATCCCGGACTCTCTTCTCGATTGCATCGAAGAGGTCCGGCAACGGACGGGCACATTCTTATTTGTCGACGAAATTCAGACGGGCATGTTTCGCACCGGTCCCTTCGTCAGATCAATACAGAAATCGATCCAGCCGGATCTGCTGACTATTGGCAAAGGGGTCAGCGATATGATGTTCCCGTTTGCACTGACATTGTATTCGGACAGCATCGAATCGCGGCTGAGAGCCGGACAATCAACACTCGCCTCAGATCTGCGTAATAAATACGCTTATGAACTTGGATATCGCGCCCTGCTGAATACTCTGCGTCGAGCAGATCACGAGGATGTCCCGCAACAGGTGACCGTCGCGGGGCAGCAGTTTCGCAACGAGCTGGTTCGGCAATTAATGGGAGTCGCACTGGTCAGGGACATCCGTTGCTACGGGCTCCTGATTGGGATTGAATTGAATTGCCAGAACAGCCTGATTCAGCGATTAGGACTGAACGCCGCACAGTTGTACCTGCTGCAAATGATGAACCAGGCCAGTTGCCCCGTGCTGATGGGATTTTGTCAGTACGAGCCGCACATCCTGAAGTTTACTCCGCCTCTCACGGTCACTGAGGATGAAGTGACGGCTGTCTGCAGAACAATCGCCGACACGTTGAGAGCATCAACGGTCAAAATGCTGTTCACTGCAATGGCTGCATTTTGGAGAAGCAGGAAATGAATATCCTTCGCATCAACTTCGACGAATTGTATCAGAGACATTTGTGCCGCCACGGGCAGTTTGGAATCAACGTGTGGCACATCATTGCCGTCTACGGTGTTTACTATTCTTTGTGCTCTTTGGCGGCGATTGCCGTTAGAAACCTGCTGCCGCAGATTACGTCCGCGAGTCAATGCTGTGTTCTGACCCTGCTTTTCGCCCCATATCTTTGCGTGCTCCTTCGGAATATTCCGATACCAGTGTTCCTGCTCACATTTCTTTCATCGATGTTATTGATCGCAGCTGCGGTAGCGACACCGGGAATTCCCTTCTGGTTGCATCTGATCCTGATTCCCGCCTGGCATCGAGTCCAACTGCTGAGCCATCGCCGCTACACGCTCCATCACGATATGTCAGCGTTCGATCAAACATATAAAAAAGGACGGGCATTGTTTGTGCTGCTGGCAGTCTATGAGCTTCCGATTCTTCTGCAGTATCTTGCGTTCGGTCGCAGAGATTGGGTGAAATGAACTTACCGATGAACGCGTTTTCATGATGATCAAATGAGTAGACAACGGCTATTTCAAATACTGTCAAAACTCATCAAATCCTAACTAAACGCTCTCAGAATCTTCGCAATAGTCTGAATACTTGGGTGAAGGAGATCATCGCTCAGGAGCGTTCGGCAAAGTCATCAGCCTGTGGCTGATGGCTTTCTCACAATCAGCCGACCACAGACTTCTGAAAGCTGATATCAACACGAACCAGGCCGACGAAGAACGAGCGAGGAGGAATGGTGAACCGTTCAGGATTCTCAGGGCGTCGTGAGTTTCTTCTGCAGTCCGCTGCGGTACTTGGTTCATGGGCAGTACCGCAGTCGCTCCGCAGATTGCTTGCGGCGCCTGTCCGGAGTATCGTGGCCGGTGGCCTCCGCCCGACTCCGGACGAAACAACCGGATTGCCACTGCTGATGTTACCTGAGGGCTTTCGCTATCTGTCGTTCGGATGGACCGGAGATCAGATGAATGATGGGCGAATCACGCCGAGCGAACATGACGGAATGGGAATCATCCGGAATGAAGCCGGAGTACTGACGATCTGTCGAAATCATGAATGCAAGCAAAGCGGAGTTGCCTTTGGCGATATCAACTCCGCCTATGATCAAAAGGCGACGGCTGGCTGTTCGAACATTACGTTTGACTCTGTGCGAGGGCAATGGTTAAAGGCCTGGAGCAGTCTCTCCGGAACTCTGAAGAACTGTGCGGGCGGCCCGACTCCATGGGGGACATGGCTGAGCTGCGAAGAAACGGTCCTTGAGGACGGCGACGAAGACGACGGTGTCACCATGCTGCTGGAACGGCCTCATGGCTATGTGTTTGAGGTCTCTGCGGACGGCGCAGGCGTGCCTGTTCCGCTCAAGGCGATGGGGCGATTTGTGCATGAGGCGGTCGCAGTCAATCCGGTCACGGGAATTGTCTATGAGACGGAGGACCGCAAGCCTGCTGGATTTTATCGTTATGTGCCGCTGGAGAAGGGCAATTTGGGTAAAGGCGGTCTGTTGCAAATGATGAAAGTGGCGGACTGCGATGACCTGAGTCAGAACGCGGAAACGGGCCGTTGGTATGACGTGAATTGGGTCACGATTGAAAATCCGGAGCTCGCCCATTCCCCCGGAACGAAAGATGAAGGCGGAGTTTTTGAACAGGGGCGAGCCCTAGGAGGATCACCATTTCAGAAGCTCGAAGGCTGCTGGTGGGGCAACGATCGATGTTACTTCGTCGCCAGTCATGGCGGCAAACAGGGCAAGGGGCAGATTTGGGCCTACACGCCTCATCATGAAACTCTGGAATTGTTGTTTGAATCTCCGTCCTCGAGTGTGCTCGACTGCCCGGACAATCTTTGCGTGAGTCCTCGCGGTGGTTTGGTGCTTTGTGAAGACGGTGATCGAGTCCCACAAAAGCTTCAAATTCTGACTCGAGCCGGACAGCTCACAGAGTTTGCCGCCATGAATGTGCAGCTTAATGGAGAACGCAACGGTCTGAAGGGAGACTTCAGAGATTCGGAATGGGCTGGTGCGACGTTCAGCCCGGATGGGAAATGGTTGTTTGTGAATAACCAGGTGCCCGGCATCACGTTCGCCATCACCGGCGACTGGCAGATGCTTGGGATTTAGCACGGCGAGCGGTTGGGCGTCAGCCCTCCGTGTTTCGTCGATGTCGTTCATTAATACACGCCGACGCAGCGTCCGCAAACATGGGTAACGACCACGAGGATCGCGGTGCGCGCACCTCGGAGGGCTGACGCCCTGCCGCTCGCCGATGAGTTTCTGTTCTGTTTTCTTTGCTTAAGAGGAGTTCACAATGAAGATGACGAAGAGACGTCTGGGATTCACACTGATCGAATTGCTGGTGGTGATCGCCATCATTGCAATTCTGATTGCTCTGCTGCTGCCAGCGGTCCAGCAGGCTCGGGAAGCTGCTCGCCGCACGCAGTGCAAAAACAATCTGAAGCAGATTGGGCTGGCCCTGCACAACTATGAAGGCACCTATGGCGTTCTGCCGCACGCGATGTACGGGAACGCGGTCACTCCGTGTACAACTAACCAAGACAATGGGTTTGGCTGGATGGTTTCTATTCTGCCACTGATTGAGCAGCCTGCCCTATATCAGCGAATTAATCCTCAAGGCCAGCCTGGGATCTTCAATGCGGCGAGGATTGCCCAGTTCTATCCCGGAAATACGATCATTCCCGGGGGCGACACCGTTTTGCCAGCCTACCTTTGCCCGTCGTCGGCAATGCCTCAAATTGTTCCTGCAACGTGGACTGTACCAGGCGGTTCGGGCAGTCTTCCGTCAGACAAAGTTGAAGCCGTCGGTTATGCAACATCAAGCTATAAAGCTGCCGGTGGATCCAACTCCGGTGACTTCGGCATGATGCACAAGGCCTGTGAAGGTGGTGGCGTACGATTCCGTGATGTGACCGACGGTCTCAGCAACACCATTATGGCCGCTGAATCCACCTATGCCAGCACTGACGCCAGCGGAGCCAATCGTCTCCTCGGCACCGGAGCGACAGAATTCCGCGACTGGCCAATTTGGATTGGTTCAGGAAACCAGAGCGATGAAGCTATCCGCATCAACGGTCGTTTCAACAGCCCGATCAATGCTCGGACGAACTTCAACAAGATGTTCCAGGCGATCAACGACGACAACGCCTTCAGCTACCACGTCGGTGGAGCTCAGTTCGTCCTCGGCGATGGTTCCGTCCGATTCATCAGTGAAAACATCAGCACCCAGACATACGACTGGTTGCACGACAAACGTGACGGACAGGTGTTGGGAGAGTTCTAGTAGGAGTCTTCTTTTGAAGAGTCACACAGAATGAATTAAGTCGCCCCTCTTCCTGCACAACGAGGGAGCAGGGGCCACTTTGGGCTGACTTTTTGCTGGAAACATTTTTCATTCGGAATTCGTGATGAAAACAATTCGATCACTATCGCTCGTCCTTTTTTCTATGGGATTGTCAGGATGTTCCGAGGGGCTGAAAGAATTCCCCTGTGCCGAAGCATCCGGCATCGTGCTGTGCCAGGGAAAACCCGTGCAGGGTGCCCAGGTCTACTTCTCTCCGAAGATGACTGGAAAGACTGCCGAAGTGGGTAAGCCGGGTTTCGCCTTCACTGATGAAGCTGGTCGCTTCGTTCTTTCAACATACGGTTCGGGCGATGGAGCTGTTGTTGGTCCGCATATCGTTCGCGTGACGACCAGCAATGAGTTCCCCTGCGATTGCATCGGCGAAGAAACTCGGGACCTGATGGATGTCGAGATTGTCGCGGACAAAGAGAACGATTTCAAAGTTGAGCTGCCGAAACGAACGGCACCGGTTCAGAAGAATCCGTTTGATGATGTGGAAGAGAAGAAGTAGCCAGAACCGAGCTAAGAGAGTTCCGGCGATTTCAATCTGACTCCGCTTGGTGTACCGACATTGAATGATGGCAGAGATGCCCTTCCTTTGTGGTGTTTTCTCTCATGCCCGTGGAATTACGTTCGACTTCTGTAATGACAGCTGGTCCGCTGAGCCGCTTCGAGGCATTGCGGAACTGGTTGTCCGAACAGGTCCCGGCGGCCAGTCTCGTCGTGTTTCGCATCAGCTTTGGGCTAATGATGGCGTTCTGGGCGTTTGATTACCTGCGAACAGATCGAGTCCGGTTGTTGTGCGCCCCGGACATGTTTCATTTCACGTACTCAGGATTCTCATGGGTTCGACCATGGCCTGGCTACGGAATGGTGATTCAGTTTATCGTCGTGCTGTTTGCAGCGATAATGATCGCGGCCGGGGCTGTTTATCGAGCTTCCACGGTGATCTTCGCTTTGGGGTATACCCACTTTTTTCTGATTGATCGAACCAACTACCAGAATCACTACTATCTCATTGTTCTGTTGAGCTGGCTGATGGCTTTACTGCCAGCCAATCGACTGTTCTCATTGGATGTACTGAACGGAGCTGTTCATCGATCGGGCATAGTGCCGCGTTGGTACCTGTTGCTGCTTCAGTTTCATATTGCATTGCCTTATGTGTTTGGAGGAATCGCCAAGATCGATGCGGACTGGCTCAGTGCCGAGCCCATGAAGAATGTCCTCCGGCTGCAGGGCTGGGCAGATGGTGTTCCGGGATGGTTGAGTGAATCAGGCGTGGCACATCTATTCACGTGGGGCGGATTGTTCTTCGATTTGCTGGTCGTCCCGGCCATTTTGTGGCGAAGAACCAGGGTTGTCGGATTCCTGCTGGCGATCGCATTTCATCTTTCGAACAGCGTGATGTTCAACATCCACGTTTTTCCCTGGCTGATGATCGCTGCCACCACCGTGTTCTTTGCACCTGATTGGCCTGACAGACTTTTGCTTTGGTTGAACTTTGGGGCTAAGAACAGCGAATCCAGTTTAGCGGTGCCGGAATCTGGCAGAAGAATCTCGACGCCCGCTTTGTTCGTTCTGCTGATCTACTGTAGCTTTCATATTCTCTGGCCACTGCGCCATTTTACGTATGAAGGCAACACCGGCTGGACGGAACAGGGGCATTATTTTTCATGGCGGATGATGCTTCGAGGCAAAACGGTCGGACTGCGATACTACCTGACGGATGCAGAGACCGGAGTAACACAACAAGCAGACATCCGACAATTCCTGAATCCCGAACAACAAGTTAAGTTTGCTAAAGATCCGGAGATGATTCTTGATCTGGCTCATGGCCTGGCCAGGGAATCACTGCGGCGAACAGGAAAACAGACGGAAGTGCGAGCGCTCGTGCTGGCTTCCCTGAACGGTCGCAAACCTCAGTTGTTAATTGATCCGGCAGTCAATCTGGCTGCTCAACCCAAATTTGCCTTTCATCGTCCATGGATTGTTCCGTTGCATGAACCTTTGCGGAGCGACCCCTGGACAGTTCCTCTGAACGAATGGGAACGTCACGTCGATCTTCCTAAGCTACCATTTCTTGACCTTCAAACGCGGGTCTCCGCGAACCATCAATAACAGGATGCCTCCATGTTCTTCAGATCCCCAGCTTCAATTCGCCGTTTGTTCGCGTGTACCGCGATGCTGTCGGCAACAGCGATATCCGTTTCTGCACAGGATGCTGCTCCTGATGTGATCAAGCTGGTGCCGAAAGTTGAACCTGTCGAATTCGCTCGTCCTGGAATTCTCCCCGACCGCATCGTGCTCACATGGGCATCAGATCCAGCAACGTCACAGGCTGTCACATGGCGAACATCAACGGACGTTTCTCGAGGTCTTGCCGAGATCACAATTGCAAATGCGGGGCCGGATCTGGAATCGAAGAGCAAACAACTGGTCGCAGTCAGTACGCCGCTGACGACAGATCTCAATACGGCTCATTTCCATACCGTGAAGTTTGAAGGACTCTCGCCAAAGACAAAGTACGCTTATCGAGTTGGTGATGGTGTGAACTGGAGCGAGTGGTTTCAGTTTACCACGGCCAGCGCGGAGCCGGAGCCGTTTTCGTTCATCTACTTCGGCGATGCTCAGAACGATGTGCGTTCGAAGTGGTCGCGAGTCATTCGAGAAGCCTATAGTGACGCTCCGAAGGCGAAGTTCATGATCCACGCCGGTGATCTGATTAACAACGCAGAGTCGGATGTTGAATGGCAGGAATGGTTTGAAGCGGGCGAATGGATGAATGGGATGGTTCCCAGCATCGCGGTTCCGGGTAATCATGAAATGGCCAAAGTGAACGAGACCACTCGCCGTCTGTCTCACCACTGGCGACCACAGTTCGCACAACCTGAGAACGGCCCCGCCGGCCTGGAAGAAGCCTGCTTTACTCTGGTCTATCAGGGAGTTCGAATCGTTGCAATGAACAGCAACGAAAAACCAATGGAGCAAGCCGAATGGCTGGACAAGGTGTTGACTGAAAATAAAGAAAAATGGGTTGTGTGCTCATTTCATCATCCCATGTTCTCCACCGGCAAAGATCGTGACAACGCCGGATTGCGAGCAATCTGGAAGCCTGTGCTCGATAAGCATCGAGTCGACCTTGTGCTTCAAGGGCATGATCACACTTATGGACGAACGGGACTTGATACGCCAATGGGTCACGTCAATCTGACGACCGGCGTGAATGCGGCGGATGTGTTCTCCGGGACTGTCTATGTGGTCTCGGTCAGCGGTCCCAAGATGTACAACCTGCAGCGACATCCGTTCATGACTCGACATGCCGAGGACACTCAGTTGTATCAAATCATTCACGTCGACGGAGATAAGCTTCACTTCGAAGCTTTCACTGTGACTGGAGAATTATACGACGCCTTCACACTCACTAAACAATCGGGTGCTAAAAACATGCTCACCGAAGAAGTCCCAAATACCCCGGAAAGACTTCGCCCACCTGTTGTTGCTGCACCAGTGAAAAAGGCGTCTGAGGCCTTGAAGTAAGATCATCCGGCGAGCGGTTGGGTGTCAGCCCTCCGTGTGCGTCGCGGCTGGCACGGAGTGCTGCCGCTCGCCAGTAAGACCTGCTTTCGAAATCACCAATTTCGTTCTGCGCTCCCGGTGCGCGCGTGGCTCATGTGAAACGAAGGAGAAACATGATGATTCGCAGTGTTCTCGCAGGTGGCTTGATGCTGATGTCGGGCATCAGTCTGACGTTGGGGATGGAAAAGTCGCCAGGCAATGCCATCGTGACTGCGTCGTTTCGAAACGGCGTCGATGGGTACTCCGGAACAATCGATTCCGAGATCTGGGCGCTGGCTCCGACGACGATTCTGGATGGCAATGGCAACGCTTCCGCGGATGCGGACAACGATGGTGGCGAAAGTCAGGTGCTGCTGCGTTTCGATGGCATCGTTGGTTCAGAAAGTGGGCAGGTGCCGCCAAACGCGGTGGTTCATTCCGCACGTCTTCTCGTAAGTGCGTTTGATCAGGGCAGCACGGTCAACCTGCATCGAATGCTGGTTCCATTCGACGAAAGCGTCACATGGGGCAGTCTCATCTCAGGAGTCTCAGCCGATGGACTCGAAGCGTCTCGTCATAAGGATGCGTTCACGTTCGGCAAGATCGCTGCGAACTCTTCGGAAATCGTCTTCGATGTCACTGACACCGTCCAGTTGTGGGTCAACGGAGAAGCCAACCACGGCTGGGCATTCCTGAACACAGGCGGCAACGGCTGGGACTTCTATGTTTCGGAGTTCGAAAACATCGAACAGCGTCCAAAGCTGGTGATTGAGTACAGCGTTGTAAAGCCGTAGTGCAGAGCCATCGATTTGAAATTTCGAATCTCAAATTTCAAATCAAGTTTCAAATCCAGAATCAAAAATCCCCAATCAAAAATTCACCGGAGGTCACTTCATGACAATACCACAACCAGGCACATGGAATTCAGATGCTTCCCATTTTCGCAAACCGGCTCGCCGCGATTTTCTTTACGCGGGATGGCTGGGCGGACTTGGGCTGAGCATGGGCAATCTGTTCCGCCTGCAGGCGGCTTCGGAGACAGATGTACCAGCGAAGACGATCGAGCCCAAAGCGAAGTCGGTGATCCATATCTATCTTCAGGGCGGCTTCGCTCACATGGACAGCTTCGACCCGAAGCCGGACGCGCCGCTGGAGTACCGAGGGATCCTCGATAACATCGCGACCACGATCCCCGGCGTTCGTTTCAGCTCACACATGCAGGAGACCGCCAAAGTCGCCGACAAGTTAACCGTCGTACGCAGCATGACTCATACGGAAGTCGACCATGCTCGCGGCGAACACAGCATGTTCACGGGATACCGTCCAAGCCCGGCTCTGGTTTACCCCAGTGCTGGCAGTGTCGTTTCGCACGAACTGGGCCCTCGAGGTGCCATGCCTCCCTATGTCGTCGTGCCAACGGCCGGAAGTCAGTTTCTGGGTAGCGGTTATCTGAGCAATGCCTTTGGCCCCTTTGCACTGGGTGCCGATCCAGCGCGAACCGGCTTCTCTGTTCGCGACCTGAATCATCCGACGGGAATCGATGACGCTCGATTTGAAACTCGCAAGTCGTGGAAGGAGCTGGTTGATCAGCACTTCCATAAAATGGGCCAGGACGATGCGATCGCGACGATGGATTCGTTCTATCAGCGAGCTTATCAGTTGTTGGATTCTCCGGAATCAAAAGCCGCATTCAGTCTCAACGGCGAATCGGATGAGACAAAGAACCTGTATGGAATGAAGCCCTGGGGCCCGATCCTACGACCATCTGCAGGAGCACGCTTCCTGATGGCTCGCCGCCTGGTCGAAGCTGGTGTTCGATTTGTCACTGTCACATACGGCGCATGGGATACTCACTCGTACCATTATCGAGGTATTGAGACTCAACTGCCGGATCTGGACAAGGCCTTCGCAGGCTTGATCCAGGATCTTGATCAGCGCGGGCTGCTGGATTCAACGCTCGTGTTGATCACCAGCGAGTTCGGCAGAACGCCGAGAGTCAACGCGGGCGGCGGTCGAGATCATTGGCCTCGAGTCTTCAGCATTGTGATGGCTGGCGGCGGCACGAAACGCGGACACATCTTCGGAGCATCCGACGCACTGGCAGGCGAAGTGGCTGAGCAGCCGTTGTCGATCGAGAACTATGCAACGACCATGTATCACCTGCTGGGAATCGATGCCTCAAGGTCTCTGATGTCACCGGGCGATCGGCCACAGTCGATTGTGATGAATGGCCAAGTTGAAAGCGGCTTGTTGGCGTAGTCACTCGAACGGCGAGCGGCAGGGCGTCAGCCCTCCGTGTAATGCCCTGAAACGACTCCGTACCCAAACAGCGAAGAAGAACGACACGGAGGGCTGACGCCCAGCCGCTCGCCAACGATTTGGATTCTCCAGAGGTACTCGTGATGCTCCTTCGACACATCGTCGTTCTCATTCTCTTGTCCGCTTCACAGCTTCTGCAGGCTGCTCCGCCGTCTGTGGAACGGCTCTTTCCTGCGGCCGGGCAGCGGGGAGTCTCGTTCCCAGTCACCATCGTCGGAGCTGGCCTGCAGAATGCTGTCGAAGTGATGCTTTACAACCCTAACATCACATGCGAACGCCTTGAGCCGAAGTCAGACAATGAACTGATCGTCCATCTGATCGCCTCAGACAAATGTCCTCCCGGCATGCATCCACTTCGGATTCGTTCTTCAGAAGGTCTCTCAGAACTGCATATCATTGGGATCTCGAAACTGCCTGTGATCCTTGAACTGGAATCCAATGATGCTGCGGAAGATGCTCAGCCACTGGAACTCAACCATACGGTGGTTGGCACCATCGAAGCAGGAGACGTTGACAGTTTTCGAGTGTCGCTGAAAAAAGGTGATCGACTGTCTGCCGAAGCCGAAGCCATGCGAGCCGGTGGAGCCATGCTGGACGCGGTTCTGAACGTCATGAGCCCGACCGGCGAATGGCTGGCTGCGGTCGATGATACTTCGTTGCGACGACAGGATCCGATGGTTTCGCTCATCGCCCCGGAGGATGGCGACTACATCGTGCAGTTGCATGAATCGAACTTCGAAGGCGATGAATCCAGTCGGTACGCTCTGCACATTGGAACATTCCCGGCACCGCAGTGGGTTTATCCTGCAGGCGGTCAGGCGGGGCAGAACTTGTCAGTGACTTTCGGCGGTGACGCTGGCGGTCCGATCTCTCAGGAAGTCTCGCTGCAACAGCATTCGGCCGGCCCCACGCAGGTATTTTGTAAAAACAATGGTGTGGCCTCCGCGACCGGTTTGCCTTTCCGAGTAAACCCGTTTGGCAACGCTTTGGAACAGGAACCGAATGCAACGTCGGCCGAACTGAATTCCCCAGCCCTCGAGCTGCCTGTCGCTCTGAACGGACTGTTGCAGGAACCTGTTGACGTGGATTGCTTCCGCATTCGTGCCGAAGCCGGTCAGAAGTTTGATGTCGAAGTGTTTGCGAGTCGACTCGGAAGCCCCGTCGATACGCTGCTGGAGATTCGCACTCTCGACGGAACAATCGTGGCCGTCGGTGATGACGGGATCAGCCATGACAGTCAGGTGTCGGTCACCTTTCCTGCCTCTTCAGAGTATATCGTGCAGATTTCTGACAAGCGTGGAAACGGCGGTGACGGATTCTTCTACCGTGTTGAAATCTCACCGTTTGAACCGGGGCTCACTGCGTTTCTGTCTCGCCCGAATCGCTTGTCTCAGGAGCGTCAGTCCATCGCGGTGCCGCGAGGTAATCGAGTCGTGACGTTTCTGGCCTGTCAGCGAAGTGGCTTTTCTGGCGACGTAAGCCTGGCTCTCAGCGGACTTCCTGACGGTGTGCGTTTGCCGAACACGGTGATTCCCTCGGACCGGTTTTGGGTGCCGATGGTGATTGAAGCAGACTCGGGGGCGGAAACATCAGGCCGACTTGTGAATGTTGAAGCGTCGGCCATCACGCCAACAGGAAGCGTCATCGGTCAGTTTCGGCAGGTGGTGGATCTTGTCGCGGCCTCCGCGGATCAGTTGTTTCAGTCTGCGGAAGTCGATCGCGTAGCCGTTGCTGTAGTTGACGAAGTGCCTTACTCGATCACACTTGCGAAGCCAGTCGCCAGCCTGGCTCCGGATGGAACAGTGAATTTGCAAATCATCACGACTCGCTCCGAGGGCTTTGACGCACCTCTGGAAATTTCGTTCCCGTTTCTTCCTCCGTGGGTGGATGGCCCTGACAAGGTGATCATCCCGCCTGGCGAAACGCAGGTCAGCTATCCGATGCATGCGTGGCCCAAAGCGGCGCCTCGCACATGGCAGATCTGTGCCGAAGCAAGACCCGGTTTAGCACCCGATGCGGCGCCGGATCGAACGGGAATGGAAGAACGAGGAAGCCGTCGATCCAAGCCGCTTGCACGCACGGCCGTGGCTTCGAATCTGGTGGAGCTGACGATCGCAAATGCTCCCGTGGCCGGATCGATCGAGCCGGTTGTCGCGGAGCAGGGAAAGTCGCGTGATGTATCGTGCGTGCTGGAGCGACGAGGTGAGCTGCCTCAGAAACTGACCGCGGTGCTTGAGGGACTCCCCAATCGTGTCACGGCAGCAACGGTCGAAGTTGCGACTGCGGACAACGCGATTCGTTTCGTCCTGAACCCGGAAGACTCTTGCCCGATCGGAACGTTTCCGGACCTGATGGTTCGTCTGACTGGCGAAGTCGACGGCCAGAACGTCTCGTGGCTGGTCGGTCGTGGCAGCATCTTGAAAATTGAACCTGCAGGAATGCTGGTCACCGATCAGGACGGCAAGCCACTCAGCAAACTCGATGTCCTGCGTCAGCAGGCGAAGAAGAAATAATAGAAAAAAAATCAGGCCCGAATGGGCCGAAACAACCTCTGCCGGTGGCGTAAGCCACCGGAAATTAATCCTAACACAATTGAAGCCCCGGAGGGGCGACACATCACGTGATGTGCCGGCCTTTCAGGCCTGAAGTTCATCTACTCTCCCTACCGGGGCCTCACGGCCCCGGCAGAGGATATGCCGGGCCTCCAGCCCTCAATACAAGGCTTCTCTCCATGTATCTCAAACTCTCCTTCGCAATACTAACGCTCCTCATCACGCCTGCAGTTTTCGCTCAGACTGACGCGGAACCAAGTGAGCCGTCCGGTGCGTCTGTGAAGTACCGGGTGTATCCAGCGGAAGTCTCGCTCTCCGATGGCAGCGACTGGCAGCGGTTGTTGATTCTTGCCGAACGTCCGGACGGAAGTACTCAGGACGTGACGGCATCGGCTTCGATCGCGCCCGTTGATACTTACATCGTCAAACTCGAAGATGGACTCGTGCAGCCTCTGGCAAACGGAGCCACCGAGATTCATGCGAGCGTTGGCGATCAGAAAGTGATCGTCCCGGTGAAGGTCGCCCATGTCGAAGTCATCCCGGAACTGAGCTTTCGAACAGACGTCCTTGCAACTCTGACCAAAGCCGGTTGCAGCACTGGAAAGTGTCACGGCTCAGCATCTGGAAAGGATGGGTTTCGGCTGAGTCTCTTCGGGTACGATCCGGCCGGCGATCATTATCGTCTGACTCGCGAGATCCCCGGTCGACGCATCAACCTGCAATCACCTCAGGACAGTCTGTTAATCAATAAGGCCCTCGGGAACGTGGACCATACCGGCGGTCAGTTGATCGTGGAGGACTCTCATGAGTACGAAACGCTGATCACCTGGATGAAGAGCGGCGCCCCGGCCGATCCAGCCGATCGACCTGTTCCGACGGGCATTCGAGTCTTCCCGGAAGAAGCTGTCTTCGCAGGCAAAGGAGAAACGCAGGGACTGATGGTGATCGCGAGTTTCAGCGATGGCACGGATCGAGACGTCACGGACCGCTCGGTCTTCATCAGCAACAACGACGCAGCGGCCAGCGTGACAGAAGACGGCGAAGTGTCATCCAACGGACGCGGTTCTGCGTTCATTATGGCCCGGTTCGATCAGTTCACGGAAGGCTGTTCGATTATTGTTCGGCCCGGAACACCTTACACACCGCCGAATCTGGTTAGCAATAATTACATCGATGATCTGGTTCAGGCACGATGGAGAGACCTGCATCTGTTGCCTTCGGAAGTCTGCTCGGACGAGGTCTTTTTGCGTCGTGCGTACATCGACCTGATTGGGCTGCTGCCGACGCCTCAGGAACGAACAGACTTCATCGCAGATACAGATCCGGAAAAACGCAGTAAGCTGATTGATGATCTGTTGTCTCGTCCGGACTTCCAGGATGTCTGGGTGATGAAGTGGGCAGAGATGCTGCAGATTCGCACGGTCAACGGAGTCAGCCCCAAAGGTCTGCAGCTCTATGACCGCTGGCTTCGCGAACGCATTCATGCCGGTGCCACGATTGATCAGGTCGTGCAGGAACTCATTCCGGCCACAGGAGGCACCTTTGATAATCCAGCAACCAGTTATTATCAGACTGAAACAACTCCGCAACTGCTTGCAGAGAACATGGCACAGGCCTTTTTGGGCACTCGAATTCAATGTGCCCAGTGTCATAATCATCCGTTCGATCGCTGGACGATGGACGACTACTACGGCTTCGCGGCGTTCTTCAGTCAGGTCGGCTACAAGCAGGCTCAGGATCCTCGTGAGATCATGATCTTCAACGCGGCCACGGGGAACCTGAAACATCCCGTGGACGATCGACCTGTGGTCCCGACGTACCTTGGTGCTGGTGCCGCGAAGCTTCCGAAAGACGCTGACTATCGCGAAGTGCTCGCCCAGTGGCTGGCGTCGGATCAGAATCCTGCCTTCGCAAAGAATCTGTCAAACGTCGCGTGGGCTCACTTCTTTGGCGTTGGGATTGTCGATCCGGTGGACGACATTCGAGTCAGCAATCCGCCGTCCAATCCGGAGCTGTTGAACAAGCTTGGCGAGAAGCTGTCCGAGTACAAGTACGACATTAAGCCGCTGGTTCGCGATATCTGCAACTCCAGCACGTATCAGTTGGCGACGAGCCGCAATGAATCGAACAGGCTGGATGAACGACATTTTTCGCACGGTCGAGTTCGTCGCATGCGAGCCGAAGTGCTGCTGGACTGCCTGAATCAGGTGACTGAAACCAGATCGCTGACGGTGCGACGCCGAATTACTTCCTGTCGACATTCGGCCGTGCATCACGAGCGACTGCGTGCTCCTGTGAAGTGAAGACATCTCCCACGTTGTCTCAGGCACTACATCTGCTGAACGGAGAATCAACGACCGGCAAGATTACAGAAGGTGGCGTGATCGACCGGCTGCTGGAACAGAACTCCGATCCGATGTCCGTCGTGACGGCCTTGTATGAACGCTGTCTGTCTCGCCAGCCAACGGCTGAAGAAGTTGCCGCGATCGGTGAACGTCTGAAATCCAGCACCGACGTGAAAGCGTCACTCAGCGATCTGTTCTGGGCTCTGCTGAATTCGAATGAGTTTGTG
>JBILXT010000418.1:0-6116 GCA_044378235.1 Planctomycetaceae bacterium
TCAACCAGGGGAGTGGTTGCAGAAAGCAGCGATCTGATTTCACAACTCTCGATTTTTACACCGAATCGTGATGAGTGCCTGTATTCCGTTTTCTTTCGTCGAGGAAACAGCATGACAAACCTTTCTGGCCGCCGAAGTGTCAGTTGACACAAAGATGGGAGCACACCTGACGCCGTTAACGATCGTAGAACAGAATTTGAAGCTATCAATCTACAAAGTGTGCTGTAATACCCCGAGTTGGGACAACGACGTGTGGCAGTAACACTGATTCCGCTTAATCGCTCTGCAAATTGCAAACCCTCCGCTGAAAAGTCAGGGTTCCTCTTGACGCAAGTCCCAGCTCGAAAGTCACCATTTGTCCGGACCCTGGATATGCAACAGATCCCCAGGGAAATTTTCCATTAAGACTTAAGGCCAGAGTTTAGGCATGTTCTGAATGTTTTTCGGGTTGTGGAAACCGTCAATAAACAGAATCTCACTCGATATCCTCGACGTGCCGGCGCGAGTGGGTCAATCTGCAGGCCGTTGACAAACACGGTCTCTTGTCTAGGATCCCGCGCCTGAAAGAACCGTGGTCATCTGTTTGTGTTGCCGCGAAACGGACCGTTTTATGTCTGGCTGATGAACCGGCCTGGCCGTTTGTGACATCCACGAGGCGAAGGTTCGTGGACGCCACTTGTTCTGGACATTTTTTTGTCGTTAAGACTTAACTCGGAAGAAGAATTATGCAACTTGGTAAACGTTGCGTCGCGGAAGCTATTGGAACTTTCTGGCTGGTCTTCGGGGGCTGCGGAAGCGCTGTTCTGGCCGCCATGTTTGAAGCTCCCATGGGCTCAGCTACGACGAATCTCGGTATTGGGTTTATGGGGGTTTCCCTGGCCTTCGGATTAACGGTCCTGACGATGGCTTATGCCATTGGCCACATTTCAGGGTGTCATCTGAACCCAGCCGTTTCTGCAGGACTGGTGGCTGGAGGCCGTTTTCCAGCCAGCGAATTTGTGCCTTATGCCATTTCGCAGGTGGTGGGTGCCATTGCCGGTGCTGCAGCTCTGTATCTGATCGCATCTGGAAAGGCGGATTTCTCGCTGGCAGGCGGATTTGCGTCCAACGGTTACGGCGACCATTCTCCGGGGAAGTACGCGATGATGGCCTGCTTCGTTTCGGAAGTCGTGCTCACGTTTATGTTTCTCATGATCATTCTGGGAGCGACGGATCGGCGAGCACCTGCGGGATTTGCGCCCATCGCGATTGGTCTGGGTTTGACTCTGATTCATTTGATTGGCATCCCAGTCACCAACCTGTCCGTCAATCCGGCAAGGTCCACAGGCCCGGCCGTATTTGTGCAGGGGTGGGCTTTGGCGCAGCTGTGGTTATTCTGGGTTGCCCCTGTCGTCGGGGCTGTGATCGCGGGGGTTCTTTACAAGACCTGCTTTGAAGCCAGCAAGACGGACAAATAAGCAGACGCTTATCGTCTGATGTAGGCTGAGCGGATATCGCGGCATGTTGCGAATGCGACCGTGCGTTGCACGCCTCGGACAGCATTGCAAGTCGCGTTATCCGCTTTCTATTTCCACTGCGTGCAGCTCGCTGTCGGGGCAACGACGAAACCACCACGATGAACATCACAACGACGCGCCCCGCACGAAAAATTCCGTAACCCTTCCGTCAACAGCGCGTCCCAACGTCGCCCGTCCAAAGAGAATTCTGAATGTCAGAAATAAACAATGACGTTTCCCGTCGTACATTACTTAAGAGTGCCGCGGTCGGCAGTGTCGGACTTGTCGCTGGCGGATCAATTCTTGCGGGCAGTGGAGGCGACAACGTTGGCGCAGCAATAGAACGAGTCGCAGCGCGGGACGAGTGGTTTTCGCAGCGAGCTTTTTGCCTCAGCGGCAACAAAGTGCTGAAGACGAGTGAGGGCAGTGCTCTTCCTGCAACAACGCTCTCTCGCCAGATCTACCGTCCTCGATCGGCCCAGGAGATTGCCGAACTGGTCAAATCCTCTTCAGCGAAAACGCCAATTGCGTGCGTCTGCGGAGGTCACGAATCTTCGAACGCGGCCATGTTTGCCAGCAGCGATGCCATCGTTTTGGATCTGGTGCATCTGAAATCGATCGAGTTTCATCGTGACGATGAAGGCATGCTGGTCACCGTGGGGGCTGGTGTCGTCTTTCGTGAACTTGTGGAAGCCGTCAAGAGCCGTCAAGGCGCATTGCCGGTGGGGACCGGTCCAGGTGTCGGTGTCGTTGGATACATCGTCAACGGTGGACTGAGTGGTTACTTCTCTCGACGGCTTGGGCTGTTAGGACAGCGAGTGGTCAAGTTGACCATGGTGTCGGCAGCGGGCGAACTCCGCGTGCTCACTTCTGAGGATGAGCTTTTCACCGCCATGTTGGGAGCCGGTAGTGCGCTGGGCATTGTTGTCGATGTGACGATTCGTATGGAACATGAGAGCATCCTCCAGAGCGCAGAGCAACGGGTTGTCTCTTTCGAAACACGAGAACAGGCAGTGAGTTTTTCTCGAGCTGCACTGCGTATCCAGAGAGATCATGTACTTCCCAACGAATCAGTCTCGATGGAGTTGGTCGTCACGGGTTCAAAAGCGCTGGTCGCGACTGTTATCTTTTACGATTCTTTTCAGGGAAACACCGCGGAGTTCGTCAAGCCGCTGGAGGATCTCGCGGCCAGCCTGAAACTTCCGATCGTCATGAAGTCGCAATGGACCTCCTGGTATGAAGCTGCGGCCGCTCTTTGGCCCGTCATCGCCGAAATGAAGGGCAATCCACTCGCCATGCTTCAGCACTGCGTCGGAACCAGTGAGATTCCTGATGACGCAATCCTGAACTTTGTCTGCGACTCAGTCGTTGCCGAAGCTCCGTTGGACGAGGCTAAGTTTTCGATCGTGGAGATTCGGACGCTGGGCGGGGCTGCTCTGTCGATGGCAAAGCTTCCCAGTGGCAATTGTCATCACCAGTTCTTTGTCGATCTCATCACACTCTACGACGCGAAGGACAAGTCGGTTCAGGAGCGAGAGGAAATTGCCGACCTCACCAAACGCTTTATTGACAAAGCTCGAGAGGTGGACGGTCTGTCGGTCGACTTTAGCGGGACGCATTCGCAGCCTGACGATGCAAACTCTTCAGTCTCGTCGTCCGTGATCTTTGGGACGGAGGCCATGGCGGAATCCGTCAAGGCACTGAAGAAGAAAGTGGATCCGAACAATCGCTTGAGATTCCACCCGTTCGCGAAGCTTCTCTGATTACTGAGTGCTGTTCATCGCCAGCAGCAAGTATTGGAGAACAGGCTTGCTCAGGATTGGTATTCGTTCCCGGACCGTCAGGAGTGTTTGGCATGTCGGAAATTCTGGCTCAATTCGCGGCTGCTTATGCGGCGGGTTCGATTCGTATGGTTGACCTGACACAGGTTCTGTCTCCGGACTTCCCGACGTTGGTTCTTCCTCCACCCTTTGGTCAGACGTGGCCTTTTCGACAGGAGAGAATTTCCCAATACGACGACGCTGGACCCGGCTGGTATTGGAATAATTTCTCCTGCGGCGAGCATACGGGAACTCATTTCGACGCCCCCGCTCACTGGATCACCGGCAGGCATCTGCCGCACAATACAGTAGACACGATCGACGTCCGAAACTTTATCGCGCCGGCAGTCGTCGTTGATGCAAGCGTCCAGGTAGCGGATAATGAAGACTGGCTTCTCACTGTTGACTTTCTCCAGCATTGGGAAGACCAACATGGCCGCATCCCGGCGGGAGCCTGGCTGGCATTCCGCACTGATTGGTCAAAGCGACTCGCTGATCCGGCGTCGTTTGTGAACATGAAAGAAGATGGTGCTCACTCGCCGGGGCCGACCCAGGAAACAGTGGAATGGCTGATCCATGAACGAAACGTGCTGGGTTTCGCCGTCGAGACAATCAACACCGACGCGGGCCAGTCGTATCGCTGGTCGCTGCCCTATCCCTGTCATACCTTGATGCATGGAGCCGGGCGATTCGGTCTGCAGTGTCTGCGGAACCTCGATCAGCTGCCTCCCACCGGTGCCATGTTCGTCGCAGCGCCGCTGAAGATTCAGGAGGGCTCCGGCAGCCCTCTCCGCGTGCTGGCACTCACCCAATAACAAGTCTCCGCGTTGCGGATTCGTGCCGGACATCAGGGGATTTGCGTGATTGACTTGGGACAATGAGCCCCTCGACACGGCCTTTGTTTCGCGAATAGTGCACGTATAAGACGCGTCCCGCTAAGATTCTGACGATGTTCGCGAACTTCGTCTGCAGGTAAGTTCGAATACAAGTCAAAGCGACTCGATGAGGTCTCGCGATGTCGGAAATTTCAGCAGTTCCCCAGCGTTCACAGACGTGGCGCTGGATCAAGATCGGTCTGCTGTTCCTGCTAATTGCTTTCCTGGCGGTGTGGAACCTCATGCCGCCGGACGTCGTCCGAAATCCCGTGGTATTGGGGCGAGGTGACGACGGTGAATTGCATGAGCAGTCGCCGAACGCCGACAATGGACTCCATTTCAACGCGCACGTCGGAGCCTTGAAGTCCCAGAACAGCACAACAACAGCGTCGTCCGAATCACGTTCTGATCCCGCATTTCTCGCGGATCGAGGTTTGATGATCATCAACCTTTCCAATCACGTCCTGATGGAACGCGTTGGGACGGAGTTGCTCGCACAGCTTAAAGCCGACAACAAGTTTGATCGGCTAGAGTACTATCCGTCCGGTCATTTACCTGAAACCGGAGTGGAAGCTCCGGACTTGTGGCTCAGCCTTAATCTCGAATCTGTCGAAGAGTCCGGCATCACTGGCCGAGCGTGCTCAAAAGGGGGACATTCTACTTATTGCATAAAGTAGAATGTCCCCCTTTTCTAGATGCGGGTTGCCAGGCGGGCGGCGAGGCGTTTGAGGGCGGGGCTGACGTCAAGCTTATCGAGGTGGACGTTCAGCAGGCTGAATGAATCCTGATTCGCAAAGGCCGCCTTGAACGCTTTCTCGAGATCGCCCTCCGTGTGAACTTCAAACCCCCAGCCCGCGCTGAGCAGTTCGGGCATCTTGTGATACTGCCAGTTGTGAATGTCGTTGAACGGGCCTTCCTGGATGAATCGCTCGGTGGAGTAGCCTTTGTTATTCAACACAACCACGATCGGATTGAACTTCTGGCGAACGGTCGTGGATAGTTCCATGCACGTCATCTGAAATGCTCCGTCACCGACCAGAACCAGTGGCCGAAGCTGGCGATTGGCGACCTGCACTCCAACGCTGGCAGGGATTGCAAAACCCATGGACGTGTAATACGCAGTACTCAGAAACTCCGTGTGCTGAGTAATCGAAAGATCAGCAGCGGCAAACAGAGAATCCCCGGTGTCTGAGACGACCACCAGCTTCTCATCCAGCACGGAATTGATCTTCTGAAACAACCGCTTCATCGTAATCGGAGTTGCCGAACTGGGTTTCCAGGCGGCGATCTCCGGCTGACTAACTTTGGGGGCTGCGCGACGACTGGCAAACTTTTTGTCGCTGATGGCGTTCATGAAGTCAGCGAACTGCACCTCGTGAAAGTGGTGATAGCGAATCCGCAACTTTTCACTGGTCGCGTAGATGCATTTGCCTGGATCAAGCTGAGCAGTAAAGCCGCCCAGATTGATATCGCTCATGAATGCCCCCAGCAGAATGATACAGTCGCTGTCCTCGACATAACGTCGCACTTCTTCGCGTCCCATTGCTCCTTCATAAACGCCCAGATAAAGCGGATGACGTTCGCTGACGACGGACTTGCCCAGCAGAGTTGCACAAATCGGGATATTGTTGTGTTCCGCAAACTTAAGCAGCTGATCCTGCAGACCGAAACGATGCAGCTCAATGCCGGCAATGATCACGGGGCGACGAGCCGCCTTGATGGATTCGCGAGCTTCCTCCAGAGCTTCCCGCAACGCATCCGGATCGCTCTGATGAGTTTCTGTGAGCGGATGGTGTTCATGATTCGGAACAGCCAGAACCTTGTCGCGAGGAAGCTCCAGAAACACGGGCCGTTTGAAGCGAACACACGCCGCCAGACAGCGATCGATCTCACGAAACGCGGTCAGCTCATCTTCCAGTGACGCT
>JBILXT010000419.1:0-6114 GCA_044378235.1 Planctomycetaceae bacterium
CGCGCCATACGGAATCGTGTAAACGATGATGCGACTGGTGTCCTGCTTTTTCCCCTGTTGGTCGAATCGCCATTCACCGCGAATCTTGATCGAGCCTTTGCCGGTTTCGTACATCTCCCGCAATTCGGCGCGGTCGGTCATGATGCGACCACCGAGCGGAAAATCGGGCCCTTTAATGTAACGCATCAGCTGCGCGACGGAGGCGTCCGGGTTTTCGATCAGATGGATGGCGGCTTTGATGCATTCGCCCAGATTGTGCGGCGGCATGTTGGTCGCCATGCCCACCGCGATGCCTGACGAACCATTGACCAGCAGCGCTGGGTATCGCGCGGGAACGACGACGGGTTCTTCATCGACAGCGTCGTAAGTCGGACGCATATCGACGGTCTGATACCGCAGTTCGTTCATCAGGTTTTCGGCAAGCCGTGAAACCTTGGCTTCGGTATATCGAGACGCCGCAGCTCGCAGGCCCATGATGGAGCCGAAGTTTCCCTGTCCGACCACCAGTGGATATCTCAGAGTAAAATCCTGAGCCATGCGGACGAGCGCTTCGTACACCGCAATATCACCATGCGGGTGGAACGAGCCGGTCGTATCCCCGCAGATCTTGGCGCACTTTCGAGTCTTCTGGTCGAAGGTCAGACGCAGCCGATCGTACATCACGTACAAAATTCTGCGCTGGACCGGTTTGAGACCATCGCGCACATCCGGGAGTGCTCGCGAGGTGATCACCGACATCGCGTAGTTCAGATACCGCCGTCGGGTTTCTTCGCTGATCGGCACAAACTGCACATTTGCGTCAGGAAGAGCGTTCTCGTCAAAGAGTGAACTATTCGAGTTTGAAGATTTCCGTCGAGCCACCAGAGGCGTCCTTTGCCATGAAATTGGTATCTGAGGATGGGATCAGAATCATCGACCGGTATCGAAGCCAGCGACAGAAGAAACGAATTCTGCGGCTGTTCCGGTTCAGGAGATTTCGTCTGCCGCTGGCCTCAAAAACGCGTCTTTTACCGTGTCTTTGGACCAGTAAGCGGCAGTTTAGACGATTGTCTTGATTTCCGGCAGGGATTCATGCTGGGTAAAAAGGGCAAAAATTATCGGTCAGGCAATGATTTTCGATTGAGAAGACTCCACCGCACAGCCCTGTTCTGCTGCCGGTTCTATTGATGCGACAGGCATTGAATGACTCATCCGCACGATCGATACGGGCCGAACAACATGACTGTCGAGATATTTCGTCGGCCTGATGTGCACCGCGATTGGACCGCGCAGAGGGCTGGCGAAATCATAGAACGAGGGGAATCGGCGTCTGCGTGGCGTCGATGGTTGTGCCTTAAAAAATTCTGAACAAACCGGCCGGGCCAGGTTCACTGGAACCTGCCGCCGATGCGGAACACCGGACGATCCGCGGATTCCATGGAGGGGGCTCTAATGCTACGCAAGTGTCTAGTAGCGCTGATGATGGGCGTCATTTGCGCGGAGAACGCAATTGCCGAACAACCAGCGGCAAAGGGATCGAATCCGGCTCCGACGGGGATTGTGGGCTGGTTCAAGAGCAAGACTTCGAGCAAGAAGTCTACGACGGCAAAGTCAACAACTTCAAAGACGACTAAGTCTTCGAAGTCCGTTGTGAAGGCGAAGCCTGCTCAGAAAGAGGACAACACCCTCGGAGCACAGTCGCCGGTGACTCGGCCTGTTGTGGCTTCAAAGAGCTCAGCCGCTCCAGCACGGACGGCGGCTCCAGGAGCATCCACGAAGCCGGTTGTGACGGTACCAAAGCTGGCTCTGATCAAGAAGCCAACAGCAAAGCCTGACGACAAACCTGCTGACGGTACACTGGCTGTTGAACGTGCTGTTGTTCGGGATGCTGAACGCCAGGCTGTTCAAGTTCGGCAGACTGCTTCGAAGCCCGACGATGCTGCTCCTGGTGAAGTCGCAGTTGCTCCGGTTGAGGTGCCGATGATTCCGATGGAACCGGACTTCACACCAACGGCAGTAACAGCCGAGTCTGCTCTTCAGCCGGTTCCGATTCAGCAGGCTCCTGTGCTGCCAAATACGGATGTCGTCGCTGGTCCGCAGTACTTCAGTGCGACACCAGCCGGGATGTCGAATCCAGTCCCCATTCATCCATCACAGAACTGGCAGCAGTATCAGGCTCCCCAGTCCGTGAACATGTCCTCACAAGGACAGTACTGGAACGCTTCTCATTATGCTGCGACAGGTCCTGTCTATCAGGGTGCGGCACCGATGAGTGTTCACAATGGCATGTATCCTCAGAATGGCAGCGGCATGTATCCGCAGACCGGAGCTGCTCTGTACCCGGCACCGCGTCCGGGGATTCCACAGCAAGTTGGAGGAATCGCGATCGAGAATCAGGCATTCCATCCGCATGAGATGCTGCACGCTCATCGTTACCGAGCAATCTACCCGCCGTACTATTACAAGGTGAATGGCGGCTGGATGGTGACTCCGTTTGGTGTCTGGTCGAAAGAAGACTGGAAGTTGCAGGGAACTCAGGTGGACGTGAAATATCACTCGTCCATCAGCCCATTCACTCTCTTCAAGCCACCGGTTATTCGCTGATTGTCTTCGTCGCAGGCCGAGACGTTCGGATCTCGGCCTCCGAAGCTTCGAATTCTCTTCACATTCTCATCAGGTGTCAAAATGATCTCCTTCAAGAATCTGCTCAAGAACACAGCCCTGCTGTGCACGATGCTGACGGCCGGGGTGACTCTGGCTGAAGACGGAGTGGTTCGCATGTCGGACCGCAGTCAGACGAAGTCGGCCTCCAGAATCCAGCAGGCCAGCTGTTCAATGACTGGTCCGTGTGGTGAAACGTGCTACGTACCACAGCCTTGCCCGTCGCAGTGCTGCCCAACTGAATGTTGCCCGCCTTGTTACAGCATGTGTGATCCCTGCAACGGCGGGATGTGCAATGGCGGCAGCTGCAATATGGGAAGCTGTTACACACCGACGGATTGCAACTCCTGCTACAGCGGTTGCGATGCGAACGGCATGAATGGTGCCTGGTGCAACAGCTGTGATCCTTGTCGAGGAGGCCGCGGCCGAAATGGTCGAGGTCGCTGCGACGGTCGAAATCCTAACTTCGCCGAGAAGTGTGTGGAGAACAACAATCGACTTTGTGATCGACTCTTCGGCTGGATGATTCCTTCTGGTAACTGCGGCCAGGGCAGCCCATGGTTCGGCAAATACCACATGACCTATGCGGATCAGCCATCATACATCGATCCTCGTGATACTCAGCTGTACGCGGCTCAGGGCTACGGAATGCCAATGTCAGTGCCTTTGGCTCCAAACGTTCACCACGCTTACAACTACAGCTCAGGAATGCCAGCCAGCCGAGTCACACACATCGGCAACTACAACCCAATGACATCTCCACGACCACTCAAGTGCCAGTCGTGGTAAGACTTCATAAGTAACACGTTCAAGATCGCGACGCCGCAGCTGGATTGTTGCTGCCGCACCTAATGTCGAACATCAATTCTCTCTGGATCTCTGGAGAAGGAACTCATGAGAAACTTGTCAGCAGCTTTCCTCGCTACTGTCGCCGTTCTGGTGACCGGCAGCGCGGCCTCGGCTCAGGTGCAGCAGGCCAGCCACTGTGATTGCAACAATGGCGGAAGCAACTACATCGGCTACCAGGCGAGTGACTGGAGCAACTGCAACCACTGTCAGACGGGCTACCACGGCAGCCACCGTCAGGACCGGATCGCTCGACGCGATGAACGTCGAGCCGCCTGGGCCAATCGACCTCGCTGTGCTCATCCGGATTCAGGCTGGGCACCTCCGACTCACTACCCGGTGAACTACGATTCCATGTGGTATGCGGCTTATCATCCTCAGGCTTACTACGGTAACCCAGGCGGCGGTTTCATTGGAAACTATCCAGCCGTCTATCAGCCAAACGATACGACTCAGCTGGGTTACACTTACATGAACGTACCCACATGGCAGAGCCACACTGGTGTGATTCCCGGAGTGCCATATCCGGGCAACTTTCACAATCGTGGTTGCAACTATGGTTGCAACGGAAACTGTCAGTCATGTGACACGAACCAGGATGCGACCCCGGATGGATCTCAGGTCGTTCGTCAAACAGGAGCAAAACCGGGCTTCTTTACGAGAATGCGTCTTGCATCATTCACCGACATGTTTGACTAATCGACTTTGAAGCGACGTCCAGACGTTCCTCCTTCAGAAGCCCCGGAGAGCCCCATGCTCCCCGGGGCTTTTTTCGGTTTTCGGTTTTCGATTTGAGATTTGAGATTTGAGATTTGAGATTTGAGATTTGAGATTTGAGATTTGAGATTTGAGATTTGAGATTTGAGATTCAAAAAAGCCATTCGGACGTTGAACAAATTACTCCGTCACTCACTTGTTTGCATCCGGACTCAAGACCTTTCACAATTGCATGACATTGAATCCGGTTCGGCGGCGAATTGCCTGCTTCCCACCTGTGGCCTCCTGTTGGTCGCAACGTCGCACCGGCCTGGTTCCTGTCCTGACTGGAGTTGGTATGCGTACACTGGTGATGAGTTTGTTTTCTGCCCTTCTTCTGATGTCCACGGTCTCTCGCGCGGAAGATGGAGTGTTCCTGACTGCTGAAGAGGCGGGGCCAGACTATTCGATTCAGGGCGAATACTCCGGAGAAATCAAGATCGACGATCAGACCGTGAAGCTCGGATTTCAGGTGATTGCGCTTGGCGATCATAAGTTCGACGCAGTCGCTTATCCGGGTGGTTTGCCCGGCGACGGCTGGTTCGGTGATGAAAAGTTTCGAGCGAACGGCAGCACCTCGAACGGAGAAACAAAGATCAAAGCCGAGGGCCACGGCTATGCCATTCTGAAGGACGGGTCGGCGTCACTCTTTTCTGAAACCGGTGAAGCTCGCGGAACACTCAAAAAGGTTGAACGCAAGAGTCCAACTCTGAACGCCAAACCTCCGGAAGGGGCCGTCGTTCTGTTTGATGGCAAGTCGGCTGATGCGTTCAACAACGGCAAGTTAACGATGACCGATCTGCTGGCTGCTGACTGCGAAACCAAAGAGAAGTTTGGTGATCATCAGCTGCATATTGAATTCCGAACACCGTTTCGCCCGGCGGCTCGAGGACAGGAACGCGGCAACAGCGGCGTTTACGTTCAGGGACGCTATGAATGTCAGGTGCTGGATTCATTTGGCCTGGAAGGTGAAAACAACGAATGTGGCGGGATTTATTCCATCGCTCGCCCAAAAGTTAACGCCTGCTTTCCACCCCTGACATGGCAGACCTACGACATCGACTTCAAGGCGGCTGTCTTCGAAGGCGACAAAAAGGTCAAGAATGCTCGCGTCACTATTCGTCACAACGGAATCCTGATTCACGATGACCTGGAGCTGACTCATGGCACTCCGGGAAAAAATCCCGAAGCCGCCGGTCCGGACGTCATCTATCTGCAGGGGCACGGCAATCCCGTTGTCTATCGCAACATCTGGGTTGTCAAGAAGTAGGTTTTTTACGCACGCCGGTGGTCGCGTTGAGCAGACCACCGGCGAATTCGTTGAACCCTGGCATGATGTTGCACAGGTCCATGTTGAGCAGCACAAACCGGAATAGAAAGATCGAACAATGCCATCCAGCAATAAAGTGCTCATTATCGTCGGCGATGCTACGGAAACGCTCGACACAATGTATCCCTATTATCGTCTGATCGAAGCAGGCTTTACGCCTGTTGTGGCCGCTCCGGAGAAACGTCGGTATCAGATGGTTCTGCACGAAGTGAAGCCGGGCTGGACGATCACGAAAGAATGGGAAGGCTACTCCATCGAAGCCGATATCGCCTTTCGTGATATCAAAGAAGAAGAGTACGCGGGCATCATGTTTTCCGGTGGACGTGCTCCGGAATACATTCGCTATGACCAGGATCTGGTCCGCGCGACAAAGCACTTTTTTGCAACAAACAAGCCCATTGCCAGCGTCTGTCACGGCGTTGAGATTCCTGCCTACGCAGACTGTGTGCGAGGTCGTCGGATGGCAACTGTGCTGAAGTGCCGGTTTGATCTGGAGGTTTGCGGCGGGATCTTTGTGAATGAACCGTGCGTGATTGACGGAA
>JBILXT010000420.1:0-6094 GCA_044378235.1 Planctomycetaceae bacterium
GGAGAGCCGACAGCGGAAAGCGGAGTTGGGGCGTCAACAGAGTCAGCGGCTTTCGGCTTTCCACTCTCAGCTTTGATGAGGCATCGTGGTAGCACAATCGTATGCCGCAACACTCCCAGCACGGCCGGGCCAAAGAGGACGTCCGAGACGATGAGGCGAGGCACTCGTCGGAGACGCAGCTTCTTTGACAGCATCTGCAGACGTTCATTCAACGTTTCGTCGAACTCAGTGGTTCGATGTTGGTGAATACTTTGCAGGCAGCGGATGCAGCGAATGATCATTAAGCTCAATGTGGTTGATGCTCCGATTGCCAGACAGGAAAGCAGGAGACCTGGCCATAAGCTTAGATCCGGGTGAACGGCGCCGACGGATTCTAACTTCGGTACTTCGGGGGCTGGAATTGCTGCGGCGTTTGTGGCGGCTGAATCTTCGTGCCGAGATTTTGGTTGGGTGCTCTGGTGAACTGCGAAATCAGTTTCGAGATGCGACTCAGATTCATGAGCTTCACTAAAGGATGGCAGAAAGGCCGATTCAGCGCTCAATGAACCGACATCTGCCAGTGCTGATTGACTTGTCGTCTCGTCCCATGCTGTCAACTTCTGCAACTGACTAAAAATACCAAGTGAGTGCCCCCACATCGGCGGTGTTACACATTTGAGGAGCACCAGCAGCCACAGGGCGTGAGCCAGGTGCGGGCGATTTCTTGCAAACGTCCTTGCGCAAAGAGCAACGGTGACAGCAAGCACTGCGATCTGCCACGTCTGTGTCCACAACATAGGCAAAAAGTCGTTCATAACCGACCTCCTTGCGCTGCGCGGATTTGAGATTTCAAATTTGAAATTTCAGATGGATCAAGTGCAGAGAGAAGACAGCAGAAAGCTGAGATCAACCGCAGTCTCTGAAAACCGAAAACTGAAAACCGAAAACCTTGCTCACTTCTCATCGCTGCCTCCTTCGAGTCGATCCAGCAACTCACGGAGCTGCTCGATATCCCCGGAAGAGAACTTACGTTCCTCGACGAGGTGCTTCATTAACGGCATTGTTTCGCCACCGAACAGCAGGTCGACCATTTCGCCGACGGTTTCACGAATCACAGTCTGAGGTCGCACTTTGGGCGAATAAACTCGACTGCGACTTTCCAGTCGCACGTTGAGATAGCCCTTCTCTTCAAGCCTGCGGAGGTAGGTCTGGACCGTCGTAAAGTCGATATCTCGTCCCGGTGGTAAGGCTTCAAAGACCTGCCGAACACCGGCTTCTTTCAGCTCCCAGACTATGCGAGCAATCTCCAGCTCAGCTTTTGACAACCCTGGTCGCGGCGGCATCGGCGGTCCTCCGTACTCACTGATCGATCAATTACAAATGTCCCTGACGCGGAACTGTAGGATTACATTTGTAATTGTGTCAAGAGGGCCGTGGCAAAGAATTGAAACCGGCTGATGCTGCGATTGACGAAGGCATCGACTGTCCAGGCGGCCTGGAGGTGAGGTGGCAAATTCTGGTTCAACGCGAAATCATGTGCATGGCCGTTAGAAGTGGAGCGTGTGCGATTAATCCTGAAAGGATTCCAGAAAGCAGCCGGCGGTCGCCGACTGGCGCACCGCCGGTGACTCAACAGAAATAACGTTTATCCTGAAGGGATGACAGAAACCGCGATTCTGGCACCCGTTTCAGGGTGCTTTCGCAGGTTTCGTCACGAACCGGTGGTTGCGCTTCGCTGACCACCGGCTACCTTCTTAAACCGCTTCGCGGTGAATCGCAAGAAGCTTCCCCGGAGTTCGAAAATTGCAGTGTTACCCTGCTATGCCATGTCGCGGACACGATTTCGAATAGAGCTCAGTTTTCTTGAGTCTGGTCGTGAGAAATGCGATGCGAGTGTGGTTGGGATGGCTGTCGCTGCTTAGAGGCGATTTACTGACAAGACGAGCATTCTTGTTGGTCGAAACACAGTCGGACAAGAATGTCCAACCTACATCTAGAAGCTTGAAGATGTGTGACGGTAGAGAAGAAAACTCAGAAGTAAAAAACCGGATCGAAGAGAGAAAAGCGGCCTCCCTGCCGCATCGCCATCCTTGGTGGATAACTCTCGGCCAGTCGCGTGTCGTGTTGAGTGAGCAAGCGACCTGCTGGGAAGAGTGAGTGAGCAATGCTTTTCTCTTCTTCGATCCGTTCTGCTTCCGGATTTGAAAGCGGGATTATTGCGTCAACTGCTTAAAGAGTTCGCCGAAGTCCGGCATCTCGTCTTTCAGGACGTTGTTCCATGCATCTGGTTGCCAGATTTCCACACAGATGACTGCTCCAACGACGACTGTTTCTTTACCGGCATCAACACCAAGAAATGGTCTGAAGCCTTCTGGTATCAGAAGTCGCGAGCGATTCGCAAGTCGTGTGGTCTGATGGCGAGTTGAGAGCAGACGTCCGAGGCGTTGAACTTCGCTCCAGCGTTGTTCCATTCGTCCCGAGTCAATTTTCTGCTTCAACAATGCAATGCCACTGTCGAGGCGTTTCTGCCATTCCGCAGGCTGCCAAAGACTCAGGCAACCAGCTCGTTCCTTGGCAATGATGACGTCGCCATTCTCATCGGAGATCGAAGCCGACAGCTCTGTCGGAAGCATCAGGCGAAAGCGATCATCGATCGTTCGCTTGTATTCTCCCGTCAGGAACATGTGAAAACTCTCTTCTTTCTCACAAGGGCATCACCCTTGCGATAGCTGGCCCGCCGCCAGACATCACGAAACTCTTGTGTGACCGCAGCCGTAAGCCGAATGCTGACAGCGTAACGGGCATGAATCCCACTTTCAACTTGTTTTCAAAGATCATTGTGGGCGTGAATCCCACAAAGTGCTCCCGCAGCTTACGCGCGGCAGTTCGCGTCGGCAAGGGACCGGAGAATCGAATTTTCCGAATTTGACGGAATGCGATCTTGGGCGAATTGGCGACCGCAGATTTGCTCGTTGAAACGGCCAGACGCAGAGTTCTGCAGTGAAATACGAGGCACTGGTAAGATGCGAAGCCATGGAAGGCAATGACTTCAATGCACGATCTGCCTGATATTTCTACTGCGAAAAGTCTGTCGAGAATCCCTGTTTGACCCCGGGTGTTTTCGGCCATATATTCGATTTGAGCTTATGAACTGGACTGCGGCACTGATAGTGTGATCATTGCAACTCATCGGACAGCAAAGATTGTTGTCGGATGATTGGCCGGAGTGGAAGTTAGAACCGCTTCGACCAGCACGTCTGGTTTCATGGTTGAGACCATTAGCAGGGCATGATGCCGCTCGGATTTGAATGCACTGAGTGGATGGACCACAACGGCAAACACGGCTGTCGGGGTCGAGGGGAACATCATGCGTGTAAACGTGCTGAGTTGTCGGCTGCTGTCGACCTTGACTCTCGTCTCACTGTTTCTTCTGGCTCCGGCTAATCTGCGAGCTGAAGACGCGGCTGAAGTCGATGCGTCAATCTACGCTGATGCGGCGGAAGCATTGCGAGCCGGTGAACTTCTCGAGAACAATCGCCAGTGGGTTGAAGCGATCAACCACTACGAAGCCACGCTGGAGCGTTTCACTGATGACGAAGGCCTGGAGTACGGTCTGCGTCGAACTCGGATCCACTTTGGTGTTGATCGCCGTTACTCGGACCGCAGCTTCGAAGAAAAGCTTCTGACCAAAGGTCGAGCCGAAGCGTTGGATTTGTTTGAAGACATTCTCAGTCGAGTTCAGTACGAATACGTTGAACCGATTAAGGAAACTCGTTTCGTGGCTCACGGAACAGAGAGCCTGTATATGGCTCTGAAAAATGATCGGTTTACTGCCAAGAACAAACTTGAGGGCAAAACTGAAGCCATCGATCGAGTTCGTCAGACTCTGATTAAAGACTTCTGGAATCGTCGCATCGACAGCCGCATGCAGGCTCGTTCCACCGTGACAGCGGTTTGTGATCTGTGTCAGCGAGAACTGGGGGTTTCGGGCACTGTCGTCGTGATGGAATACATCTTTGGAGGCTGCAATGCTCTGGATGAATACAGCAACTTCCTGACTCCGGATCGTTACAATGATCTGTTCGGCAGCATTCAGGGTGAGCTTGTCGGGATTGGCATTGAGATGAAGGGCGTCAAAGGACGCGGCATGCACCTGGTCAATGTCCTGTTCAACAGCCCTGCGGAACGTGGTGGTCTGCAGCCTGACGACTATATCGTCGCCATTGACGGGACTGACTGTAAAGATCTTTCGACTGACGATGCAGCTCGACTTCTTCGTGGAACCAGCGGCAGCACTGTCAGCCTGACGTACGAATCTCCGAATGGAACTCAAAAGACCGGTGACTTTGTTCGCCAGCGAGTTCAAATCCACAGTGTGACTCGAAAACTGATGCTCGATGAAGCCAGTAAAATTGGTTACATCCGCATGGAGGGGTTCCAGAATAATACCGCGGAAGAACTTGATGAAGCCCTGCGAGGTCTCGAGCGTCAAGGCATGAAAGCGTTGATCTGGGACCTGCGAGGAAACCCGGGTGGGTTGTTGGAAACAGCAGCCGCCGTGATCGATCGTTTCATTGATCGAGGCGTTCTGGTGTCCACGAAAGGTCGATCGCCCGAGCAGAATCAGGTGTTCCAGGCACACGGGAACAACGTACGACATTATCCTTTGGCTTTGATTGTGGATGAAAACAGCGCCAGTGCCAGTGAAATTGTGGCGGGGGCCATTCGCGATCATCATCGAGGCAAAATCGTGGGACGTAAGACCTACGGCAAGTGGTCGGTGCAGAGCATTATCCATCTTCCCGGCGACACGGGCCTGAAACTGACGACTGCCAAGTTCTATTCGCCTGACGACAAAAATTACTCAGGCAAGGGACTGGCTCCGGACGTGGAAGTTCCGGAACCGAAGGATCTGCAGTATTCGTTTTATCGAGGTCGCACGACCGAAGAGATCAGTGCAGATCCGGATGTGGCCGAAGCGATTGAAATCCTGCAGAACCAACTCCAGTAGAACGGACGCGGGGAAATCGAGTGGCGTCACCTCTGCTGCACAATTGTCATGGATCACGCCCCGGCGAAGTCTTTGAAGATTTTTTCCCCGATGGAATTGTCGGCATTGATGTGGCCCACGAGTCGCGAGAGTTGCTCGTGGGAACTCGCCGTGGTCACCTGACGCTGATGAACCAATCGGGCGATCGGCTGGTTGAGAATCTGAACTATCCCGGTTTGTCACGCGTCGTGATGGCTCATTCAGGTGATCTGGGTGCAGCGATTGTTGATGAGCGTCGCCTGATCTGCTTCGACCGCAGTCTGCGACCACTCTGGGACGCCGCCATCACGGGGCGAATCACGGGACTCGCTGTGGCGCCTCATGGAAGCCACATTGCGTTCAGCACAGATTCTTCACGGCTGCATATAGTGTCGGCCGATCGGAAAGAAGTGGCAAAGATAGAAACTCGTCGTCCCATGGAGCATATTGCCTTCTTTGCCGAGGAACCCGAACTGCTTGCTGCCGCCGAGTTCGGACAGATGTGTCGCTACACACTCAAGGGCAAAGAGATCTGGAATGAGCAACTGCTGAATAATGTGGGTGGCATGAGTCTGGCCGAAGGGGCCAAACGCGTCTTTCTTGCCGCGTTCAATCATGGAGTGCAGGTTTACAATCGCTCGGGCGAACAGCTGGGGGCGTTCGCGATCGACGGCATTCCTTCACGAGTCTCCGCTGCGGCCACCAAGAGTCGAGTGGCCGTGCTGACGCTCGAGAATCGAATCTTCTGGCTGAATTTTGACGGCGAAATTCAGTGGGCCGTGGATATCTCCCAGGATCCGCCGCAACATATTTGCACAGGACCATTAGGCGATCGACTGTACATTGCGACCCAGTCGGGCTGCGTGCTTCAGGTCTGCTGGCCATGATTCAGAGAATTTGAATCCGGGATGACGATCTTTGTGGTCCCGTCCGGAACAATTTCGCTGATGTCTTCCCGGCGGCTTCCGGAGTTCGTCTCCAGCTCCGCAATCCAACGTCGCAGTTCCATCCCGTATTCTTCGGCAAGATCACTCTTGATCAGCTCACGCAGAAAACCGGCAGCACCATATTCAGACAACTCAGCTT
>JBILXT010000080.1:0-21665 GCA_044378235.1 Planctomycetaceae bacterium
GATCGGAACGCCGAATCCCATTTTTTTCCGAGTTTGAATATCCGGAGGGATCAGATCTTTAAACGTCTCAATCAGCACCTTCTTCGACTGCTGCATCGTTTGCTTCACTTCGATCGGCATCCGAGCAGCCAGCTCCACGACCTTGTGATCCAGCATCGGACATCGACACTCCAGTGACGCCGCCATGCTGGCGATGTCGACCTTGGTCAGAATATCGCATGGCAGATAGGTCTGAACGTCGGTCGCCGTTGTGCGAGTAATAAAGTCGCGGTGCGGATACTTGTCGTAAGCTGCAAAAATGCAGGCCGCCGGATCTTCAGCCTGCGCGAGGTTCCATAATTCTGGTGTCACCAGCCATTCAAGGCGAGACGAATTGAAGATCGTAATCCAGTTCAAATATCGCCGCTCAGGATCCTGAGCCAATGATTCCATCAGGCGCTTCAAACGACGACGAAATGATCGATGCTCGGCCGACGCAGGAAGTCGCGAAATCACGGATGACATCATTTGACGCATCCACCGCGGGACGAAGTCCATCTGGCCGGTCATTCGAGCGGCACGGTAGCGTTCGTAGCCACAGAACAGTTCATCGCCAGCATCGCCCGTTAAAGCAACTGTGACATGTTCGCGAGTCATCTTCGACAGGTACATTGTAGGAATCGCAGAACTGTCTCCGAACGGCTCATCATAGTGCCAGATCAACTGCGGCAGGATTGCCAGCGCGTCGGGTGTGACAACAGCTTCGTGGTGATCGGTCCCGAGTTGTTTCGAAGCCTGCCGCGCGTATTCTCGCTCATCAAACGCTGCGACCGGAAAGCCGATTGAGAACGTCTGCACCGGGCGATCAAGTTGCTTTTGCATCAGGCCACAGATGACCGTCGAATCGACTCCTCCGGAAAGAAATGCCCCCAGAGGCACATCGCTGCGGAGTCGCAGTCGAACGGCTTCAGTCAGAGTACTCCGTAACTCATCCTGCCAGTCTTCGACTCGTGTTCGCCCCAGTTCCGGCTGATCAAACGGTGCGGACCAATAGGTCTGCAGCTTCAGTTGGCCATTCTGCACGATCGCCAGTGTCGCCGGTGCGAGCTTGCTGAATCCTTCCAACATACAATGCGGATGAGGAACATACTGCAGCGTCAAAAATCGCAGCACCGACTGACGATCCAGTGTACGCGGGATACCGGGAATCTGTAACAGAGTCTTGAGTTCGCTGCCGAACGCCAGCCGTCCGTTATCCAGTCGATAGTAAAGTGGCTTCTTGCCGAGGCGATCGCGAGCGATCACCAGACGCTGTTGATTGGAATCCCAGATCGCGAGGGCAAACATACCTCGCAGGTGCTTGACGAAGTCGAGCCCATGCTGTTCATAGAGATGAACAATAACTTCCGTGTCACCGTCTGTGCGAAACTGATGACCGGCTCGCAGAAGGTCTGCACGGAGTTCCAGGTAGTTGTAGATCTCACCATTGAAGACAATCTGCACACTGCCATCTTCGTTGCCCAATGGCTGAGCACTTCCGGCGACGTCAATAATGCTGAGCCTTCGATGTCCCAAAGCCACGCCTGGCCTGGCCGCAGAGGGTGACTCCGCAGTTCGAGAACCAATCGAAGGGCGAGAATCATTGACAGGCCAGAAGTAATGTCCATCCGCATCCGGCCCACGATGACGAATACTGTCCGTCATTCGTTGCAACGTTTCTCTCGAAACCGCCCGATCCGCCTGCCACCAGATTGCCCCTGTGATGCCGCACACGAGAAAAGATTTCCCCCGACAAAAGATGTCCCAACCGCCCGTGATTCAAACCGCCGCCATTGTTATCGCCGCGTCTGTCACCGAACAATACTCGCCCCCAACCCGACTGACCAGTCATCCTCCCCGTAGCGTGGGCTTCAGCCCACGTGCACTGCATGTGGTGTTTGCCATTGCGATTCGCCGCGAACGCGGCGCCAGCGCGTAGCTGCGGGCTTCAGCCCGCAGTTGGCATTCAAACAAACTCCCGGGCCGTGAATACGGCCCAAGCGCGATGATTCATTCCGAGTCGCACATGGTGCATCCATGTCACACGATCTTCTGACTATCGTTCTCTCGCCGCACCCACGCTTCCTTTCGCGATTCGACCAAATTCCACTCACCCATGATTTTCCGCTTCAAACAGGTATCGCGGATCAAACTGGATATTGTGCCGAATCAACATCGCACGATATTCATCTTCAAAGCTTATTTTCTTGTGATGGCTCTCCTGCTGCTGAATGTAATTCTGGACCACTTCAACCTGCGAATAACTGACCGGGAATGCACCATATCCCTTTTGCCACTCGAAATGTCGGGCAGCGAGTTTCTCCGTGTTCATCCATGTGGAAGAGCTGCCCTTCAGCTCTCCAATCATTGCGCTTACGCTGATCGTTGGAGTGAAGTGAGCAAGAATATGGATGTGGTCGGCAATTCCACCGATTTCGATGAGATGACCAGACTTCTCCCGGATGATGCCACCGATGTATTTATACAGACGTGCCTGAAAGTCTGGTCCGATCAATGGACGACGGTATTTTGTGCCGAATACGACGTGGTATGTCAGTTTTGTGAATGAGCTCATTGGGGTGGAACTCCTCTGCCGCCGCATTCGCGGCGGAGATCCCGCGGGGCATCTGGACCACAGGCTGAAGCCTGTGGCTACGCGCTGAGCCCGTATTCACGGGCCAATCGCAGTGAACTCAGCGGGATGTAGCATAACGCGCGGGTGGAATCAATTTGTTCCGTAGTGGAGCTTAAGGGTCACTACAGGCTATCGCGTGAGTGCAGTCTTCATCCGTAATTTCTGAATCCAGTACCCCCACCCCAATCACGAACTACACGACAGCATCGAACAACCCGCACGATGGCGAGCCCATTCCGGGCGTTTGGCGGCGAGATGTTCGTTTTCGGGCTGCTCATCATACGGATGACGCAAAACCTCCAACAGCTCCTGTATTCCCGAGTAATCTCCGGCGGTGGCTTTATCGATCGCGATCTGAGCCAGATAATTGCGAAGCACATACTTCGGATTCACAGCATTCATCTGCTGACAACGATCCTCGTCCGAGATCCCCACCTGGTCAACTCGCGCACGATAGCGATGAATCCATTGCATCAGCTTCACTCGATACTCAGCCGTCACCTGTTCCGGCTTGTACCACGCATCGGCCAGCGCCGCGACGAAGGCATTCTCAACGTCCTGTTCTGACACGTTAACTCCACCATCGAACTTCAGAGTTGCCAGGCGGCGATAGAAAATCGTCATGTCCGTCTCGATCTCCTGCATCAACTCCAGCAGATCATCAGACAGAGCTTTGTCGTCGAGCGATGCGTCGTAAAACAGTCCCAGCTTGGCGGCCAGCATGTTCTGACAGGCTTCATTGAAATGAGTCGAATACAAATCAATCCCGCGCTGTAACGGAACAACCGAATCAAAAATCGGAGCCAGAGCATTGGCTAACTGAACCAGATTCCACATCGCAATCTGTGGCTGCTGGCCATAGCGATAACGACGTCCCGCGGCATCAGTCGTATTGGGAGTCCAGTTCGGATCGTAGTCTTCCAGCCAGCCATACGGACCGTAATCAATCGTCAGGCCGAGAATCGACATATTGTCCGTATTCATGACTCCATGCACGAACCCGACTCGCATCCAGCCCACAATCATGTCGGCCGTACTACGACAGATTTCTGCAAACCACTGCTCGTAAACTTCTGGAGACGGTGCTCCCAAATGAGGAAAGTCTACTCGAATTGTGTGATCAATCAACTTCTGCAGAGTGTCGTTATCTCGTCGAGATGCCAGGATTTCAAAGTTTCCGAACCGAGTAAACGACGGAGCCACTCGACAAACGATCGCACCCGGTTCGCGCTGAGGATTCCCGTCATAAAACATATCGCGGACAACCTGCTCGCCGGTCAGAACCAGACTCAGAGCTCGAGTCGTAGGAACTCCCAGATGAAACATCGCCTCGCTGCACAGGAACTCACGGACGGATGATCTGAGCACTGCAAGTCCATCAGCCGTTCGGGAATAAGGAGTCGGGCCAGCTCCTTTCAACTGCAGCATCCATCGCTGGCCTCGAGAGTTCACGACTTCTCCCAAATTGATCGCTCGTCCATCACCCAACTGCCCAGCCCAGTTGCCAAACTGATGACCGCCGTAGCACATCGCAAACGGATCCATACCATCCAGTTGTACGTTGCCGGAAAACACATTCGCGATTTCCTGAGCATCGTTTGGCTCAGCGGGCAGGTCCAGCAACTCCGCCACTTCGCGCGAGTAACCAATCAACTGCGGCTGCGCTACTTTCGTCGGGAGCACTCGCGAGTAACACACGCCACGAACTTGCCGTCGAAAGTTCTTCTCTTCGGGATCGCCGGGAAGGCGGCCAGTGAACTGGTTATCAAACTTAAGCAGACTAAGCCCTGAGGTGGTCATCAATGTGGCCGAAGAGTTGGTTGGAAGAAGAATCAGTTGCAGCGATCACTGATAGTCTGCACAAACCGCATTGGAAACGGAACCAGGATTTAAATAAAGAAGCCCGGCTTCTTGGGAAAGCCGGGCTTCAATCTGAAGACTTTTCGAGGCAGCTTACTTGCCGCTGCGATGCTGGCGTTTGCGTTCGCTTTCGCTGAGCATCACCTTACGCAGGCGAATCACCTGCGGAGTGACTTCCACGTATTCGTCCCATTCGATGTATTCCAGAGCCAGCTCCAGAGTCAGTTCGCGAGGTGGACGGAGCAACATGGCGTCTTCCGCACCGGCCGAACGAATGTTGGTCAGCTTCTTTTCGCGGATCGGATTCACGACCATGTCGTTATCGCGAGCGTTCTCCCCAACAATCATGCCGTCGTAAACATCGTCGCCAGGACGAACAAACAAGTCTGCTCGTTCCTGCAGCTTCCACAATGCGTAGGCAATTGCTTTGCCGTTGTCCTGAGAAATCAAGACGCCGTTCTGACGATGAGGAATCTCACCTTCGATCGGACGATACTCTTCGAAGCGGTGATGCATGATGGCTTCGCCGCGAGTCGCATTCAACATCTTCGTTCGCATGCCGATGAGACCGCGAGCTGGAATGCTGAACTCGACATGAGTCATCCCGGTTGATGTCGTGTTCATAACCTTGGCCTGGCCACGGCGACCGCCGACCAGTTCCATCACGGGACCAAGGTCCGCACTCGGAACGTCGACTTCCAGAAGTTCGTATGGTTCGCACTTCTTGCCGTTGATCTCGCGAATAATGACTTCCGGCTTACCGACGGACAGTTCATATCCTTCGCGACGCATCGTTTCGATCAGAACAGCCAGATGCAGAACACCTCGACCGGAAACCTTGAAGGATTCCTTGTCTTCGGTCTCTTCAACTCGGAGAGCCACATTCGACTGGAGCTCACGGAAGAGTCGGTCACGCAGATTTCGGCTGGTGACGAACTTTCCATGCTGGCCAGCCAGTGGTGAACTGTTAATCGTAAACTTCATCGACAGAGTCGGCTCATCAACGGCGATGCGTTCCAGAGCCACCGGGTTCAATGGGTCAGCGATTGTGTCGCCAATCTCCGGATCCGGCAAACCTGTCACGGCCACGATGTCGCCAGCCTGAGCTTCTTCTGAGTCGGACCGTCCAAGATTGTCGAACAACTGAACCTTGTCGATCTTGGCCATCGTCTTGGAGCCGTCATTTCGCATCAAGGCGATCTGTTGACCGGACTTAATTCGACCTGCAGCAATTCGACCAGTCGCGATTCGTCCAACGTAGCGTGACCATTCGAGCGACGTGACCATCAGTTGCAATGGATCATCAGGACGAACGACAGGCCCCGGGATTTTTTCAAGGACCAGATCCAGCAGTGGACGAACGTCGCCACCCTTCTTCGAAGGATCGTGCGTCGCGTAGCCTTCACGAGCACTGGAGTAGATGTAGGGGAAGTCCAGAGTCTTGTCGTCAGCACCCAGTTCAACCAGCAGGTCGAAAGTCTGAGACAGCACTTCATCGGGGCGACAGTCCTGGCGGTCGATCTTGTTGATCACGACCATCAGAGACAGACCACACTCCAGAGCTTTCTGAAGTACGAAGCGAGTTTGTGGGCGAGGTCCTTCGAAGGCGTCGACGACGAGCAGTGCGCCGTCAGCCATCTTCAGAACACGTTCCACTTCGCCGCCGAAGTCGGCGTGTCCCGGTGTATCGATAATGTTGATGCGGACACCGTTCCACATCATGGCGATGTTCTTCGCCAGAATTGTAATCCCGCGTTCGCGTTCGAGATCGTTGGAGTCCAGAATACAGGTGCCCATCTGCTGATTCTCGCGGAACATTCCGCTTTGCTTAATCAGGCAGTCCACCAGCGATGTTTTACCGTGGTCAACGTGAGCAATAATGGCAATGTTGCGAACATCAGTACGGCGCAAAACGCCAGCGCTGTCGACAACTGACGGAAACTCAACAACAGACATGAAACTTACCCTGGGAAAACAACCGTCAGCAGCAGTGGTGACCGCAGAGGGCGTCGAGCATCGACGCCACCAGATTCCGCGAAAAGGACGGTCGAAAAGCGTGGGAATCCTATCGACTAACGCCCCCGGAACGAAGACGTCCTTTTCAAATTCATTGTAAATTCTTCGTTAACGGACCGCGAACCCATGCATTTTGCGAGGAATTCCTGCAGTTTTACAGAGGAATGAGTTGCAGAATTCGATTTTCCGGTGTCCGCCTACAGCCTCATTTCGCTCAAAAGATGGTCGGCTCCGTAAACGGTCCCGGTAATCCAGAGCACGTAACGGATGTCGACTCCGATCGACCGACTGTAGTCCTGGTTCCAGGCAAAGTCGTTAATCGTCGCTTCAAAACAGCGATCAAAATTCACACCGACAAGCTGACCGTTTTTGTTCAGAACGGGACTTCCCGAATTGCCGCCGGTCGTGTCCGTGTCATAAAGAATGGCGACGGGAACCTGTCCGAGGCGAGGATGCAGGAAGCGTCCGAACTCGCCCGCTTCGTATTTCTTCACAACCGCTTCCGGAGTAATGAACGGCTCCACTCCGGTTGTCTTCTCCATGACTCCTTTCAACGTAGATATCGGAGTTCTGATCACCGCGTCAGCCGGCGAGTAGGCGCGAACTCGACCGCAGGTGAATCTCAACGTGGCATTTGCGTCCGGGATGAAACTGGTCGCCAGAAACTGCTGCTTCACTTCGACCAGCGATCCATAAAGCTGCCCCAGTCGTCCTTCACGAGCCTTCTCGGTATCTCGCAGCTTCAAATAAAACGGATGCAGGTTCACGATCAAGCTCAACAAAGGATCATCCGTCTGACGCAATTCGTCCGGCGACTTCTTCAGGCAGGCGTCCACGAACGCGGGATCGCCGAGCTGTGTTTTCTGAAGCATGTCCTTCGCGACAGACTCCAGCGATTTAGCTTCAGAGAACAAAACCTTTAGTGGTTCGATTTCATGCGATGCCGGGATCTTGCTTAATCGCTGCAGCATTCCCGCAAGCATGACCTCATCTGTTTCACGATGCCAGTCAGACATCGCCACTTTAATCTCCTGAGTCGACTGCGCAAAGTTGCGATCCATGTAAGGTGGTTCGCGATCCAGATCTGACTTCGCTCGTTCGACGGCAGCGTCAAAGACAAAGTACCCGAATGCGGCCGCTCGACATGCCTGTCGCAGCTGCAGCAGATGAATTTCCAAAGCACCGGCCGCCGACATTTCCTGATAGACAGTCTCGATATCTTTCAGCACTGTCCCAAAGCGAGCCTTTCGCAAAGGATCACTGTCGATATACGCCTGAAGATCCGCTTCCTGCTGCCTGCGAGTCGCCACGATCTTTGCTCGTCGAAGTCCCTGCAACTGACCTCGCGATCGCTTTTCCACGTTGGCCAATGACTTGCTGCGGGAGGCGTGTTTGATCGCGACCGAGCGATCGATAGCGCCGGCTTCTTCCATTTCATGAATCTGCCACTGATAAAGTTCAACAGTCAGAGGCAGTCGCACGTTCTGTTCGTAGTCCAGAAAACTGGCCGTCTTGTGACGAGCCGTTCGGCCCGGATATCCCAGCAAAAACACCGGGTCATTTTCGTCGACACCTTCCGGAGCCACCTGAATAAATCGCTTCGGCTTGTATGGCACGTTGTCTTTGGAATATGTCGCCGACGAGCCATCCGGAGCCGTGTAAGCTCGCATAAAGGAAAAGTCGCCGGTGTGTCGAGGCCACTCCCAGTTATCCACCTCGCCACCAAAATTGCCAACCGCAATCGGCGGTGCAAATACCAGCCGCACGTCTTTCAGAAAAGTGTACTGGAACAGCACGTACGTTTTACCGGCAAACATCTCGGCCACTTCCGCACGCAGGCCGGGATTTTCTTTCTCAGCGGCCAGTTCCAGTTCCTTGCGACGCTTGTCGATGGCCTTAGTACGTTCCAGAAACGTCATGTTGTCATTAACGGCGGTCAATACATCGGCGGAGACATCGCGATAATTTTCGGTGATGCGAACCTGATAATCCGGCGCGGAGATTTCCTGCTCTCGGTTCGCGGCAATGAAGCCATTCGTCAGCAGATCATTAGCCGCCGTGCTGGCTTTCTGGATCGCATCGAAGGCACAGTGGTGGTTCGTGATGATGAGCCCATTCGCAGAGACGAATGATCCCGTGCAACCGTTTACGCGACAGATCCCGTCGACCAGACTGATCTGATTGGGATTGAAGAGCTGATCCGCGGTCAGCTCAATGCCCTTTTCCTTGAGGTTCAATCGCGGCAGTTCGCTCATCGGATACATGCCGTCGTCAGCTCGGGCCGTCATGAAAACTCCTGAGACAATGATGCTGCTTAGACAAAGTGAAAAAATGGTTTTGGTCATTGGAGATCCTGCTTTTGTCCGTCGATGGCACACTGTGAACAGTGTTATAGCATCCCGATGCCATTGCCCCACCGAGTTTTGCTCGATTGGCGTGAACTGAGTGAGCGGAATGGCGCTAGCCACCGGTGTCTGTCACTACAACGCGGGCAAACACCGGCGGCTAGCGCCGTACCGCTCACGGAGAAGATGGATTCAATCGTTTCCACACAGAAGGCAGCTTCGTGCGGATCAGATTCAGACTCGTGGACGGAAGACGATCCTGAGTCATCGGGACACAGATTGTATCTTCAATCTCCAGTCGCCCCGGAGAGCGACCATATTTGTACTCGCGATCCAACGATCCATCTGCGATCAAAACAACGCCAACAGACTTTGGATTGGCAATGGAGACATAAAACTGATCCGGGGCCAAGGCTTTTTTTTGCGAATCCAGGTCTTCCGATGCCTTCCGAAACATCTTGCGCCGCGCGAGCTCTCGAAAGAGTTCTTTGGCCGTAAGTTCAGCAGGATCAACAACGGCGATCTTCTCCGCGATCAGATTTACAAAGGGGCGTTCGCCGTCTTTCTCGTAAGCCCGAAGGCGAGCAAAGCTGTGGAGTATTTTCTGCCGCACAAGCGGAAAATGAGTACACCCGAGCACAACCGTATCAATCTCCGTGGCCTGACCAGACTTCTGATGAGCGTTAACCAGTGTCGCGACGTCATAACGAATATAGTTTTCAACGGAATTGAGCCGCAGCGATTTTGGTGACGAGAGATCTCCCTGAAGTCCGGCTGGATCAAAGCCATAGACATCAATCAGCTCTGGATTAATGGTCGCCGTTTTGTGATCCAGTGACGGGCCGTTGTAAACGGTTGAATTCAAACCGGCTGCGTCCGAAGAAATCACAAACGCCGGGTCGCCTTCAATCGCCGCCGCCAGTCCGACTGAGCCCTGCTGAACAACATCCGGCACACGCTTTCCCGCTAAACCTGCGCTGCGGCCGATGGCTTTGGGATAAGCATTGCTGCTGCAGGTTCCGACCGTGGCCAGAACCGCAACCGTGCGTTTCTCTGTGGCTGTTTCGATCGACTCCGTTAACCCGCGAGCACCGGCTTCAACGACTCCAATGACAAACACCGGAACCTTCCATGCATCGACCACCTGACGAATTTCATCCAGTCCCCACGCCGTCGCCGTATTGCAGGCAATCACGATGGCTTTGACCGGCGGCTTGTCGAATTTTGGCTCGCGGTCTTCTGCAGAATCCCAGTAGCGACGGCCCAGTAGGAACGCAGCGTCCTTGAGAATCAACTCTTTCAGATAAGTCTGACGTTGAACGGCCGGGTAATTTCCATAGGGCATGTTGGCTTGGTCGCCAAAATAGATGAATCGCTCGTTGGCGAAGTCCTTCTTTCCGTCCGGCTTGGGCGAGTAGTTGTCGTTATCAAAAGCATCCAAAGAATAGATCGCTTCCTGAACCGTCAAACCGCCGATGCCCGAATCGAAGACTCCGATTGGCAAGTCACTGGAATCATTTGACCACGCTTTCAAGTCCAGAGAGAACGCTGCCCGACCATCTGAGTTCTCCTGCGTGTGCTGAATAAACTCCGCAACAACAGCCTTGGTTGCATTATCATGATCATCCGCGGATGTTGTGGCCGCTTGTGGCTTCTCCGCTTTCATCATCGCAGAAAACTGAGTCAGCCATTGAGAAATGATCGCATCCCCGACAGAAGTTGTCGGCTGATACTCATCCGGCATCTTGCCCCAGAAGAAACTGATCCAGCCGTCGGCCTGATCTCCACTGCGATCGATGAAGGCTTTCATCTCATCATGCGAACACTTCAGCGGGAATGTTTCTTCGACGATGACCGGCTTGCCAATCTGAAATCCCTTTAACGTCTCGAGAGCTTCATCAACTTTGCCTGCGGCCGGATAAATATGCACGGCCAGAAAATCCAGCTTCTCGGCCACTTTCAGGGGATCAAATCCAGATGTCAGGCCAGGACGGTCCAGACTCCAGTCAACAAATCCCACCGTGATCAAATGCCGCTTGTCATGCTGACGAACTGCATTCACCATCTGATCAATCCATTGTTTGGCGGCCTCGGGGCGAGTTCTCCCGTTGGTAGATTTGGCGACAAACTGCACAAAGTGTTTTCCCGCAAAGGCCGGCCCCAGCCAGTCAGATCCGGCTTTATCTCCGCCAATCACGGGTTCGTTCATCAGGTCATAGCAGAACACGGCCGAGCTTTCGCTGCAAACAGTCGCCACCGCTTCCCAGAAAACCTGTTGAGCATTCCAGCGAGCCTGTTCATCCAGCGCGTCGTACCATGAGGGGACATCTTTCTTGTGGTAACAACCCAGCCCGGTCAGATCGAGATACAGCTTTGTTTCTTCGGCCAGCGTCAACAGTCGCTGCAGTTGTTTGAGTTCTCCCGCATTCGCCTCTGTAGCCGACTTCATAAACTTGCCGAATTGCAGATGAATCCGCACCACATTCGCGCCGAGGCTTTGCATGTCGCGAAAGTCGTTTTCGACACGATCCCATTCTGTATGCCAATAGTCCTCCAGCAGTCGACCATCGGCATCATGATCGTAGTTGAAACCCATCGGCCGATACGATACTTCAGATTCGCCCATGACAAAATGCGTACCGTCACCGCTGACGCGAATCGGGGGCATTGAATCTGCAGCACGGGCCGTGAGACAAAATCCCGAAAGGGCCAAAAGTAAAACGATGTGCGTGACGTACCAATTCGTTTTCGTATTAGCCATGAGTGATGATTCTCCGAGAACCGAGTGGGGTCTCATTCGTATTGCACAAGTTCAATCGACAACCGACAGGGCCACACCATTCGGATTACGACAGCAATGGATATGATGCCGCCAGAGTTGCCCTCCGACAGAGCAAATTGCTCGGGGATTCGGTCAGAACACACACCCGGAACCTCGGGCCATCGTCGCAAAGCCTGACTCGATGGTGATCGAAAAACAAGTTGAGTTCAACTGCTGACGAAATAATGCCTTTGCGCCAGATTCCCGCGGACCGTTCAAAGGCGAACCAGCATTTGGTAGAGTCCGGCTGGGGAAATTCAGCCCGAGGCGGAAAGATTGGTAGACAAATCCTGCGGCTGACCGGGTTTAGAAAGTTTTGCGTCACGAGATTACGGGAAAAGTGCGGCGAGTTTCAGGAATCACAGAGTGGCCACCGGGACGTCTCAGTTTACATCGCTCTTCGACAATGCCCTGCTGAATCAGATTGAGCGGATGAGGCTGCGGCCGATTCGTCGACTGACCAATCGCAGTCGCGGGGAACATCTCTCCGGCAAGGGCGGTAGCAGCACCGACTTCGCGGACTATCGAGATTACGCGGCCGGAGATGATCTGCGATACGTCGACTGGAACATTTTCGCCCGCCTGCGACGGCCTTATATCAAACAGTTTCAGCACGAAGAAGAAATGCATGTCGTGCTGCTGGTCGATGCCTCAACGTCGATGTTGTTTGAAGACAAGCTGCTGCGAGCTCGCCAGGCGGCGGCGGCCTTTGGGATCATGGGATTACTGAACGTGGAACGAGTCAGTGCGTATGCGATTCATTCGCAGCCGGACAAGCCGTGGATGTTCCCGCCAGGATCCGGGAGAACTCGCATTCGTCAACTGCTGGCGTTTATGGAACAGCTGGAAGGTGGCGGCAACGTCGCAATCGAAAAAGCGATCGAGACCATGCTGCGGTTTCATCGAGGACGCGGCGTCGCAATCATCATCAGCGACTTCCTGACGTTTGGCGATATCAGTCGTCCCATGAATATGCTCTACAGTTCCGGACTGGAAGTCTGGGGGCTGCAAATCCTGGCAGAGTCAGAAATCAACCCCAATGTGCAGGGGGATCTGCGATTCGTCGACAGTGAAACTCAGGAAACGCTCGACATCACAAACGCATCGGAATTACTGAACGTCTACAACGACCAGCGATTATGGTTACAAAGTCAGCTCGATACGATGTGTCGCAGTCGACAGGGACGGTTTCTGTCGGCCAGTTCGGGAGCTTCCATTCAGTCGATCCTGTTTGATCAACTGTGTCGTCAGGGGTGGATTCTGCGATGAGATGGCCCAGCTTCGTTAATCTATTCGGGGCCTGGTTCTTTCTGGCTCTGATCCCGCTGATCATTCTGTACTTCCTGAAACTGCGCCGGCCGAAGATGGAGGTTCCGTCGCTGGTGCTGTGGCAGAGCGTGGTCAATGACCAACGAGTGAACTCGCCATTTCAGAAGTTTCGCCGCAATCTGTTGTTGCTGTTGCAGATAATCCTGCTGTGCCTGCTTGTGCTCGCACTGATGCAGCCATTTCTGTCGGCGGATGCTGAGGTTGCTCAGTACATGCCTGTATTGATCGATTGTTCGGCCAGCATGGCAGCGACCGATGAAATCACCGGGAAGAGCCGACTGGAATTGGTCAAGGAACAGGTGCGTGAGCAGATCGAAGGGTTGTCTGGCGATCAGAAAATGTCCCTGTTTTCGTTCTCCGCAACGGGGCGCCGCCTGTCAGATTTTACCAGCGATCGAAGACAACTGCTGAAGGCTCTTGATCTGCTTGAACCGTCTGATCTTCCCGGTCAACTGGATGATGTCCTCCGCATGGCAGCTGCTTACACTCGCACGTTTCCGATCGAAACAGTCACGATCATGACCGACGGCAATTTGCCGGATCAGGTTGATTTTGAACTGCCGTTTTCATTGGATGTCAGGCGAGTTGAACCGGGTGGCGCGAATGTTGGTATCACAGAAATGAGCGCTCGCCGCAGCGGTCCGCAGGAGTGGGAAGTCTTCGTGCGAGTTTCGGGATCGTCAGTCGATCTGCGTGGAGCCGAGCTGAAGTTCTTCGAGAACAATGTGGAAACGAATTCTCAGCCGATCGAAGTTTCCAGCGACGAAGCCGAGCGGTTGGTGTTTCCCGTCGCGTCAGCGGAATCAAGGCTGCTGGAAGCCAGGTTGGTGCCCACAGGCTTTGACTCGATGGCGGTGGATAACAGCGTCTGGTTGACGCTACCGGCTGCTCGACCACTGAAGGTCTGGACGTCGCCGAAGCTCGCTTCCTGGCGGCATGCGATTCGAGTTCTCTCCAATATCGAGCTGGAAGGTGGAACGGATGAGAAGCCCAAGGCTCCGGATTACGATCTGATCATCAGTGATTCGGCGGATCTTGGCGGCGCGATTGCTCCGGTCCAGGTTTTTGTTGGCGTGATCCCGGACGATCTCAAGACGATGATCGAAGTGAAAGAAGATGTGGAAAGTGTCGTCGACTGGAATCGCACGGCTCCGTTCCTCCGTCATGTGCAGCTGGCCGATCTGGAACTTGGTGAGCAGCCTCGACTGGCAACCGGGATTGGTGCGAAAGAGCTGGAAGAGCTGGGATATGAAGTGCTGATCGATGGAAAAGCCGGACCGTTGTTGTTGCAGCGTCGAGAGGGCTTGAGTGTTTCCTACTGGTTTACTTTTCATACGGATCGTTCCACGTTGCCCTATCGAGTTGGCTTCCCGATCATTGCAGCGAACGCTGTGGAAGCCGCTCTAAAGCAGGCATCGCTTTCGGAAGTGTCGGCGGCGCCGACAGGAGTGCTCCCTGTCATCAGCGTCGAAGCGGATCGGAGCTACACGATCAAAACCCCGGATGGTCAGCAGATTCCGGCGACTTCAACACCGGCGGGAACTCTGACGGGAATTCCCGCTGCAAAAGTTGGCCGTTACGACATTCTCGATGGAGCCGACGTGGCCACTTCGATCGGCACAGGGCTGCTGAATATAACGGAGTCTTCCCTGAAGGCCGTAGAAACTCTGCGGTTCACAGAGACCACCGTTGCGGCTGAGAAGTCGGAGCGAATCGATTCGGATCAGCCTCTGTGGTGGACGCTGGCACTGCTGGCGTTTGGCGTCATGCTGTTTGAATGGTGGTACTTCCAACGAGCACGAGGAGCCGCCGCATGAGCCGACTTGTGCAGCATGTTGATCTTATCAGCCGGACCGCGTTAGCGTCCGTTTTGTTCGCCCTAATGACGTTGCTGATGTGGATCACACCGAGCATAAGCATCGCAGCGGACAAACCGCTGGTGGGATTAAAGATGGAGCTGTTGTCGATTCGTAATCGATCCTCAGGCCCGTTGCCGGTGCGTTTTCGGCTGGAGTACAACCAGCCCCAGATGCTGGAAGGTGATCTGCAGCTTTCGATTTACGACGGGCAGGATTTTTATACGGCGGACGATCTGATCGCCAAGTTGCGATTTGATGATATTGTGCTGGTTGGTCAGGACTATCAGTTCAATGCTGTCTTACCGCCATTGCGCACATCGACCGTGCGAAACTGGTCGATCGAAGCCGTGTTCATCACGGAGTCGGGACAGATCCCCCTCAGCTCCATCGTTGATAAACAGAATCCTCCGGAAGCCTTTGATCTGATTACGTCAAATCCTGCGGAGCGCAGTGTTCTGTTGTGTTCCTGTTCGGTTGATCCGCATACCACCGGTGCCAGTCTGAATCGGCGTTTTCTGGAGACTGCGTTATCTCTGGAGAACTACAATCCCATCAATCAGTCCACCGATGAAATGGCGCAGAATGCACCTCAGGATTCTGTCGAGACACTTGCGGCCAACATGGTAGGTCGTTCGGTCATCCATTTTGCCGGACAATGGGCGGCTCGTGATCTTCCGCTCGATCCTCTCTCTTACTGTGCATTTGACGTCGTTCTGCTTTCCGACGGCGCGCTGGCTCGTCTGAATCAGGATCAGATGGACGGATTATCGAAATGGGTGAGAGCCGGCGGCAGCGTATGTATCGTACCTGATGCTCCGATGAAGCCGATGCATCTGGAGTTGCTCCGAACGTTGCTGGGGCCGAAGCACAACGACGCTGATTTGTCACTGGATGTTGAAGGGCGATTGCTCGTTGTCAGTGACGAGAGCGATCCTGTGCTGATGAGCCATTATGGGCTGGGACGAGCTGTAATTCTTCCGGTTGTGGACAACCTGGAACTGCGTCTCGGCAAGAAAGATCTGGGCGAGGTCGTCGCATTTCTTTGGAAGGTCCGCCGCGACAACGGAATCTGGAACGGAGAAAAGTGGTCCGCCACGAACTATCTCGATCAACTTCGAGAAAGGGGCATCGATGTGCGGACGGATGAAATCGGGGCTTATGTCACTAGTGAGAGTCTCGGGGACATCGAACGCCAGCAGCTCCTCCTGCCGTTGCTCAATGACCGTCATAAAAATGGGCGGTTCTACCTCAACATGCAATATATTGAGAGCATTTTTGGCGGTTCTGAAAGACTGAATCCACGAACCGAACCGTTGCTGTCGTTTGGAGAACAGGTCCTGTTACCTGAAGATGTAGAAATGGTTCCGACGTGGGTCATCGGACTGATCTTGTCCGGATATGTTCTCACCATCGGGCCGATTGACTATTTCGTGCTGGGCTGGTTGAGACTGCGAAAGTACACATGGATTGTCTTCCCGATTGTCACGATCGGCTTTACGTTCCTTACAATCGCAGTCGCTCATGACTACATGAGCAGTGAAGACACCGGCGGGCGACTGGTGATCACCGACATTGCTGACAACGGGATTCCTGTTCGACAAACGGTGCTGGAGACGTTGTTCCTCGGAGCAAAAACAGAGTTCACAACAAACCATAAATCGCAGCTTGTGGTTCAGGCGGAAGATTCCATAGCCGCCGACTGGGTGAATATGTACGGCAATGGCCCCGAACGCAAGTCGGATACTCCACTCAGTTATTTCGGCCATTTTCCTCAGAACTATACGATCCGCCAGGAGGTTCAGCAGTGGTCACCGGTCTCACTTCGAACGTTGTCACTGGAGCCTGAGAACGTCAAGTTGCCAGCGATCGATTGGAGTGATTCCACGCTGATTACAACGCCGGAGGGAAACATTCGCCTCAAAGCAACCCTGCTGGGAAGTAAACCGCCCGTCACTTTGGCTGGCATCTTTCACAACGGAGTTACGCAAACACTTATCGGAGCTGTTTCTCACGGTTTCGAGACGAGCAATCAATTTTTTCTCTCTCAGGAAGGTCAGCATCTTCTCTTCGACCGCAGTTTCGCTGTCCAACAACTGTACTCTTACATTCCGACCGCTTCTCTTGATCAGTCGGGACTATTTCGAATCGTCAGTCAGGTGGCTCCACAGGGGGCAGGATCATTTGAAGATCTTGCGTTTTATGATTCGACGGATCCCAATCAATGGGCACTCGTTATCATGATCACAGACGGTGATGAATTTCATGTCTTCAGAAAACTTTATCTTGTTGAGCAATAGTTACTACGTACGCCAATCAAAATCGGGACTGGCTCCCGGCAATTGCTAAAAACGTATGTATAGAAAATAACGGCAGGGTGCCTGTCCCGGTTTTGTTAGAGCCCCTAAATCTGAACAAAGTGATCTTGCGATGAAGTCTGTACTTTTGGCCATATCAATCTCCATGACGGTCACACAGATTGCGGTCGCTCAGTCTGTCACAGTCATGTCGTGGAATATTCGATACAACAATCCCGACGATGGTGTGAATGCGTGGCCTCATCGAAAAGACTGGGTTGCCGAGATCATTTCCGAGAACAAAGTCGACATCGCCGGCTTTCAGGAAGTTCTTGTCGGACAGCTTGAAGATCTAAAACAGCGATTACCGGAAATGGACGCCTACGGAGTCGGTCGAGATGACGGGCAGGCTGCCGGTGAGTTTTCGCCGATCTTCTATCGCCGAGATCGGTTCGAAATGCTCGAAAAATCCACGTTCTGGCTTTCCCCGACTCCCGAACAGATCGGCAGTAAGGGCTGGGACGCAGCCTTGCCTCGAATCGCAAGCTGGCTGAAGCTGAAGGATCGTCAGTCCGGAATTGTTTTCTTCGTCGTGAATACTCACTTCGATCACAAGGGTTCGCAGGCTCGCACCGAAAGCGCAGGATTGATCGTCCGAAAACTGCGCAAAGAGTTTTCAGAGCATCCGGTTGTGCTGACCGGTGACTTCAACACGACTCCAAAGACGCCACCTTATCAGACGCTTGTCCACACGGATTCAGCAGGCGAAGCAGTGTTCGTTGATACATTTCAGCATTCGATTTTTGAGCCGGAAGGACCCAACTCAACTTGGAATGGATTCAAAGAGATTGCCCCGGACCAGCGAATCGACTTCATCTTCACGAGCAGTTCGATAAAAGTTCAGCATCTCCGAATTCTGACCGATCAACGCGACGGACGGTTTCCCTCCGACCATCTTCCCGTGGTGAGTGAAATCGAATTACAACACGCCGCGAAGAATCGCTAAGCACATCGTTGCGATTCCTGACACTGGTGAGGCATGCAAGGCGACGACAACTCTGAGGATCATTCTCGGTTTTGCAGTCGAACGAACAGCATCCACAGAGGCTGACGCCCAACCACTCGCGGACTAGTGCTCCGTCAAGATAACGAGTTCGGGTTGGTGGTAGTGGATCTTGCTAAAGATCCCTTGGCCGCTGGACCTTTAGCAAGGTCCACTACCCGAAACTCAAGTCTTTGCTAAGCACTAGCCCGGTTTACTGAGCAGTGAGAGCAGGCCGCTGTTTTCGGCGGCATCGAGTGGTGCGTACTCGGTAGCGAATCGGTCGAGTATCACGATAGGGTCGAACGAGTACCAGATTGGAATAGTCGATGCGATCGTGGCCAGAGCCGCGCCGCTGCCTGCAACGGCTCCGGAACTCATCGCACCGGATGATTGAATCTGCTGAGCCATCAAGGCACCGCTCGATGTGGTACCTCCCAGATTCGACATATGGCCCACGATGGTTTCGAAAGTTCGTGCTGCGGCCAGTTGTCCTTTGGAGGTCACATAAAGATAGGTGTTCGTTGTCGTGCTTGTCCCCAGCACGCCAACAGCCGAACCTTTGCCAATCGCAGACACCGCACCAACGGCAACGACGCTGGTCAACACGGCCGAGGAGGCATCTTCGATCGAGTCTGCAGTCAAAGATTCTTCGACAGCAATTTCGACATCCGTCGGAGCGGCCGAATGCACATCATTCGGCACGAGAGACAGTTCGTCAACACCCGACAAGATCACATCCGAAGACTGCGGTTGGGCTTCTCGAGGAGCAGTGGGTGGAGTGGTCGGCGCATCTGTTTTGATGGCAGACTGCTCTTCGAGCTCGGATTCAACTTGTTGGGCCGGCTCAGTTGTTTCCTCGCGATCGTCCTTGCCATTTGCGGCCGAAACTTCTTGTGGACGCTCGAATTGCTCCTTGTCGCGATTCGATTCAATCTTCTGTTCTTCCACGCTGTCGTCGTCAGACGACTTCTGCTCATTCTTTACCGAGTTCGAGTGGATCAACGCATTAAATTCGTCCCGACTCCCTTCGTTGCCACGGGCATAACCCGGGCCGTTGCCGTTGCCGGAATTGTTATTCCCGTTTCCGCTATTGTTGTTTGGTGTCAATACTCCGCGCGCTGTGACGGTAAATGACATCGTTGTCGATGTGGTGCCATCGGAGATCGTCACCGAGATCACGGTCTGAGCCTGCGAATCCGTCGACGTCGGCAGGATCTCAATCGTTCGATGCTGACCGATTCCGCCGAGGATAATGTTCTCAATGGGAACCACATTCAGGTCACTGGAAGTCGCTGTGACAACCAGAAAGAACGACGATGTGTCAACGTCAGAGACCTGAAACTGCAGAACTCCCGTGCCCCGCAATTGATCAATCTGCTGATTTTCGATGATCGTCACTGTGGGAGCATCTTCGACGTTGGCAATCGAAGACGTCGGCAATGATTCCAGTTGTTCCGGCGTACCAAGTGCGTCGACATAGCTGACTCGCAGACTGATCCGGGCCCCAACATCATCATCGGACAGACGATAGGTTGCATCAACTGCACCATTAATCGCGACACCATTTCTCAGCCACTGCAACCGATACTCACCTGGACCGTCATCGTCCCAGATTGCTTCTGTATTAGCTGTCAGAGTCTGGTCTTCGGTGGTAATGCCCGTAATCGACGGCAGGCCCACTGGTGTGTCGTTCACATTCAAAACTGGTCCGGTTGGCGCCGACTCGATGGATTCCTCTGTGCCATGATCGTCCGTGTAGGCAACCTGCACACTGATCTGAGAATTGACATCGTCCTGAGTGAGAACGTATGACGCCGAAGTGACACCATCGATCTCGTCGCCATTACGGAACCAGCGGTACTGCAACGTGCCAACACCATCGTCGTCGCGCAAACCGGATGTGTCGGCGGTCAACGTCGAATTCTGTTCGCCATTGCCAACAAGCAGAACCTGCCCTGTCAGGGCGTCATTAATGTTTTCAACAGCATCGGTCGCCGTGGATGTGACAACTTCCGTGGAGCCCAGGGCATCGGTGTATGTGATTCGCACACGAATCTGAGCATCAACATCGGCATCGCCGAGTTGATACGAGTCGCTGGTCGCCCCGGAGATCGCGACGCCATCTCGAAGCCATTGAAACTGGAACGCTCCAAGTCCGTCGTTATCAGCAAGCGATGATAAGTCGACCGTCAGGATTTGATCTTCGACGGCGTTCCCCTGAATCTCAGGACGTCCCGTGGCCACATCGTTGACGTTGGCAATTGCGGCCGTCGAAGCGGACGTTAGAGTTTCCAGCGTCCCCTGATTGTCGGTATACCGAATCTCGACGCTGACTTTCGTGCCGACGTCGGCATCACCGGTCGTATAGCTGGCGGAGTTTGCTCCTGAGATGGCAGAACCGTTTCTCAACCACTGATACTGAATGCTGCCCATGCCATCGGCATCAGAAACGGCGTTCGTTCGAGCTGTCAACGTCTGGCCTTCGACAGCAGAACCAGAAATGGTCGGCAGGCCAGTCGGAGCATCGTTGATGGCCACGATTCTGGTGGTTTCATTCGACGTCAGCACTTCGTCGAGGCCATGACCATCGGTGTAACTGACTTCAACCGAAATGCGGCTGTCTACATCAGCATCGGTCGGACGATAAGTGGACGATGTCGCACCGGCGATATTGTTTCCGTCACGAAGCCACTGATAGCGGAATGTTCCAAGCCCATCAATATCCGAGATGCCCGAAACATCAGCCGTAAGAACTTCATCTTCTGTGGCGACGCCAACAATCATTGGCTCACCAACTGGCGCGTCGTTGGTATTCACAACCTTTGAAGTGTTCAGCGATGTTACGGATTCAACAGTGTTGTATCCGTCTGTCCAGGAAACTCGCACACTGATTCTTGCATCAACATCGCCGTCAGCCAGTTGATAGCTGGCCGAGTTCGCTCCCGCTATATCAACGCCGTCCCGAAGCCATTGGTACTGAAATGTCCCGAGTCCATCGATGTCCGCGATAGAGCCTGTTACGGCACTGAGTGTCTGGCCTTCCAATGCAGTTCCGGAGATCGTCGGTCGCCCCGTGGCAGTGTCATTGACATTCGCAACCGGCGAGGTTGCGGCCGAAGTCAACGACTCCTGAAATCCCTGGTCGTCAGTCCAGGAAACTCGAACGCTCAATTGAGTTCCCACATCCGCATCCCGCGGAGTGTAACTGGCGGCATTAGCGCCACTGATTGCGGAGCCGTTGCGAAGCCATTGATAGCTGAAGGCGTTGAGTCCATCCGCGTCAGCGATTCCGGAAACGTTGGCTGTCAGCGGCCGATCTTCTTCAGGAGTGCCAGAGATGGCAGGCAATCCCGTCGGAGCATCATTGATCGCCCCAATCGTGGATGATTGCGACGACGTCAGAGTTTCGGTCGCACCCAATCCATCGATGTAGGAAACTCGCA